>DASZSK010000090.1:0-6998 GCA_035548735.1 Caulobacterales bacterium | reverse complement strand
AACGCTGGCGAAGAATGTCGCCGAGCAGGGCATCGAGTTCTTTCCGATGGGCGATATCCGCAACGGCATCGTCCATATCGTCGGGCCGGAACAGGGCCGCACGCAACCGGGACTTACCATCGTCTGCGGCGACAGCCACACCTCGACGCATGGCGCCTTCGGCGCGCTGGCGCACGGCATCGGCACCAGTGAAGTCGAACACGTGCTTGCGACGCAGACGCTGCGGACGCGCAAGTCGAAGAACATGCTGGTGCGGTTTGAAGGCAAGCCCGCGCCCGGCGTCGGCGCGAAGGACATGGTGCTCGCGCTCATCGGCCGGATCGGCACCAGCGGCGGCACCGGCTATGTGATGGAATATGCCGGCGACGCGATCCGCGAGCTGTCGATGGAAGCGCGGATGACGATCTGCAACATGTCGATCGAGGCGGGCGCGCGCGCCGGCTTGATCGCGCCGGATGAAAAGACGTTCGCGTATCTGATGGGTCGCCCGGCGGCGCCGAAGGGCGGCGGTTGGCAGGAAGCTCTGCTCTATTGGCGCACGCTGCACTCCGATCCGGATGCGCATTGGGACGAGATCATCGAGATCGATTGCGCGGCGATCGCGCCGCTTGTCACCTGGGGCACCAATCCGGAGCAGGTCGCCACCATCGCAGACGCCGCGCCCGATCCGGAAAGCTTTGGCGACGCCGTGAAGAGCGAAACGGCCAGGCGCGCCTTAGCTTACATGGGGCTTGAAGCGGGTCAGAAGCTCGAAGGGCTGCCGATCGATCGCGTGTTCATCGGCTCCTGCACCAATGGCCGCATCGAGGATTTGCGCGCCGTCGCCAACATCGTGAAGGGCAAGCGCGTCGCCGCCGGCGTCCGCGCGATGATCGTGCCGGGCTCGGGCCTCGTGCGGCATCAGGCCGAGGAGGAGGGGCTCGACACCATCTTCACCGATGCAGGCTTCGAATGGCGCGAGCCGGGCTGCTCGATGTGTCTGGGCATGAACCCGGATATCGCAGCGCCCGGCGAGCGCGTGGCGAGCACAAGCAACCGCAATTTCGAAGGCCGCCAAGGCCGCGGCGCGCGCACGCACTTGATGAGCCCGGCGATGGCCGCCGCCGCCGCGCTGACGGGCAAGCTGACGGATGTGCGCAAGGTGATGTGAACCTAACGCAGTGCGTAGACATAGCTTGAGCTGAGCGCGGCGTCGCCGACATCGCCAGTGTCGTAATGTGCGATCAGCCGCAGACGCCGTCGCGGCAACGGCGCGCGGTTGGGGTCGCCGATGAGGACGTCGACGCCAGCGGCGATGCAGCGTTGCAGGAAAGGCAGCACGCGCTTGGCCAAGTCGCGGTCATAGAAGACATCGCCAGCGAGAATGAGGTCTGCGTCTGGTGTCTCGGCGTTCGTTGCGTCGCCCAGCATGCTCACGATGTTGACGTCATTGGCGGCCGCGTTGAGTTCCGCGGCCACGATGGCGGCGGGATCGATGTCGATTGCTGTCACCAAAGCCGCGCCGGCTTTGGCCGCAGCAATCGCTACAAGGCCCGAGCCCGATCCGAAATCGAGAACACGGCGGTTCGCCACAAGGTCGGGATGCGTCAGCACATGGCGCGCGAGCGCGAGGCCGCCTGCCCAGGTGAAAGCCCAAAACGGGATGTCGGAGGACGCGCCCATGGCCCGGAGGCGCGACAGGCCGCTGGTCGGTTGCGCCTGGTGCAGCCGGATCTCCGGTAGCGCGGCCACGGGCGCGACCAGAAGATGCTCGGCGATAAAGTTGCGGATCTGCTCGGGCTGGATCGGGGCTTCGGACATGGGGCGCGCGCGATTGTAGCCGGGCGCGCGCGCTCCACTAGCCTTGGCGGGCGATCCGTGATTGAGACGGGGCCCATGACGCCCTTCACGACCCTGACGGCGGTCGCCGCGCCGATGCCGATCGCCAATATCGACACGGATCAGATCATCCCCAAGCAATTCCTGGCGACCGTGGAGCGGACGGGTCTGGCGAAGGGCCTCTTCTTCGATATGCGCTTCAATGCGGACGGCAGCGAGAAGCCGGACTTCGTGCTCAATCAAGCGCAATACAAGGGCGCCCAAATTCTCATTGCCGGGCCGAACTTCGGTTGCGGTTCCTCGCGCGAGCACGCGCCTTGGGCGCTGGAAGATTTCGGTTTGCGCTGCATCATCGCGTCGAGCTTCGCCGACATCTTCTACAACAATTGCTTCAACAACGGCATTCTGCCGCTGGTGCTCGATCAAGCCGACGTTGAGCGGCTGACGGAAGAGGCGCGCGGCGCCAACCACAAATTCGTCGTCGACCTCGCGTCGCAGACCGTCTCGGCCCCATCGGGCGCAAGCTATCGCTTCGAGATTGATCCGGGCCGCAAAGCAAAATTGCTTGAGGGGCTCGACGATATCGGCATGACGCTGAAGCGCGATCCTGATATCGCGGCGTTCGAGGAGAAGCGCCGGATCGGCGCGCCGTGGCTGCGCTAGGAGGCGCGCATGCTGATCGTCGCCGGCTATATTCGCGTGCCCGCGGAAGCGCGCGCCGCGCTTGAGCCCCATATGACCGCCTATGTCGCTGCGGCGAATGCCGAGCCTGGCTGCCAGTTGTTCACGTTCGCCTTCGACGTGACCGATCCCGAACGCCTGCGCGTCTTCGAAATCTATGACGACGAGGCCGCCTTCGCCGCCCACAACGCGGCGCCGCACGTGATCGAATGGCGCGCGCGGCGCGCCGCCGCGGGGGCTGTCGATTACGACATTTCGCGTTACGAAGTCTCCGCAGTCGGGAAGTTTTGATGAAGACGCTCTTGCTTTTGCCTGGCGACGGCATCGGTCCGGAAGTGATCGCCGAAGTCCGTCGCGTCATCGATGCGCTGGGTCTCGATCTCAAGGTCGAGGAGGCCTTGTTCGGTGGGGCATGCATCGACGCGCATGGCGTGCCGATCACCGACGAAAGCGTGGCGCGGGCGCTGAAGGCGGATGCGGTGCTGATGGGCGCTGTCGGCGGACCGAAATGGACGAATGTCGCGCGCGACAGGCGCCCGGAAGCCGGGCTGCTGCGCTTGCGCAAGGATATGGAAGTGTTCGCCAATTTGCGTCCGGCGCTCTGCTTCGATGCGTTGGCGGACGCCTCTCCTCTGAAGCGCGACTTGGTCGCGGGTCTCGACATTGTCATCGTCCGCGAATTGACGGGCGGGGTTTATTTCGGCCAGCCGCGCGGCATTGAGACGCTGCCGAACGGCGAACGCCGTGGCGTCGACACCCAGGTCTATACAACAAGCGAAATCCATCGCGTCGCCCGCGTCGCGTTCGAGCTGGCGCGCACCCGCCGCAACGTCGTCCACTCGGCGGAGAAGGCCAACGTCATGGAGACCGGCCTCCTGTGGCGCGAGGAAGTGACGAAGCTGCACGCCGCGGAATACGCCGACGTGAAGCTCGAACACATCCTCGCCGACAATTGCGCGATGCAATTGGTGAAGGCGCCAAAGCAGTTCGACGTGATCCTCACCGACAACCTGTTTGGGGACATTCTTTCCGACGAGGCGGCGATGTTGACCGGCTCGATCGGTTTGTTGCCCTCGGCGGCGTTGGGCGCCGCTGGCAAGCCGGGTCTTTATGAGCCTGTGCACGGCTCGGCGCCGGATATTGCGGGCCTTGGCGTCGCCAACCCCTTGGCTGCGATTCTTTCCTTCGAGATGGCGCTTCGGCTCTCGCTCGGCGAAGCGAAGGCCGCAGACCGGATCGCAAAGGCCGTGCGAACTGCACTCGGCTCGGGCGCGCGCACGCGCGACATCGGCGGCGCGCTCACCACGGTGCAAATGGGTGAGGCGGTGTTGAAGGCGCTCTAGCCGCCTGCGACATTCTTGCGCACGTCACATGTTGGAGGCATGCTGTCCCACACTGGGGGACATGCGATGGCCGACAAAGAGCCGCTGAAAGCTACGTTCTTCGCCTGGCGCAAACGAAAGGGGTCGTTGCTGTTGCCGGCTTCGATCACCTTCGTGGTGCTGCTGATCGCGATCATCGCCTTGTCGCTCGGCGCGAACTTTCTGTTGCTCGGCATGCGTCCGCTGGATTTCGCCCAGCAAGGCCGCGCGATGGAGAACATTCAAACCGGCGCGATGTCGCCGTTTGCATTCATGGGCGTGCAGTTTCTCGTCTGGGTGCTCATGTTCGTGCTGGCCGCCGCGTACGAGGCGGCATGCTTGCGCTGGTTGATCCATGGCGAACGCGGCGGGCTTTTCGGCTTGTCGTTCGGCGCCGACACATGGCGCGTCTACGGCGGCTACTGGCTCTGGTTCATCCTGTTCATCGTTGCATACGTGATCTTGCTGTTGCTGGTGATGGTTATCAGTCTGACGGCGGGGATCATCGGCCGGTCCACGCCAATCGTCGGCGGCATAGTCGGCGGCGTCGGGGCGATTGTGGCGCTGAGCTTGCCGATCTGGCTCGCGGTGCGCACAGCGCCGGCTGCCGCGGCCTCGGTTGGCTTGAGGCGCTTCGCATTTTTCGATTCGTGGAAAGTGAGCCAGGGCCGCTTCTGGGCATTGTTCGGTTCGTATCTCTTGCTGACAATCGCCTACCTGATTGTGATCGTCGGCATTTGGAGCCCGCTGCTGCTGGTGCTGGCGCCGGCGTTTTCGGATGCGGTGCACCCGGGCGAAGCGAACAAGACTTCCGAAGCCGTCAATAGCGCGATGACGTCGTTCACAGGTTCCGCGGGCGGACTCGCTGCGTATCTCGGCATTCAGATCGCCGCGCTGATCGCGGGGCCGCTGTTCGCGGTGCTTGGCTACGGGATAAACGCGCGCGCGGTCTTGGCCGCGGCGGCGGATGGCAAGCTCCAGGGCATTGTCACGCCGGAGACGGCGAAGACGTTCGAATAGTCACGAAGCATGTTGGGGGAGCGCATGGCTGAGCCGTTGAACGCGACATTCTTTGCTTTCAAGCGCCGCGACCACGGCGGCGTATTGATCGGCGCGACATTGACCTATTTCGTTTTGTCGCTGTTGCTGATCGCGGCGTTCGTGGCGGTCAATTGGAACGGCTTTGTGCAAATCGCCGCCTTGTTCCGCGAGACCGCAGGAGGCGGACAGCCCAGTGATGTGCGCGGCATCGCCGCCATCTTCGGCCTCATGGGATGGAGTTTTCTATTCCTGGTCATCTTCTACATCCTGCTCGCTGCTTACGAGGCTGCTTGCCTGAGGTGGATGATCCATGGCGAAACGGGCGGTCTATTCGGTCTTTCGCTCGGCGCCGAAACGTGGCGCGTTTACGCCGGCTATTGGATCTGGCTCGCGATCAGCTTCACGATCTCGTTTGTCATCGGCCTCATTACTCTGCCGTTGATGTTCGGGTTCATGATGAGCAGCGTCGCGAAGCAAGATCCGTCGTCGATGATTGGTCCGATCTATCTGGTGTCGGCGCTTCGAGCGCTCGTTCAGTATGCGGTGATGGCGTTTGTCGGCGTGCGCTTCGCACCGGGGAACGCGACCTCGATCTTGCGGCGCAAGTTCTCCTATTTTGACGCTTGGAAAGTGACCAAGGGACGGTTCTGGGCGTTGTTCGGCTCATTCCTGGTGTTGGGATTGTTGTGGTTCGTGGTGGGCGCGGTCGCCTTCGGCGCGACCGGCGGCGCACTTATCGTGCGTCTGTTCCCCCTGTTCGTCGAGGCGCAGGCGCACCCTTCCGCGGCCGCCTCGCAGCACGTGTTCGCCGCGCTTCTGGCGCCGGAAAATCTCGGCATCATCGCCGCGTTCTACGGGACAGTGATCGTGACCGGCGTGATTTTCGGCGTCCTGTTCATGGGCGTGAATGCACGGGCGGCAATTGCAGCGGTGGAAGACGGCAAGATCGACGGGATCGTTCCGGGCGTAGCCAAGACGTTCGAGTAGTGCCTCATCCGCTCGCGCGCTTCTTGCCGTTCTTGCGCGTTGCGGCGGCGGCTTTTACCGGCGCCGGTGTTTTTGATTCGACGGGACGCTTGCGCGCCTTTTGGCGCTTCATCGCGTCGGCGAGATAGCGGCCGGTCCAGCTCTCGGGGACTTTCGCCACGTCTTCCGGCGTGCCTTCAGCGACGATGCGTCCGCCGCCGTCGCCGCCCTCGGGGCCGAGATCGATCAGCCAATCGGCGGTCTTGATGACATCGAGATTATGCTCGATCACCAAAACCGAATTGCCGTTGTCGACGAGCTCGTGCAGCACTTCGAGAAGCTTCTTCACGTCTTCGAAGTGGAGCCCCGTTGTCGGCTCATCCAGGATGTAGAGCGTGCGCCCGGTGGCGCGCTTGGAAAGCTCTTTCGAGAGTTTCACGCGCTGCGCTTCGCCGCCGGAGAGCGTGGTCGCCTGCTGACCGACATGGACGTAGCCTAGCCCCACGCGCTTCAGCGTCTCCATCTTGTCGCGAATGGACGGCACGGCGTTGAACAGATTGGCGGCTTCCTCGACCGTCATGTCCAGCACATCGGAGATCGACTTGCCCTTGAACAGGATGTCGAGCGTCTCGCGATTGTAACGTTTGCCCTTGCAGACGTCGCAGGTGACGTAGACGTCCGGCAGGAAGTGCATTTCGATTTTGATGACGCCGTCGCCCTGGCAAGCTTCACAGCGTCCGCCCTTCACGTTGAACGAGAAACGGCCCGGCCCGTAGCCGCGCGCTTTCGATTCCGGTAGGCCCGCATACCAATCGCGGATCGGCGTGAACGCGCCGGTATAGGTTGCGGGGTTTGAGCGCGGCGTGCGCCCGATCGGGCTCTGGTCGATGTCGATGATTTTATCGATATGCTCGAGACCTAGGATCGCGTCGTGCGCGGCCGGGACCTCGCCCGAGCCGTGCCATTGGCGCGAGACGGCTTTGAACAGCGTTTCGATCACCAGGGTTGACTTGCCGCCGCCGGAGACGCCGGTGACGCACGCGAACACGCCCAGCGGAATGTTGGCGTCGACATTGCGGAGATTGTTTCCGCTCGCGCCTTTGACCGTGATCATGCGCTTCTTGTCGATCC
>DASZSK010000089.1:0-70851 GCA_035548735.1 Caulobacterales bacterium | reverse complement strand
GCCGTTCCGCACCAGTTCGCCCCAGCGCTTCATCAGCTGCTTGTGGTCGACATAGAGCTTGGGCAGCACTTCCTCGGCCAACTCTGCCGGCGTTTGCAGCACGGCGCGCGCTTCCTCGGGCGTGCGCGCGCGGCCGAGCGGGCGGCGGGCGGCGGCCTCCGCGGTCCGCGCCACGGGCGCGGGCGGGGCGGGCCGCCAGTACCGCATGGCCACGCGCCATGCGCCCTCGCGCCACAACAATTCGTAGGTTCCGGAGCCATAAAGCTCGGGAACCGCCGCCTCGGCCGTTTCGGGCGTCTCGAACGCCTCGGGCAGTTCCTCCACGGCCAGAAAGACCGGTCCGCCGGCCAGCGTCGTGGCTTCTTCCTCCGTGCGCGCGCGCGGCGCCTCCGCCGCTTGCGCGGCGCGAAGATTAGGCCCGAGAGGAAAGGTGGTCATCTGATGCGTCTAAGAGGCCGCAGGCGCTTGGCTTGTGTTGAGATGGGCGCGGGCTAGAAATCCACAATCGGCCAAATCCAGCGGGGAGCCAAGCATGACGCGCCGGGCGGGAATGGCGCTGGCGGCGTGTCTCCTCGCGCTTGTGGCCTGCGAGCGACGGCCCGCGCCGGGTCCGACGCCCTTGGAGCAGACGCCGCTCGAGGCGCGTGCGCTTTCGGGCTCGGTCCAGCCTCAGGACGGCGTCGCCGCGCTGCTGGCCCCGGAGCCGGCCACGGCGGCGGCCGGGCAAATCCTGATCGGCGCACGCGTGGAGGACCATCTGGTCGAGGCGGCGCGCGATCTGCGCCTGGGCGGCGACGCCGTGCGCGCCGTTCGCGGACAGGGGCTTGCGGCGCTTGATGCGATGCCTTCGGCGGCTGCGGCTGGATTGAGGCTGCGCGCTGAAGCGCTCGCGCTCGCCGAAGCGCGCGATGATGCAGCCGTCATGCTGGAGCGGCTGGGGGTGCAGGGCCGCGTGATCGACTGGCCTGGCGGGCTCCTCAAAGTCGTGCTCGCGCACGAGACGATACCGCAAGCCGAAGCCGCGGGCCCGCAGACGATTGCCTGGAGCGCCGACGATCTCTGTCCGCATCTCGTGACGCAGGACGAATTGGAGCGCGATGTCGCGCTGGCCACGCGGTGCGTGATCAAGGCGTTGGCCGGTTCGCGGCGCTTCCGTTTCGTCGAACCGAATTACATCGCCACGGCGTCGTCATCGCTGCCGAGACGCGTCGAGGCGCCGCCGGCTGCATTGCAGAGCACGCCGCAGGCGCCGGCAAACGATCCGCTCTACGCGCTGCAATGGAATTTTCGTCCGCGCGGCGCAGGCGCCGGGTTTTCGCCGGGCGGAGCGGGGTTCGCATCGTTTTGGGCCGCCCATCAGATCGGTTCGCGCCAGGTGCGGGTGGCGGTGATCGACACGGGCATCGATCTCAACAATCCGGACATCCACGATTCCGCCAATCTCGGGCGCGGCGTCGACGTCATCTCCGATCCGGCGCGCTCTGGCGATGGCGACGGCGTCGACGCCGATGCGCAGGACGCGGGCGATACTTGCGACGGCGCGACTGCGCCCTCGTTCCACGGGACGCACGTCGCCGGAATTGTCGGCGCCGCCGTCACCAACAACCGCATCGGCGTCGCCGGCGGCGCCTGGGAGGTGACGGTCATTCCCGTGCGCGCGCTCGGGCGCTGCGGCGGCGCGCTGGCCGATATCGCCGCGGGTGTGAATTGGGCCGCAGGCGTTTCGCCGGTTTACGCGCAAAACGGCGCGGAACTCCTGAACTCCGCGCCAGCCGACATCATCAATCTCAGCTTTTCCATGCAGGCGCCGTGTCCGGCTTCGCTGCAGTCGGCGATCGATGCGGCGAGCGCACGCGGCGCGCTGATCGTGGCGGCGGCTGGCGACAAAGCCGATCAGGCGCGGCTCTATGCGCCAGCCAATTGCCAGAATGTGATCGTGGTCGGCGCCGGCGATGCGCGCGGCGATCTCGCCTTCTATTCGAATTTCGGACCCGAGCTCGATCTGGTCGCGCCGGGCGGCGATATGTTCGCCGACGCCGACCACGACGGGCGTCCGGACGGCATCCTTTCGACGCGCGCGACGGACGTGGGCTGCTACGATCCGATCAGTCAGTCGAGCACGCCGCATTGTTCCTATAGCTTCCTGCAAGGCGCATCGATGGCGGCCCCGCACGTCTCCGCCGCGCTTGCTTTGCTGGCGGCGCAAACCGGCTTGCGCGGCGCCAAGCTGCGCGAAGCCTTGTTCGCCCGCGCTGTCAGCCCGTTCCCGGCGGGCTTCGGGCAAATCGCGTGCGCGCGCGTGCGCAACGCCGAGCCGGCGAGCGACACGATGTGTGCGCGGGAAGCGGGGCGCGGTTACCTCGATCTCGCGCGTGCGGCGCGCACTTCGCATTGATGGCGAGGCCGCTGGACGGCCATACTGCTCTCATTCAGGTTCGCGTCGATGGAGAAAGCCGCGGAGATGGGTGCGCTGCGCGCATGGGGGCTGATCGCGAGCGGCGCGGCGCTCGCGGTCGCGACCGCCATCGCCGTGTTCGATCGCGAACCCGCCGTGGCGCAGGCGCCGCCCTTGGCGCATGTGGGCGAACCGCCGCTCGCCTTCGCCGTGCGCTTCGCGCCTGACCACCCGCTGGCGCATGCGCAAACGCTTGCCGCGATGGGACGAACCGAAGACGCGAAGCGGGAAGTTGAAAGCATCCTGCCGCTGCGGCGGGAACTGAGCGGGCTCTGTTTCGTGCGCTTCGCCGCCAATGCGGACATTATTGTGCAGCCTTGCGAAGAAGATGAGCGCGCGCGAACGGAGCGCTTGAGGGCCTTATGGAGCGCGCGCTTTGCAAGCATGGCTGGCGTAAGCTACGCCGAGGCGCATATGATTCTGCGCTCCGACGAGAGCCAAAGTAACCATGGCCCTGGCGCGCCCGCTCAGGACCGGAACAGATAGGGTGATGATGGACACCGCCGCACACGCCTTTGCCGACGCCTTTGCGGAGCGCATGATCGATACGGTCGATGGGCTGAAGATCTATGCGCGCGATTACGCGCCGCGGTCGCCGGTCACCGGGCTTCCGGTCGTTTGTCTGCACGGCCTCACCCGCAACTCCAAGGATTTCGAGATCATCGCGCCGCGCATCGCGGCGCTCGGCCGGCGCGTGATCGCGCCCGACATGCGCGGGCGCGGGCAGTCCTCGCACGATCCCGATCCAGCGCACTACGTGCCGGCGATCTATGCGCAGGACGTGCTGACGCTGCTCGACAAGCTCGAGGTGAAAGAAGCGGTGTTCGTCGGCACGTCGATGGGCGGCATCATCACCATGGTGATTTCCGCGCTCGCGCCGGACCGGATCGCCGCCTCGGCGCTCAATGACATCGGGCCGAAGGTCGATAGCGAAGGCTTGAACCGGATCGCCTCCTATGTCGGATTGGTGCAGCCGGTGAATTCTTGGGAAGAGGCGGCGGCGAAGGTGAAAGGCGTGATGGGCGTCGCCCATCCAGATCACGCCGACGACGCCGCGTATTGGGATGCGTATGCGCGTCGCACGTGGCGGCAATTGCCCGATGGCAAGGTTGAAGTGGATTATGATCCGTCGATCGCGTTGGCGTTCAACGACGCGGAGACGACGCCCGCCGTCGATATGACGCCGCTCTTCGCCATGCTGGCGAAGAAGCCGGTGCTTTCGATTCGCGGCGCCATATCCGACCTGTTGTCGGCTGAAACAGTCGATCTCATGCGCACGATGCGCTCGGACATGGCCGCGGTGGAAGTCCCCAACACCGGCCACGCGCCGATGCTCGACGAGCCCGCGGCGTGGAACGGTCTCTTGGATTTTCTCGCGATCGTGCCTTAGCCGGACGTTGCATCCGCGTTCGAAGCGTCGCGTGGCGCGGTTTCATTGGCGTATGTGTTGATCGCCGCCGGCGTGAATGCGTTTGCACGGCTCTGCGCTTGCTGCACTTGGGCTGGCGTAAGGCGCGCTTCGAGTGCTTGCGCCTGGCGCATCGCGGTCTCGTCGGCGCTGCGCGCAGCGATCAGAAACCAGGTTAGCGCTTCGCTGAGATCGGCGCTCACGCCGCGGCCTTGCGCGTAGAGCACAGCGAGATTGTACTGGCTGTCGGCGACGCCGCGCTCGGCGGCGAGCTTGAACCAGCGGAACGCGCTCATTTCATCGCGGACGCCGCCGTCGCCGCGCGCGAGATAGACGCCGAGGTCGTGCATGGCGCGAATATTACCGGCGGCCGCCGCACGCTCCGTCCATTGCCGCGCCTGCGGGAGATCGCTCGGCAAGCCTTCGCCAAGCTCGTAAAGCTTCGCGAGCCGATATTGCGCCAGCGGGAAGCCGTCCTCGGCGACGGCGCGAAGCGCGACGACGCCCTCCAGCACTTTGCCGCTGCGCATCATGCTGATCGCCGCATCGTAGCGCGGCGCGAGATCGGCGCGCGGTTGCGCCGGCCTCGCCACAATTCGTTCGACCGCGGGCGCCGGCATCGCCGCGGCTTGGCTGGGTTCGTTATTGCGCCACAGGCCTCCGACCAGGAATATCGCGACAATCGCCGCGGCGGCGCGGCGAATGCGGCCGTTGCCGCGAATCTTCTGACCGCGCTTTCCCTTCAGGTGAGCGTGCAGATCTGCAAGTGCAGCCGTGCGCGCGCGCTCGAGATATTCCTGTTCGGCGGTCGCGGGTGAAACCAGTTCGAGCGTTGCGGGCGCCGCCGGCGGCGCGTCCGGCTCGGTTTCAGCGGAATACGGCATAGGGACTTCCTGTTCCGCTGAAGCGGCAATGTGCGGCAAAGATATGGGTTCGACCGTCGGCGCCGCATGCGTCGCTGCGAACGAATACGCGTCAGGTTTCCTCGGCTCGATCGGCGCGCGGCCCGTGAGCGCCGTCGCCAAGGCATCGACCGCGCTTGCGGCCTTCGACTGCGCCGCCACCTCGCCAAGCGCTTTAGCTTTGGCGACGGCCAAGCCAAACGCGTCGGGATCGAAACCCAGCGTGGCGACGGGTTCGGCGCCGATCGCCTCGGCAAATTCCTTCACGGGAATTTCCGGCCGCTTCGGCATGCCGACCATGGACAGCACAACGGAGGGGGGCGACGCCTTGGTCCGCAGCGGCGTCAGGACGTCGAGCATGTTTTTGGTGTTGCGCAAATTGGTGAGGTCGGGCTCGGCTACGATGAACACGTCGTCAGCGGCCGCCAGCGTTTGCTTCATCCAACTCGTCCAGCGATGCGGCAGGTCCAACACGACGAATGAAGCTGTGCGTCGCACGCGGCCGATGATTTGCTCGATCGCCGCAGCATCGACATCCAGCGCGCGGTCGAGGCTCGCGGGCGCGCTCAGCAGACGGAGCCGCTCGGTTTGCCTGGCGGTGACGCGCTCGACGAAGGCGTCGTCGGCGTCGTTGGGCGCGAGCAGAAGGTCCGCGACCGTGTAGGGCGTCTGTTCCTGAAGGTGAAAGGCCGCTGTGCCGAAGGCGAGGTCGAGATCCATCAGCGCGGCGTTGACGCCGTGGCGCTCGGCGATCGACCAAGCCAGGTTCTGCGCCAACGAGGATGCGCCTACGCCGCCGCGCGCGCCGATCACGGCGATAACGCGCGCGTTGTCATACTCGGCATAGAAGCTGCTGACGGTGCGCACGAGGTCTTCGGCTTGCACCGGCGTCACCAGATAATGGCTTACGCCGCGCTGCGCCAGTTCGCGCAACAAGCCGATATCGTTCACAGCGCCGACGACCAGAACCTTGGCGCCGGCGCCGATGGCGGGGCCCAGCGTCTCCAATCCTCGCAGCATTTCCGCGCCGCGAAGCGTTGTGTCGACGATGATGAGATCCGGCGTCTCGCGCTGCGCCAGCCGAACGGCGGCGCCGTCAAGCCCGCCGCGTTCGATGCGGATGTTCGCGCGCGCCATCAGGCGATGAGCGGAGAGGTCGGAGAAAAGCTGCGCCACCTCGGGGCGATCCCAGAAAGCGGCGATCGAAATCGGAGGAACCGGCAGGTCGCTTGGACGGCTCGGTTCGGGCGCGGCGAAGCGGATGGGCCTGCCGGCGGCGCGGTCCGCGGCTTCTTCTTCGCTCATTTCCGCGTCGGAGCGGGGAAGACGCGTTTTGCCGAATATGTCGTCGTCTTCATCCGGCGGATCGAAGGGCGGCTCGTCGTCCTCGATCTCGGCCGGCGCCGGCACAGGCGGCGCTGGCGTGGACGCAGGCGCTTCATGCTCGTTCGCAGGCGGCTGTTTGGCGTCCTGCTCGGCGATCACGCATTCCGCGCGGTCGGCTTCTGCGTCGAACAGATCGCGCGGCGCTTCTTCAGCGCTCGCGTCGTTCGCGGGAAGCACGCACTCATGCGCGTGCAAGCGGGCGCGCTGCAAGCGACGTGACGCGACTTTACGGGCTCTCGACCGGTCCATAGGCAACCGCAGCAGGAGGTGTTCAGAGCCCCGCGGCGAGCGCGATCGATCGCACGATGACGTACGATTCTTGAAAACCGCTTAGCAAGCATTGCTAACGCACGTTCACCAACAGCGCGCTACAGCGCGCGCGCAAACAGTTCGTCGTACTTCGCCGCGTCGAACGGAATGGCGTTGCTGCCGGTGGCGAGATCGGAGAGCGCGTAGGCGCGCGTCGCGGGCCAATGGTCCTGGCTCACGCCCAGAGCCCTAAGCGAATTCGGTATGCCGATGCGGGCGTTGAGATCGGCGATGGCCTGGGAGAGATCGGCGTTCGCGGCGAGACCCATGGCGGCGCGCAGGCGCGCGAATTTTTCCGGCGTGGCGTCGCCGATCATGACCAGCGCATGCGGCAGGATGATCGCATTCAGCGTGCCGTGATGCAGCTTGAGTTCGCTGAGGCGTCCGAGCGCGTGGCTGAGCCCATGCACCGCGCCGAGGCCCTTAACGAAGGCAAGCGCGCCTTCATACGACGCCATCATCATCGACCAGCGCGCATCGCGGTCGCCGCCATCGGCGACGGCGCGTTCGAGCATGCCGTGTTTGATTGCGTGTTCGAGACCGTCGAGGCCGATCGCTTCGGCAGGCGGGTTCACCACGGGCGAGAGCACGGCTTCGATGCAGTGCGTCACGGCGTCCATGCCCGTCGCGGCGGTGAGCGCCGGCGGCAGCCCGAGGGTCAGCTCCGGATCGCAGATCGCCGCTGTTGGCACGATGTGGGGCGAGACGAACGTCTCCTTGCGCCCTGAATCGAGGATGAGGATGAAGCCGACGGACACTTCGCTGCCGGTGCCGGAGGTGGTCGGAATGGCGACGAGCGGCGGGAGCGCGCGGATCAGCCGGAAGCCCTTTTGCGTGGCGCCGTATCGATCGTAAGGCGCCTCATGCGTGACCATCAGCCCGACGGCCTTGCCGAGGTCCATCGAGGAGCCGCCGCCCAGTGCGACGATTCCATCGGCCTCGACGGCGCGATATTGTTCTGCCGCTTGGCGTGCGGCGCCTTCGGTGGGATTGGCCGGCGTATCGGCATAGACGCCCGCCGGTTCGTCGCCGAGCGCAGCGAGCACGCGGTCGAGCAGACCATTGGCCTTGAGACCCGGATCGGTCACGACGAAGGGCCGCTTCACGCCGTTGGCTTTCAGGACGTTCGGCAGCGCCTTGATCGCCCCGAAATCGAACGTGCATTGCGTGAGGTAGGTTATCGTCGCCATGGACGCTTCGATACGCGCTTACAGACGCCTTGTCGAAGCCTTCGCGGCGTTGACGGCGTCCCCTGCGTAAAGGAAGCTCGCGGGACGCATGAGCGAATCCGTTCTGGAGATCAGCAATCTCTCGGTCGTCTTCGATACGCCAAACGGCGCCGTCGAAGCCGTGAAGAACGTTTCGTTTTCGATTTGCAAAGGCGAGTGCCTCGGACTTGTCGGCGAAAGCGGCGCCGGAAAATCACAGAGCTTGCTGGCGGCGTTCGGATTGGCGGCGGCCAACGCGCGGGCGACGGGTTCTGTCAGATTTCTTGGGGCGGAGTTGCTCGGCGCGCCGCGTCCCGAACTGGATGCGGTGCGCGGCAAGCGTGTGGCGTTTGTGTTCCGGGACCCGCTGAGGGCGCTGACGCCGCATCTCACCATCGAGACGCAGCTTGGCGAAGTGCTCGCGCATCACTTCCGGATCCGCGGCGTCGACGCTGAGCGCCATTGCGTGGAATGGCTCGAGCGCGTCCGCATGGCGGACGCCAAACGGCGCCTCAAGCAGTATCCGCATGAACTCTCAGGCGGCATGCGCCAGCGGGTGATGATTGCTATGGCGATGATGTGCGAGCCCGCGCTTCTGGTCGCCGACGAACCGACGAGCGCGCTCGACGCCGCCACGCAGGCGCAGCTGCTCGACATCATCGACGATTTGCGGCGCGATACCGAAGCGGCCGTCGCCTTGGTGTCGCACGACATGGGCGTGATCGCGCGCATGGCCCAACGCGTGGCGGTGATGCGCCAAGGCGAAATCGTCGAGGTCGGCGCCGTGGAAGATATCTGCGCGAGGCCGCAAACGGATTATACGCGGATGTTGCTTGCGGCCGTGCCGCGCTTGGATGCGCCCCGCGCGCATGAGCTTCCGCCGCCTGTCGCCGGCGCGCCCATTCTGTCGGTCGACGATGTGCGTGTGAACGTTCCGGTGCGCTTGCCCGGCGGCGTGTTCAGCAAGACCAGACAGCTCCGTGCGGTCGATGGCGTCACCTTCGCGCTGAAAGCCGGAGAGACGCTGGGGATCGTCGGCGAAAGCGGTTGCGGCAAGTCGACGCTGGCGCGTGCGATCGTGCAGCTCCTGCCGCGCAATGCGGGCGCAGTGACGTTTCTCGGGCGCGCGCTCTTGCCGAGCGAGCGTGAAAGCCTGCGCCATGCGCGCCGTGATCTGCAGATCGTGTTTGAGGATCCCGTGGCGAGCCTTGATCCGCGCATGACAATTGGCGCTGCGCTCGGCGAGCCATTATTGACGTTTGAGCCGCAGCTGTCGCGCGCCGAACGCGAAACCCGCGTGCGCGCTATGATGAACCAAGTCGGGCTCGACCCGAACCTCATCAACCGTTATCCGCACGAACTGTCCCGCGGGCAAAGCCAGCGCGCCGGCATTGCGCGCGCGATGATCATGAGGCCGAAGCTCGTCGTTTGCGATGACGTCTTGTCGGGGCTCGATGTATCGATCCAGGCGCAGATTCTTGAATTGCTGGTGGCGCTGCAGCGCGAATTTCGCACGAGCATGCTGTTCACCAGCCATGATCTCGCCGCGGCGCGCGCGATCAGCCACACCATTCTGGTGCTCTATCTCGGCCGCGCCGTCGAATACGGCCCGTCGGACGTCGTCCTGCACGATCCCCGGCACCCTTACACGAAAGCGCTGCTGGCCGCTTCGCTGACGCCCGATCCGCGCGCGGCGCGCAGCAAGCCGCGTGCGCGGTGGAACGGCGACGCGCCGAGTCCGTTCGATACGCGCGCGAGCCTGCGCTTCCTCAAATCCCGTATGGTCGACGATCCCGACGCCGTGCAGTACCGCCCGCGCTGGCTCGAGGCGGCGCCGGGCCATTACGTGGCCGAACACGATCCAGCCGAAGCGGCGGCCTGAACCTTGCTTCGCCTCCAAGGCGAGTAGAACGAGGCGGGTTCGTGCGTATCGAAGTGATCCATCCGAAGGAATTGGACCGGTCGGAAGTCGCGCAATGGCGCGCGCTCGGTGCGCAAAGCCCCTATCTGACGCCCGAATGGGCGAAGATTGTCGGCAAGGCGCGCGCCGACGCGCGCGTCTGCGTGGTTAACCAAGGGCAGGCGTTCTTCGGCGTGCAGCGCTCGTCGCGCTTCGCCGCGATGGGGCTGGGCGCGCCGATTGCCGATTATCAGGGTTTGGTCGGGTCAGCCGACGTCGACGGCCGTGATCTCTGCGCTGCGCTGAAGGTCGGGCGCATTGACCTTTCCCATGTGCCGCCCGGTCAGACCCTGTTCCAAGCCGCGGGCGCCGACGGAAGCTGGATTGTCGATACGCGAGGCGGCGCGGAAGCGTATCGCGCGGGCTTGAAGGCGCGTCGCGCAGAGTTCCTGCGTCAAACCGACAAGAAGCTGCGCAAGTTCGAGCGCGAGCACGGGCTGCTCACGTTCTCCGCGGATTCACGCGACGCCGTGCATTTCGAAGTCATGCTGGTGCTCAAGAACGCCCAGCTCAAGCGCACTGGTCAGCCCGAAATCTGGGCCACGCCCTGGGTGCGGCAGGTGCTCGACGCGACGTTCGCCGCCCAAGGCCCGCATTTCAGCGGCGTGCTGTTCACCCTTTGCCTTGGCGAGCGGCTGGTCGCGGCAAATTACTTCCTCCGCGCCGGCGCCGTGATGCACGACTGGATCATGGTTCACGACAATGCGCTCGACGCGTATTCACCGGGGGTGGAGCTGGCGCGCCGGGCGATCGAGTGGGCCGCCGACAACGGGGTCGCCGAGGTCGATTTCGGCCCGGGGCCCTACCAGTACAAACGCCAGCTCTCGACCGGCCAGCGCATGCTGGAATGGGGCAGCGTCTCCCGGCTGAGCCTGTCGGGCGCCGTCCGCCAGGCCGAACACGGCATCCGGCGGATCGTCGAACGCGCCCCGCATCCCAGTCTCGCGGCGCTGCCGGGCAAGGCGATGCGTCGGCTTGACCTGCTGCGCGGACTATCGGCTGCGTGAACGCGCGTTGAAACCGGACGCGGCCCCCACTAGGGTCCGCCGGATATGGCCGAACCAACTCTAGCCCGCGCTCAAAGCGCCGCCGTCGTCGATTTCGCCTCGATCCAAGCCGCCGCCAAGCGGCTTGACGGGCAGATCGAACGGACGCCGACGCGCCACTCCCGTACGCTCTCGCAGATCACCGGGGCGGAGGTCTGGATCAAGTTCGAGAACCTGCAATTTACCGCCTCGTTCAAGGAACGCGGCGCGCTCAACAAGCTCTTGCAGCTGACCGCTAAGGAACAGAAGCAGGGCGTGATTGCGGCCTCGGCCGGCAATCACTCGCTTGGCGTCGCTTATCACGCGCAGCGTCTTGGCATTCCCGTCACCATGGTGATGCCGAAAAACACGCCGTTCGTGAAAATCCAGCAGACGGCGCATTTCGGCGCCAAGATCGCGCTTGAAGGCGAGACGTTCGACGAAGCCTACGAGCATGCGATGAAGCTCTGCGCCGAACGCGATCTGGTGTTCGTCCATCCGTTCAACGATCCGGCGGTGATGGCGGGCCAGGGCACGGCGGCGATCGAAATGCTGGAAGACGCGCCCGACCTCGACACAATCGTCGTGCCCATCGGCGGCGGCGGCTTGATCGCCGGCGTCGCCACTGCGGCCAAGCACATCAAGCCGGAGATCGGCATCGTCGGCGTCGAGCCGGCGATGTATCCGTCGTTTATCTCGCGCATGCGCAGCAACCGGCCGCGCATCGGCGGCTCAACCATCGCCGAAGGCATTGCGGTGAAAGCCGTGGGCGATCTTTCCTACTCGATCGCGCGCCCCTTGCTGGAAGACGTGTTGCTGATCGAGGAAGCCGATTTCGAGCGCGCCATCGCGCTTTACTGCACGATCGAGAAGACCATCGCCGAAGGCGCGGGAGCCGCGGCGCTGGCGGCGTTGCTCGCCTATCCGGAGCAATTCCGCGGGCGGAAAGTCGGGCTCATTTTGAGTGGCGGCAATATCGACACGCGTCTGTTGGCGGCGGTGCTGACGCGCTCGCTGATCCGCGACGGGCGCATCGCCAATCTGCGCTTCACCGGCGATGATCGCCCCGGCTTGCTTGCAAATGTTTCGCGTGTGCTGGGCGAGCAGGGCGCGAACATCATCTCGGTCGAGCACCGGCGCTATACGCTCGATGTTCCGGCCAAGGGCGCGGAATTCGACATCGAGATCGAGACGCGCGATGCGCAGCATACCGCCGATATCGTCGAGGCGCTGACCGCTGCGGGGTATCCGCCCAAGCGGATCTGATCGGGGCCCTCGTGACCACGATGTGAAGGCGTGTTAATTCCTATCCCGAGGGCGCGGCGCGCAGCTTCGTGCGCGAGGGATAGGGAGTATTTCATATGCGTAAGGCATTGATTGGATTGGCGGGTCTCGGCCTGGCATGGGCGCTCGCAGGCGCCGCCGCAGCGCAGCCGACGGCCGCCGCGAGCACGACGCCGCAAGTCCCGCATTGCGCCCGCAACCTCGGTTCGATTTCGATCCAGAACGGCGATAGCGCCGGCTGGACCGGTTACCGCCTGCAACCGCCCGCGGCGTTGCTGCGCGTGGTGGTGCAGCAATCGGGCTGCTTCACCGTGGTCGAGCGCGGCGCCGGTCTCGATGCCGCCATGCGCGAACGCGAACTCGCCGGCGGCGGCCAGTTGCAGCACGGCTCCAATGTCGGCGGCGGACAGATGCGCGCGGCCGACTACGTTCTGCTCGCCGACGTCGTGGCGCAGGACAACAATTCGAGCGGCGGCGGCGTCGGCGCTGCATTGGGCGGCGTGGTCGGCGGACGCCTCGGCGGCGTGATCGGCGGCCTGGGCGTGCGCAACCAAACGGCGCAGACGACGCTTACGCTGACGAATGTGCGCACCACCGAGAGCTTCTCCACCGAAGGCAACGCGCAGAACCGCAACATCACCTGGGGCGGCGCGGGCTTCCTCGGCGGCGGCGGCGTTGGCCTCGGCGGCTACACCGATACGGAAATCGGCCGCGTCATCACCGTCGCCTTCATCGATGCATATTCCAATCTCGTGCAGCAAGCCGGCGGCACCTTCACCGGCAACGCCGCCGCCGATGCGCCGCGCCAGACCTATCGCGTGACGGCGACGACGGCATTGCGTTCGCAATCCGGCGGCCATGGCCAAGTGTTGCGCAATCTGCAGGCCGGCGCGCTGGTCTATCCGACCGGCGAACGTGAAGGCATGTGGTGGCATGTAACCGACGAGAACGAAAACGACGGCTGGGTGAACAACGACAACCTGGCGCCCGCACACTAAGCATCGTTCGTGGGCGAGCGGCTGAATGCGCCGCTCGCCCACGTTCGCCGCAGCGGATCTAGCGCCCCCGCATGAGCGCCTGACAGAAATGATGCGCAGCTCGGCTTGATCTTCGGGGCGCGCCCTCTAAACAAGCGCCATGCCCGCGCCCATCCTCTATGTCGGCAACAAGAATTACTCGTCTTGGTCGATGCGTCCGTGGCTGGCGCTTCGCTGGGCGGGCATCGCATTTGAGGAGCGGGTGATCCCGCTGGACGGCCCGGGGTATGGCAAAGCCAAAATCCCTGAGATCGTCGCGATTTCGCCGAGCGGGCGCGTACCCGCGCTGAGCGTGGACGGCGTCACGGTCTATGACAGTCTCGCCATTTGCGAGTGGGCGAATGAACGCGCGCCGCATGCGCATCTGTGGCCGGCGGATCCGCTCATCCGTGCGCAAGCACGTTCGGCGGCGGCTGAGATGCATTCGGGCTTCGCCGCTTTGCGGCGCGATCTGTCGATGAATATTCGCCGCCGCATGGAGCGCGCGCCGGAATTTCCCGAAGACACGCGCGCCGATCTCGATCATCTCTTCGATGTTTGGCGCACGTTGCTTGCACGCTTCGAAGGGCCGTTCCTGTTCGGTCAACGCAGCATCGTCGACGCCATGTACGCCCCTGTTGCTACGCGTCTGCGCACCTACGCGGTGCAGGCGCCGCCCGATGCGCAAGCCTATTGCGCCGCCATTTTTTCGGACAGCGCGTTCCAGGAATGGGAGCGCGACGCGCTCTCCGAGACCTGGACGATCGCGAAAGCGGAAGAACTCTACCGATGAAGAAGATCATTCTCGCTGCGGCTTTGCTCGTGGCGCTCGCCGCGTGCGGCGATAAGTCCAACTCCAGCAATAACGATAGCAGCGGCGTGATGCGCGAGATCGAACGCGCGGAACAGAAGGACGCCGCCGCGCATCAACAGGCCGCCAACGAGGCGCAAACATTCCTGGCGCAGGCGCGCGCGCGGCCGGGCGCAATCGTGCGGCCGTCAGGTTTGGTGATGGAATTCACGCACAAGGGCGCCAACCAGTCGCTACCGCATCCCGGCCCGCAATCAGTCGTGCTCGTGCATTATGAAGGCAAGCTCGCCAACGGCGATACGTTCGACTCGTCCTTGCAACGCGGACAGCCGGCGCAATTTCCGCTCGATCAGGTGGTGCCGGGCTTCTCCGAAGCGATTCAACAGATGCGCCCAGGCGATGAAGTGATCGCCTATTTCCCGCCGGAACTCGGTTATGGCGCGCAGGGGCAGCCGCCGGTTATTCCGCCCAACGCGCCGCTGCAATTCCGCATTCAATTGCTGGCGTTCCAGGGCGCCAACGGACACATCGTCCAGGCGCCGCGATGAGCCTCCGCCGCGATGCGTGAAGAGATCGCGCCGACGCTTGAAATTCTCGAGCGCCTGATCGCGTTCGACACGACGTCGCGGAATTCCAATCTGGCGCTGATCGAGTGGGTGGAGGCGTTTCTCGGCGCGCGCGGCGTGGCTTCGCACCGCGTCGCCAATGCCGATGGAACCAAGGCCAATCTCTACGCCGTGATCGGCCCAGCTGTTGCGGGCGGCGTCGTGCTTTCGGGGCATACCGACGTCGTGCCGGTCGATGGTCAGCCCTGGACGTCCGATCCGTGGGCGCTGACCGAGCGGGGGACGAAGCTCTACGGCCGCGGCGTCGCCGACATGAAGAGCTTTTCCGCCATCGCGCTCGCACACATCGACGCGATGCTGGCGGCGGAGTTGAAGCGGCCGATCATTCTTGCGCTCTCCTATGACGAGGAAGTGGGATGCCTTGGCGCGCCGGCGATGATCGCTGAGCTCCGTGAAGGCGCCGCGCCCGCGCCGAGCGCCGTGATTGTCGGCGAACCGACGGATATGAAGGTCGTGTCGGGCCACAAGGGCATACGTGGACTGATCGTCGAAGTGACGGGCCGCGAAGCCCATTCGAGTCAGACCGATCAGGGTGTCTCGGCCGTCATGGAGGCGCTGAAACTCATGAACGTCGTCGCCGAGATGGGAGCGGATTCGCGCGTTTCGCCCGGCAACGACCCGCGCTTTTCGCCGCCCGGCGCGAGCATGACGATCGGGCGCGTCGACGGCGGAACGGCGATGAACATTCTCGCGCGCCGTTGCGAGTTCATGTGGGATTTGCGCTGGCCGCCGGAAGTCGATCCCGACGTTTACGAGGGCCGCTTTCGGAAAGCGGCGGCGAAGCTCGATGCAGAGATCAAGGCGCGTGCGCCGGAAGGCGGCGTCGCCATCACGCGGCGCTCGAACAATCCCCCGCTCAAGCCTGAGCTGCAGAGCGAAGCTGAGGTGCTGGCGCGCGCATTGACAGGCGATAACGAAACGCGCGTCGCGTCCTATGCGGCGGAAGCCGGCTTGTTTCAGCAAGCGGGGATGGCGGCGGTGCTGTGCGGCCCCGGTTCGATCCTGCAAGCGCACCAGCCCGACGAATGGATCGAGATCGATCAGATCGTGCAAGGCGTGCGCTTCATGCGCGGGCTGATCGGGCGCCTATCCCGCTAAGGCTTTACGTGCGGCGCCGGCCGCGGCGGCGCTCGCGAATGCAATGAAGCCATGCACGAGGAAACTGCCTTCGCGTCCGCCATAGGCGAGCGGCGCGCCATCGAGCAGCATCACCCCGCCGCCTGCGGCTGAGAGGATGGCGTGCCCTGCCGCGATGTCCCATTCGTTCACGTCGCCAAAACGCGGATAGAGATCGGCGGCGCCTTCCGCCAAGCGGCAGAACTTGATCGACGAAGAAGAGGAGAGGCGTTCGCTTTCGCCAAGCGCGGTGATGAAGGCGTCGGTGGCGGCGTTTTTGCCGGAGCGGCGCGAGGCGATGACGCGCCACGGCCCTTGCGGTTTGGCGCCGGCGTGGATCGGACCGATCGGCGTGCGCAGTTCGCCGGAGCGCCCATCGAACGAGCCGCGCAGCGCGCGCCCGGGTTCGCCCGCATACAACTCGCCGGTCGCCGGCGCGAAGACGACGCCGACGACCGGCGTGCGATTCTCAACGAGCGCGATGTTGACGGTGAACTCGCCGGTCTCGCCAGCGATGAAATCGCGCGTGCCGTCCAGTGGATCGACACAATAGAAGCGCGCGCCCGTGTCTGGGATGCGGCCCTCGGCGACGGCTTCTTCTCCGACCATTGGCGCATCCGGAGCGAGGCGTTTGAGACCTGCTTCTATGATCGCCTCGGCGCGCTGATCGGCGATGGTGACCGGAGAGCCGTCGCTCTTGTTCGTCGCTTCGCAGCCTTCGTCGCGCACGGCCATGATGGCGCGTCCGGCTTCGACCGCGAGTTTGATCAGGTCTTCCAGGGCAGGGCGCGTGCTCATGCGCGCTTGAAAGCACGTCCCGCGCGTCAATCCAAGCGCTGCGGCGAATTCTCATCCAATTCGTCAAGCCATGCCTTCGCACTGGCGTCGCTCGGCATGCGCCAGTCGCCGCGTGGCGAAAGCGCGCCGCCGGAGACGAGTTTCGGTCCGTTCGGCATCGCCGAGCGTTTGAACTGGTTGGCGAAGAAGCGCTTGAGGAACACGCCGAGCCAGTGGCGAATCTCTTCGTATGGATAGGCGTCGCGCCATGCGCTCCAGGCCAGGAACAGAACCTTGCTCGGCTTCAAGCCGTAACGCGTCAGCCAAAAGAGATTGAAGTCCTGCAGCGCATAGGGGCCGACGATGGCCTCGGTCCGCTGCGGCGTTTCTCCAGGGATCAGTTCCGGACTGATCTCGGTTTGCAGTACGCGCGCGAGCGTGGCGCCGGTCTCTTCGCTGAACAGCCTGGCGCCGATCACCCAGCGGATGAGATGCTGAATCAGCGTCTTCGGCGCGCCGC
Organism: Caulobacterales bacterium; assembly: GCA_035548735.1. Classification (GTDB taxonomy): domain Bacteria; phylum Pseudomonadota; class Alphaproteobacteria; order Caulobacterales; family Aquidulcibacteraceae; genus Vitreimonas. The sequence goes on along the minus strand of DASZSK010000089.1, from coordinate 54,048 downwards.
CATTGACGTTGTAGTGCGCCATTTGATCGCCGACGCCATAGGTGCACCAGCCGAGCGCGAGTTCGGAAAGATCGCCGGTGCCGATGACCAGCCCGTTTTCCTTGTTGGCGAGGCGGAAAAGATAATCGGTGCGGATGCCCGCCTGCACATTCTCATACGTGATGTCGTAAACCGGCTCGCCCTTGGCGGCGGGATGATCGAGGTCCGTGAGCATCTGCTGCGCGAGCGGCGCGATCGAAACCTCACGCGCATCGATCTCGAGCGCACGCATTAAATCCCACGCGCTTTTCTTGGTGGCGTCGGTCGTGGCGAAGCCCGGCAAAGTAACGCCGATGATGTTCTTGCGCGGCAGCCCCAGCAGGTCGAACGCGCGCGCGGTCACGATCAGCGCGTGCGTTGAGTCGATGCCGCCGGAAACGCCAATCACCGCATGTTTGAGGCCGGTGCGTTCCAGACGTTGCGCCAGCCCCGCGACTTGGATGCTGTAGGCTTCGTAGCAATCGCGATCGAGCCGCGCCGGATCATCCGGAACGAATGGGAAGCGCGCGATTTTGCGCTTCAGCGGCAACCGTGTCTGCGGCGCGGCGAGCGTGAACGGCATGCGCCGCCAGCGCGCGATGCGCTCCTTCTCGCGCGCGGCCGCGTCGCGAAAACTGGACAGGCGGCGACGCTCCTGCGCGATGCTCTCGACATCGATGTCGGCGAAGACGAGCTGCGCCTCGCGAGAGAAGCGCTCGCCCTCGGCGAGGAGATGCCCCATTTCGTAAGCGACGATCTGGCCGTCCCAGGCGAGGTCCGTGGTGGATTCACCGTGACCCGCCGCAGCAAATACGTACGCCGCCGTGCAGCGGCGCGATTGCGCATCGCAGAGGATTTTCCGGTCCTCGGCCTTGCCGATGACGATGTTCGACGCCGAGAGGTTGAACAGCACGGTGGCGCCCGCGAGCGCGGCCGTGCTCGACGGCGGCGTCGGGGCCCAGAAGTCCTCGCAAATCTCGACATGGAAGATGAAGTCGCGCGCGTCGGTCGCCGCGAACATGAGGTCGGCGCCGAAGATCACCTCCTCGCCGCAGAGCGAAATGATGTCGTCGGCGGCGTCGGCGGCGTCGGCGGCGCTGGCGAAGTGCCGCTTCTCGTAAAATTCGCGATAGTTGGGGAGAAAGCTCTTCGGTACGACGCCGAGCACCGCGCCGCGATGAATTACGACGGCGCAATTATAGAGCGCGCCATGGAGGCGAAGCGGCGCTCCGACGATCAGCACGGGAAAAAGCGCGACGCTCTCGGCTTTGAGCCTGGCGATGGCGGATTCGACGGCGTCCAGCAGCACGTTCTGCAGCAGCAGGTCGTCGATGGCGTAGCCGGAAAGGGAAAGTTCCGGCGTCAGCAGCACAGCCGCTTTTTCGGCGTGGGCGCTGCGGGCGAGGTCGAGGATGGCCTCGGCATTGGCCGCCGGATTAGCCGGCGTCACGACAGGCGTCGCCGCGGCGACGCGGACGAAGCCGTGAGCGTAGAGCGATTGGAAGCGCTCGGCGGGGCCGTCGGGAGCTTTGCGGGGCGGCATCGACGCTATTCTATCAGCTTATGCTCAGAAGGAACATAAGTAGGATTGGTTAATCGGCGTCATCCGTATCGCGGGGAACCCGGTCGTCATAGCCGCGCCGGGCCGAATAGAAGACGAGCGCCATCAGCCCGACGCCGACGACCAGCGACAGTACCGAGCCCAGCGCCAGCGCGATCCAGCCGTGGATGCTCATCTGCGAGCCGTCGAAGCCGGAAAAGGTCCACACGGCGACGGCAATCAGGATCGCGCCCCAGAAGGCGATCAGCAGAAAGGTCTTCATGCAGAGAACATGGGCCCAAGCGGGCCTGGTTCCCAGGGTGACCAACCGCCTCAGTGCGGGCAGAAACTCGGCATCACCACGGGCGTCGCCGCCGTGCGTTGGCGCCAAGTTCCGTTTTCATCGCGATAGCGTTCGCCGACGGCGATGCGTTGCTCGAAAATCTCGCAAGCAACCGCCGCCGCCATCTCGTTGACGGAGACATTCCGACTCGCCGCGCGCTGCGTGTAGACGGCGCGGCGGCCGATATTCACTTGATCGACGTGCGCACGCACGTCGGCGGAGGCGGTTTGCCCCTGCACGACGCCCAGATAGCCGTCGGCTTGTTCGCCGACGACGCCGGCGGCGCGCGCCTGCGCGATCGTGGCGTCCTGAGCGTGTGCGGGCGAGGCCAGCATCAGCGCGGCGGCCAGCGCGCAGGCGGAAAGAAGCGCTTTCGCGAGCGGGAGCGGAGAGGGCGCGGTGCGGGTCATGGGCTTGCTCATCAGAACAGGTTCGGATTGTTGTGCAGGAGGTCCTGCGCGTCGCCTTCGAGGCGCACCACGACTTCCTGACGGATGTTGACGTTGAGGTTGATTTCGATCGGCTTGTCCGGCGCCTGCACTTGCACGGGGATGCAAGCGGCGACGCTGACGGCGGCCGCGAGGCCGGCCAGCGATTGCGTGAGAACTCTGCGTCCGCCGCTCATAGGGCGCTCCTCAATGATCTAGGGCTAGCAGGCCCAGCCTGAACGGGCTCTGAAGCATCCCGTTATCTTTGCGCCGGGGGCTCCTGGTCAACCGGCGGATTTTGCCCCTGCGGCTGAGCTTGGTGAAGCAGGGATTGCGGGTTGGTGATGGTGGAGGCCGCCTCCGCCAGGCGGCGGAAGGGCGCCGTGACCGTCACATTGAAGCGGAACGGCACGCCGCGGGCGTGCAATTCGCCGACGACGCCGGGGACCGGCGAAATCGGGGCCAGATTGACCGGCTTGCCGGTGTTGACGCCGGTGAAACGGATCGTGGTGACGACGTCGCCGGAGATGTCGCCGTTTAGCGTCAGCGCCAGATTGTCATAGTGGAAGCTTTTGAGCGCATCGAACGCGACCTCGGCCGCGCCGCCCGTATTGTTCCCAGCTTGCCCGACATAGGAGATCGTGCCGCCGCCTGGCGCCGTTTCGAGTTGGCCGTTCTCGATGAAGGCCGTGCGCGTCGTCAACAGCAGCGGGAACGAGCCCTGGACGCGGCCCGTCGCGTGCAGGTCGCCGAAATCGAGTTGATCGATCAGCGTCGCGATGTCGATGTCTCTGAGTTTCAGTTCAAAGCGCGTCTCTTCGGCGCCGAGCGCGATTGTCGTCGGCGCCACTGACAGCGTGCCGGACGAGAAATCGAAATCGGCCTGCTCGATGGCGACATGCTGATCGGGCAGGAGCTGAAAGCGCAGACGTCCGTTGTGCACTTCCACGCCGGGATTGATGAGCCCGACTGTGAGCGCCTGCCCGGGCGGCGTCGTGAGCTGCAGGAGATCGTCGAAATAGACGTCGCCGCTCACGTCCTGGATCACCGGAATGGTGGCCATGGCGAGCGAGACGTGCTCCGGGCGCACATGGCCCGTCGCGGTCAATGTGTCGCGACCCCATTGAATCTCCGCCGTCGCCGAGACCGGTCCGCGCACATTGTCGACGAGGCCGCGCGCGAGTTCGGTGATTTCATAAGGCTGGAAGTGCTGATCGAACGTGATCTGCGGCGCGTTCACATGCGCGGCGCCGACGCCCGCATCGACATCATGCTCTGCGGAAAAGCGCGCCAGCTCGCGCCCGCCCGCTTCCAAAACAAGACGGCCGTTCGCGGTGATTTTCCCCGAATCCAAAACCGCGTCGACATCGGCGAAGCGCATGGGATTGAACAGGGGCCGCGGATCGTCGGCATTGGCGGCGTGCGCGACGAGCCGCGCCTCGCCGGCATTGACGCGTATGACGACGCGATCGTTCTCGGGCGCCATGCTCCAGCGTCCGGCGATGGCGCGCACGTCGCCGGGCAAAGTGGGATCACCGAGTTCGCCGGATTCAAACAGGCCATCGACGCGCCAGCGGCGATCGGCGACGCGCGCATTGGCCGTGACGCGTCGGCCGCTGACGGAGAGGGTGCGGTCGCGCGCCATGTCGATGGCGAGGCTGGGCGCTTGAGCCTCGACGTCGAGCACGATATTTTCCGTCGTGCCGCTGAACGCGCCGCGTACGAGGCTGGAGCGCAGGCGCGCAGGTTGAGAATCCGGCGGCGCCATGCGGCCGTTGAGCTGCAACGATTGGATGGTGAAGCCGCCGGAGAGGCGATTGCCGGCGTCGGCGGCGATCAGCGCGCCCTGCGTCGCCGCGCACAAGCCGAACGCCCCGCTTTGAAAAGAAAGCGCGGCGACATTCAGCGTGCTCATGCGCACCGGCAAACAGCGTTGGTTGGGCGTCACGCGCCAGCCGCGCTCCCAAGCGATGGTGACATCGAGCGCGACATTGAGATCGCGCACGTCGCCGTCGCCCAGCGGACCGGTGATCCGCGCCGGACCCTTCACCACCAGATGACCTTCGCCGTCGGGCGGTTGCACCAGGCTCAAGTCCAGATCCTGCGCGGCGATTTCGGCGCCCTCGCTGCGCCAATTGGCGAGCGTGAGCGAACCGTCGGCGACGAGGGGCGCGTCAGGCGCCCAATCGGCGCCGTCCAACAGCAGCGTTGCGTTGGGAAGGCCGCCGCCGCTGGTTTCGATCGAGGCCGCGACATGCAGGCCGTTGCTCGGCAATTGCAGCGTGAGCGCGGGCGCGTCGTCGCGCAGCGGCGATGCGACAAGACGCGCGCCGCTTGCGGCGCGTGCTTCGATGGGCGAGGCGACGACAATCTGTCCAACCTGGCCGCGCCACTGCAATTGCGCCGTCGCGTGCAGATCGAAGCGACCCATCGCAGCGTCGAGCGCGTGGCGCGCCGCCGCGAAAGTCGGCCCGACCGGCGATCCGTCCATCCGCGGGAACCACGAGCGCACATCTTGTTGCGCCTGTTCGGTAAGCCGCGTGTTCGCAAACGTCACATCGCCGCCGGCTTGCAGCGCGCCTTGCGCAAAGCGCAGCGTGCCGCGCGCTGACGGCGCATTCGATGAAAGCGCAAAGCCCGTGAAGTGTGCGCCGCTCAAAGTCCATTGCCCCTCCGACGCGGAGGCGCCGCCGTGCATCTCCGCCCGGAGTTGCGCTTGAGCGAGGCTCGCGTCGGCTTGGCCGATGCGGATTGCAGTGGCGGAGGCGCCCCCGGTCCAGCTCTGCGGCGCCAGCGCGTCTGCGCGCATCGCCGCATCGGCGTTGACGCCGCCGTTGAACGCACGCGCGGAAAGACCATCATCGCTGTCGAGCGCCGCAATGCGCCACAAGGCTTCGGCATGAGCGCGAGAAAGATCGGCGGGCGCTTGCGCGCTGCCGACGAAGGCGGCGTCGCGCAGTTCGAGCCCATTCCAGGCTAGGTGTTTCGCCGCCGCCGTAAGGCGGAGCGCCAGCTGCCCGTTGGGCGAGCTCGCGATCAATTCGGCGTGAGCGGCCTCAAGCTGATAGGCGCCGTTCTGCTGCGTGGTCGGCGCGATCCAGGCCATCGCCTGGAAATCCCGGCCGATGACGCCGGACGCATCGAACTTGGCGTTGAGCGCGCCGAATGGCGCGTCGATCAGCGCGGAGCCATCCTCCACGACAATGCGCATCGGGCCAAGCGACGGGCGACGGCTCGGCCCCTGGGTCTGAAAGTGCTCCAGCGCTCCGACTGAAATCTGCCCGCTGGGATCGAGCTTGAGACGCACGAACGGACGGATCGCGCGAACGGCGCTGAGTTGCGGCGACAGGCCCCGCCAATTCAGCGAAAGCTCCGCCTCGTCGATCTTCACGTCCGGCGCAGCGGGCGAGCCAATGCGGACGTTGCGCGCAAGCGCGTGGCCGAAATCGAGCGCTTGGATGTCAGCCTCGGCGTCGACCCCCTGCTGGGCGAAAACCGAACGAAAGGTTAATTCCGCCAGGGGAATCCGAATGAGCCAAACGCCGCCCAGCAGCAAAGCGGCGCCAGCGCCCGCCCAGCCAAGCCGGACGGGCCAGCGAGCCGTGCGCCCCTGCGGAGGTGCGCCCTCGCTCATCAGCGGCCGGCTTGACTTGAAACCGGCTGGTTAGACCTATGTGCCATTGAACGCTGCCTGGCTTGGTCCTTGCTCGAGTTGGGCCCGTGTCATGGGGCCAAGCAACGGAAATGCGGTGATTAGAGTTTCTGGCTTGATAATCTTAGCGCAGAAAACGCTGCTCCCGCCCGCGCCTGGGTCTTGGAGTTGAGATGACGGCAGGACCGATCGGTTCGCTGCAGAGCCTTTGGAAGGCTCTCGCCGCGGCAGGCGCCCTCGTCGGCGCCGCCTGCGTCGGCGCGGCTCTGGCGTGGAACGCGGGGCTGTTCAGCTCGGCCGACGCGGAGGCCGCCGCCGCGGCGCGGGAAGCCAGCGCGCGGCGCATTGAGCAGCTCGCGTTTACCGAAGTTTACCTCAATCGCGAGGCGCGCGAGATGCGCGTCGGGCAGGGCGAGACGCTCGCCGGTTTGATCGCGCGCGCCGGCGGCTCGCGCGATGACGCCAACGCCGTGATCACCTCGATCGCCAGCGTCTATAATCCGCGCAGACTCCGCACCGGCCAGCCGGTCAATCTTTATTTCGAACGAGACCGCGACGCGCCGCATCTGACCGGCGTCGCCTTCCGATCCGATCCTGGCGCGTCGATTACAGCGAACCGCATGGCCGAAGGCGGGTTCAAGGCCCGCCAGGTGCTGATGCCGGTGACCTATGAGATCGCGCGCATCGCCGCGCCCGTGCGCAACAATCTTTACGAAAGCGCGCTCGAACTTGGCGCGACCGATCACGAGATTGACGCGCTCGCCGACGCTTTCGGCTATGACGTCGACTTCCAGCGCGACGTGCATCCGGGCGATCAGTTCGAACTGGTGTTCGAACGCTTTTACGACGACGAAGGCCACACCGTTCGCACCGGCGATCTTCTCTTCATCGCGCTGGATGTGCATGGCGAGCCGCGCCGCTTCTACTCGTTCCAGGCGCCCGGCGACGCCCATCCCGACTGGTACGACAGCGAAGGCAAGAGCGCCCGCCGCTTCCTGATGAAAACGCCGATCAATGGCGCGCGCCTTTCATCAGGGTTCGGCATGCGGCTGCATCCCATCCTCGGTTACTCAATGATCCACCGGGGCACCGACTTTGCGGCGCCGGTGGGAACGCCAGTCATGGCCGCGGGCGACGGGCTGGTCGAGCGGGCGGGGCCTTTCAGCACTTACGGGAACTACGTCAAAATCCGCCACGGCGATCGCTATGAAACGGCTTACGCCCACCTGTCTCGGTTCGGACCGGGCATCCGCACCGGCTCGCAGGTACGCCAGGGGCAGATCATCGGCTATGTCGGCACGACCGGCCGCTCGACGGGGCCGCACCTGCATTATGAGGTGCTGTTCAACGGTTCGCAGGTGAACCCGATGGGCCTGCGAGTGCCGACCGGCCGCAATTTGGCCGGACGCGACCTGCAGCTTTTCCAGGCCGAGCGTGCGCGGATCGACACGCTTCGGGAAGAGCGCGCCCGCGAGGGCGCGAGCACGATCCAGGCAAGTCTGCCGGCGCGGAGCCGTTAACGCCCTGCAACCCTCGCGGGCAGTTCGAAACATTTGTGTTGAGCGGGCGAAATCGTCCCGGCACAATATAAGAGAGTCGGGGAAGGTCGAGATTCAGGTCGAGAGGCGTCTCGTCCAAAGGATTGAACAATGCCGATAAGAGCGTTGATCGCGGACGACCACGAGCTCTTCCGGAGCGGCTTGAAGCAATTGCTGCTCGACGCGTTGGATGCCGAAGAGGTGCGCGAAGCAGAGACCTTGGACGAGGCCATCGAAATCTTGACCAATGATGGGGCGGGCGATCTGGTCTTGGTCGACCTGCGCATGCCCGGTATGTCTGGCGCAGAAGCGCTGGCGGCGCTGCGTGACGGATTTCCCGACGCCAAGATCGCTGTTGTCTCCGCCGTTGAAGATCGTTCCGAAATCTTCGCGGCGCTCTCAGCGGGCGTGCACGGCTACATTTTGAAATCGCTGCCCGCCGCCGACATCGCTGAGGCGATCCGGCAGATCGTGGCGGGACGCATCTATGTGCCGCCGGCATTGGGCAAGCGCGAACCTGGCGCACCGCTTGAGTCCCCGCCGCCGAACAGCGACAAGCTCACTGCGCGGCAGAAAGAAGTGCTGACAGAATTGCTCAAGGGCCGCTCGAGCAAGGAGATCGCACGCACGCTGGAAATCGCCGAAGGCACGGTGAAGATTCACTTGGCGGCGATTTATCGCGCGATCGGCGTGCGCACGCGCGCTGAAGCCATCGCGAAACTGAAGTCGCATTAGGTGACGCGCGACTACCGAACGCTGAAAGTCGTCGACGATCAGCGCGACTTTGACCTGCTGGCCCCGCCGTTCAACTTCAACGCGCCCAACCTTCGCGCTCACGCGCCGGAAGTCACTGGCTATCGGCTGCTCGAAAGTCTGCGCCGCCGGCTAGGCTGGGAGAACTACGCCGACAAGCGATTGCTCGATTTCGGCTGCGGCGTTCGCTTCGCGCAGACCATCTACAATCTCGATCTGCCTTTTGGCCTTTATGTCGGCGTCGACGTTCACGCGGCCTCTATCGCCTGGCTGCAGGAAAATGCCTGCGATCCGCGCTTCAAGTTCGTTCATATCGACACGCCGAACGCGATCTACAATCCGAACGGCGCGGTCACTGACATCGATGCGCTTGCTGCGGCCGGCGTGCCGGAGTGCGACGCCGCCTCGATGTTTTCGGTGATCACACATCAACGGCCGGACGAAGCACGATTGAGCTTTACACGCTTGCGTCGGCGCGTTGCGTGCGGCGGCAAACTTTATTTCACGGCCTTCGTCGATGAGGCGATCGGCGACTATGTTGAAGGCGACGCAAAGCAGCCGGGCCACAAGAGCACCTATCATCCGGCCGCGCTGATGGATTTGGTTGAAACATGCGGCTGGCGCACCATCAGCATTCATCATCGCACGAAGCTGCAGCAGACGCCGTTTCTCTGCGCGGCCATCTAGTCGCGCACGACGCTTTCCGTGCGCGCGCTGAGCACGGCCGTTGCGAGATCATCACGCGACACCGGCTTGATCAGCCAGTCGTGACCTGAAGCGCGCAGCTGCGCCAATGTTTCCGGCGCGGTGTCGCCTGTCACCATCAGGACGCGCGGCGGCGGCTGCAGCCGCGCCTGCGCACGATGCGCGATGTCCACGCCCGCGAGCACGCCGTCAATGCGTAGATCCATCACGAGCAGACGCGGTTTGAAACCGGACTCGATCGCAGCCGTCACTTCCGCTTCGTTGACGCAGCCGCGCACTTCGGCGCCGAGATCGCGCAACACGCTCATCTCCGCCTCGAGCGCCAACGGGTCGTCGTCCATCACCAGGATGGCGGCGTCGATTTCGCCTTCGTGCATGTTTGACGCGGTCGGGGGCGCGATATGGCCGATCCCGGCAAGGACGACGCCCACCGTGAAAGCGGCGCCCTGGCCGGGCGTGGAACGCAATTCCAATGTCGCGCCGAGCAGGTCGGCGATGCGCTTCACGATGGCGAGGCCGAGGCCCAAGCCTTCGGCGCCGGCGCGGCCGTCCAGGCGCACGAATTCCTCGAAAATGCGCTCCTGTTCTTCGACCGGAATGCCCGGGCCATTGTCGCGCACGGTGATCAGCGCGCGTTCGCCGCGCGGCAGCACTTCAATGCGCGCGGCGCCGCCGCCGTGACGCAGTGCGTTCGAGACGAGATTGCGCAGCAGGCGCTCAAGCAAGACCGGATCGGTGTTGGCCTTGATCAGAGTCGGCGGCGAGGGGCCAGTCAGATTGGCGCCCGGATGTTCGCCCAAGACCCGATCGATCACCTCTTGCAAGGCGAACACTTCATTCTCCGGCTTCACGACGTCAGCTTGAATGCGCGCGAGATCGAGCAGCGTGTTGAACATGCCGACCATGGAATGCGTCGCGCGCTCCGCCTTGGCCAAAATATTGCGCGCCTCTTCGCCCTCGATGCGGCGCTGCAGCGCGGAGAGATAAAGCGTGAGCGCATGCAAGGGCTGACGCATGTCGTGGCTTGCGGCCGCAAGAAAACGTGTTTTTGCAGTGTCGGATGCGGCGGATTTCGCGCGCGAGAGCTCCGCTTCCGCATTCGCTTGCACCATGAGCGCAAGCGCCGCGCGCCAGCTGCGCCGCTCGGCGCGGATCGCCCAGAATGCGACGCCTGCGCTGAACAGCGAGAGCAGGATCAGCACGACGCTCATCCAATAAAGCGTCGCGCGCGTGCGCGTGTTGCGATCGCGAATTTCGTTCGCGCGATTTTCGATCTGGCTGAGTAGCGGCGCGATTTCATCGCGCAGCGCATCAATTGCGTTGCTTGCTTCGAAAGTCAGAGACTGAGAGCGCGACCGACGTGGCGCAATCACTTGCCCCGTCGTTTCGATGGCGCGCACGCTAAGCGTCGCCACCCGTTCGACTGCCGGTTCGAGCTGGGCGTCGTGCGCGGTCAACGCGCGCATGCGAGCGATGTGATCGCGCATCGAGGCGACGCTGTCGGCGTAGGCCCGCGGATAGCGCGCATCATTGGTCAGCAGAAACGCGCGTTCGTTCGATTCCGCGTCGGCCGCCGCCTGCGTCAGCGCATAGGTCTCGGCGCGCAGAGCGCGGGTGCGCGCGCCTTCCTGGGCGCTTCGTTCCTGCAATTGAGCGAGGCCGAACACGCCGATGGCCAGCATGGCGACGCAGGCGACGAGCAGCGCCGCGGCGATCATCACCAGACGATCGGCGCTGAGCCAGGACGACCCTTGGGGCTCGGCAGCGGGCATGACCGGCTTTTGCCCTGCGTCGGGGAGTGACGCAATTGGCGGGGTTAGCGCTTCTCGATCCAGGCCAGAATGTGGTCGGCGCTGGCGGGTTTGCTCATCTTGTCAAACCCGGCCCTGTCGGCGGCTTCCGCGAACCGCATGGCGCCGGACAACACCAGCACCCGCGCCCATGGCGACGCCTCCACCAGGGGAACGACGTCGTCGACGCCATTGGCGCCGTCGAGTTCGAAGTCGGTGATGATCCAGCACACGGCTTCGCCGCTGCCGCCGAGTTGCGCCAGAGCTTCCGCCGCATTCCCGGCGATCACGACGTCGGCGCCCCAGTCGCGGAGCGTCAGAGCGAGCGCTTCGGCGGCCTCTGGATCATCGTCGATGACAACGGCGAGGGGACGTGGCTTGATCATTGTGGCCGCGCGCATTGAGCGGCAACAAATCACGAAACGCGCCGAGCTTGCAGAAGCTCAGAGGCAATAGTGCGAACGGCATAGGTCGTGTGGCGCTGTAATCGCCCTCAAGACCAGTTGAATTCCCCAAACAGCATAGGCCGTCGACCCCAACTTACGTGCAATTCCAAATCCGTCTCGTTTTTGTCATCTTCCGCATAACGCAAGAATGCACAGCGACGAGGACAAGAGATCATGAAGTCTTCATCCCTCTACGCCCACGCCGAAGACGATCTGTGGGGCGCTTTCGGCGGCCCGCGACTGGCTGCGGAACCTGCGGATTATTGCTCTCGCGAGGGCGCGCAGGCGCTGAAGGAAAAGATCGAGGCCTATTGGCGCGAGCGCGGCCAGAACGTGATGCTGTCGCTGCACAATGTCGGCTTCCACCCCGCGATCCGTGCGGCGCGCTTCGACGTCCGCAGCGACATGGTCAATGGCCTGCCGCGCGCTGGGCTGAAGGCGCCGGCGCCGGACAATCGCGCGGTTTCCGTTTCCATGGTTGATTCAGAATTCGCCGACGAGTCCGACGACGACGTTTGGCTTGACCCTTGAGGCCTGGGCGGCCTGAGCGCTCCCGGCTGGAGCGCTCGACCCTCCGGTGACGGACGGGACAGACGGGAGCGCGGCGAGGCTGCGCTCCCGTTTTTGTTTTGGTAATCCTCTCGGTCATGTCCGACGACGTCGCCGCGCCCTCCGAAACTCCGCCTGATTACTCGCCGCTCGACTGGCGGCGCGGCTTTGGCCGGCAGGTCGGGCCGCTCTATCGCAGCATCAGCGATTCCGGCGCGCGCCTGGCGTTCCGCGTGGAGGAACATCACACCAATGGGATGCTCAACGCCCATGGCGGCATGCTGATGACCTTCGCCGACATGGCTTGGGGTCATATCGTTTCGGTGGAGACGTCTCACTATTGGGTGACGGTGCGCCTGCTCTGCGACTTCCTCTCGGGCGCCAAATTGGGCGATTGGGTGGAGGGCGTCGGCGAGGTGCTTTCGCGGGATGACGGTCTTTATATCGTGCGCGGCCGCACCTGGTCAGGCGATCGGACGCTGATGACCGGCACGGGCGTATTCAAGGCGATCGCGCCGCGCGAACCTCGGCCGGGCGAAAAGGCTTACAAAGGCTGAATGCTCAGCAAGCGTCCTTGGTCTTGAGCACGGCGGGGATCGTCATCAGCAAGATCCAGATCTCGCGACCCCATGACCAATTCTCAAGATATTGCCGGTCATACTGGACGCGCTTGTCGTAGCCCGTGCTGGAGCGGCCGCTCACCTGCCATTGGCCGGTGATGCCCGGACGCACGAGCAAGTAATAGCGCCGCTCGCGCCCATACCGGTAAAGCTCGGCGCGCGTGATCGGGCGCGGACCGATGATGCTCATGTCGCCGCGCAGCACGTTGAAGAGCTGCGGCAGCTCATCGAGGCTGGACTTGCGCAGGAAGGCGCCGATCTTGGTGACGCGCGGGTCCTTGCGCAGCTTTTGGCTCTCGCGCCATTCGGCGGCGGCGTTGGGATCGGTTGAGAGAATGTAGGCGAGCCGCTCCTGGCTATCGACGGCCATGGTGCGGAACTTAAAGCATTCGAAACGCGCGCCTTGGCGGCCGATGCGTAAATGCCGATAAAGGATCGGGCCGGGATCGCTGATCTTGATGGCCAGCGCGATCGTCAGCAGAGCCGGCGCCAGGAAGATAATGGCTGCAACCGACACGATGATGTCGAACGCCCGCTTCAAACGGCCATTGGCGTGCTGGACGCGGCGGATCAACCGGTGGTCGGTGATGCGCGAGGTCGAGCGGAACTCGGTTGTCCAGTTCGCCCGTTCAGTCTGTGTTTGACGGCCGCGAAACGGAATCCGAGCCCCGGACCCCGTCTCGAACATGTGGTTGGCCATTGTCCAAAGCCCCCGCCATTTCCCCGCTTAATGGCTTCGTAACTTTTGACATGTGCTCATTGTGCGATGCAATCGAGATCGCGTGATTGACGTATTTACTGGCGATGCCGCTTGTCACCGGTCCTCGCGCGTTTACACTTGTGTAAAGTTAGTTCCGCCCCGCATGGGCGAATGATTGAAGAGGCCAGAGTGGGTGCGCTGCCCCGCCCGGAGCTGAATTCAGAAGAGGCCAAGGATTTGGCTTCGCGCTCGACTGTTGTCGAGGCCAGGAAGTTTTCGCTGCCGCGTTGGGCGGTGATCCTTTCGCTTGTTCTATACTGCGCTGTTTTCTGGGCGATAATTGTCCGTGTCGGGACCTGGGCGCTCGCCTCGGCGCGGCCTTGACCAAAGGTCGCACGCCGATTTCGTTATTCTGCGGCGCGAAAACATCACCTTAAGCATCGGAACTGCATCTTGGGCCTCGCCGTTTGTGTGGCGATTGTTCAGGGGGCGGATCCGTGGCTCGGAAACGGGGTAAATTTCAGGGCTCTTTGGCTCATGGCGGGGCCAGTTCTCGCCTGGGGCGCAATGCCTTGCGTCGGCCGGCGCCGAAAGGGATCGATGATCGAGGGGCCGCAGCGCGTGTCCGGGATGTCCGGCTGATGTCGACGGCCGCGGAGGCCATCGTGCGCACCACGCAGACTTGCTCCATCTTTGCGGCGCTGCTCATGGCGCTGGCGCCGATCCAGAGCGCTTGGGCGCAGGATGACGAGCGCAATGTCGGCGTCCAAGAGCGCCCACGTCCCGAATACGATCCTCAGGGGCTTCGGTTTGGCGGGTTCGACCTCAACGCTTCGTTAGAAGTCAACGCCGAGCACAACGACAACCTGTTCGCCGCGCCAGCTGATTCCCAAAGCGACATGATTTACACGGCGGCGCCGCAGGCGACGCTGGGTTCGCATTGGTCGCGCCACGCCCTGGTCGTTTCCGCGGGCGGCACGGCCAACAAGCACGATAAGTACGGCAGCGAAGACTACAACACGGCCTATTTGAGCGGGTACGGCCGCCTCGATGTGGGTGATGACACGCAAATCAGCGGCAACCTGCGCACCGCGCGCGAGGTCGAGCCGCGCACCGATCCGGACTCCGCGCAGACGCTGCCTGAGCCGGTGCGCTACGATCACCAGCAGGCGTCGATTACGGCGCAACAAACCCTTAACCGCTTCCGCTTCTCGGCCACGGCCTCCACCGACAAGTACGACTACAAGGACGCCGGCGCGGTCGATCAGGATTTCCGCGATCACACCGAGAACGCGATCACCGGCCGGGTGGAAGTCGCCGTCAGCCCGCGTCTGGCGCTGGTCGGGCAGGTCACTGGGAACAAGCGCGATTACGACAACGCCCCGAGCCTGAGTTCGGATGGCCACACCATCCTCGCCGGCGTGCGCCTCGATCTCACCAACCTCATCCGCGGCGAGTTCACGGCCGGTCAGTTCAGTCAGAATTACGATGTCGGCGGCACGGTCGATGGGACCGCGCTTGCGGGCAATATTGAATGGTTTGTTACCGGACTGACGACGGTGACCTTCAATGCGCATCGCGACGTGCAGGAAGCGACGGCCACGGTGGCGACGCCCTATGTTGACACGCGCTGGGGCGTTCGCGTCGACCATGAATTGCTGCGCAACGTCATTCTCTCCGCCGATCTCGGGCGCGAAACACGGAAATTCGAGCCGCCGGTCATTCGCCAGGACGATACCGACTACGCCGGCGCCGAGATCAAATATCTGATGAACCGGCGCGTTGCTCTGCATGTTTCGTATGCACACGAACGCAACGATTCCAGCGGCACGCCGAATCCGAACCGCGATTTCGACGTCAATCGCATCTTGGCTGGCATCATCTTCCGGCTCTGAGCGTTAACGTCTTTGCGGGCGCACGCCGCGTTCGCGAACGAAGCATTTGAAGTTCGCCGATTGATCGCTGTAGCGCGACGCGGAGTGCTTGCGCCCCGTACCGTCCGCGCTGCGGCCATGATAGATTTGCGCCGGTTGGGGTTAGTCGTGAGCAAGGGCGTTTCGCCGCAAAACCAGGCGCTGGGACCACGAGCGGCGAAGCCGCGCGCGGCTGCGCGCCCGCCCGCGTTCAGCCTTGCAGACAAGCTCGGACAAGCGGCGTGGGCCGAAGCCGATCAGGCGCTGGCGCGCGCGCTGGCGGATTTCGCGAATCTTGAGCGCGCCGCCGATGCGGCGACGAAGGCGCTCAAGCGGCATCGAAGCAGCGCAAAGGCTGAGGCGTTGGACGGCGGTGCGTTGATGCTTCGTCAATCCTTGTTGCAGCTCGCGCGCAAGCGCGGGCTGACCGCGTTCGGCGAACCGGGCGCCGTGGAAGCCTACGATCCGCGTCGCCATGAACTGAATAAGCCGGTGCGTGCGCCGGCCTTCGTGAAGGTGCTGTCGGCGGGGTGGGCGCGGGGCGTCGGCGCCAATTGCGAAGTGCTGGTCAAGGCGCGGGTCGTCTCAGCACGCCAACGCGGGGTCGCTCCATGAGCGAGTCCGAAGCCTGGAACCTGTGCGTTGACTTCGGCACGGCCTATTCCAAGGCGGCCGCCGCACCGAGCAATGCGTGGACGCACTTCCAGCCCGAAAGCGTCCGTCCGCTGATGGTCGGCGCCGCCGCCGGTTCGACCAACGCATTCTTGCTCGACAGCGCCGTGTTCGTTGACGACCAGAACGTCTTGTTCGGCCCCGACGCCGTGCGCCGCGCCGAACAGCTTGAGACCAAGAAGCGCCAGGCGCTGCGCTCGTTTAAGACTTTGTTGAGCGCGCCCGATCTCGAGCGGGCCCTGAACACCAGCGCCACGCATTCGATCGATCCGCATCGCGCCTTCCGGTTGCGCGACCTGATCGTGCTCTACTTGGCCTTCCTGGCCCGCAGCGTTGATCGCGCCGTCGCCGCCGATCCCGCACTGGCCTCCGCGCAGGGGCGGTTCAACCGTCGCTATGCTTCCCCCGCCTGGCGCGGCGGCGGCGGCCCGAGCCCGCACGCCGTCGTCGTGGGCCTGTTTGCCGAAGCGCAGGCGGTTCAGGCGATTTTGGGGGACGACCTGTTCGCACAGGGCGGCGTCCCGATCGGAGCCGCTCAAAGCGCCCTCCTGGCGGCGGGGACGGCGGAAGAGATGCGCTCCTGGCGCATGGGGATGATGTTCGAGGCGACCGCCGCGGCCGCTTACAGTTCGATCGGTCTCGAATCCAGCGCCGATCACCTGATCGTCGTCGATATGGGCGCCGGCACCACCGACATCGCCGCGCTCGCACGCGCGGACGCCGCGCTGGAAGAACTGAAGGGCGCCCGCGTGACGCTGACGCGCGCCGGCGACTTCATCGATCGTTTACTGCTCAACCTCGCCATCGAAGGCGCGCCTTCGCTCAAGACGCCGGCGCAGCAGGCCGAACTCTGGCGTTCGCTGACGCACTCGATCCGAGACATCAAGGAATCGCTGTTCAACGACAAGCGCGCCGCCATTCATCACAACGGCCGCACCATCGTCATCGCGCTCAAGGATTTAGAGCGCGATAAGGACTTCAAACAATTCATCAAGATGCTGGCGCAGGCCTATGAGCACGGTCTCGACGTCGTCATCGACCGCGCCGCCAATGACGGCGAGCGGCAGGTGGATGCGATCGCTGTCGGCGGCGGCGCCGCGGCGCCCTTCATCCAGGACATGCTGAAGCGCAAATCGAAGTCAGGAAAGCTGCGCGTCGCGCCGCGGCCGGCTACGCCGGACTGGGCGCATTCACCTGTCTTCGGGGGAAACCTCGCGCCGATTTTCCCCCAATTGGCGATCTCCATCGGCGGCGCGCTTGCGCCGGCGTCGATGCTGGCGGCGCAGCCGAGCCCGTCCTTCAGTTGACGCCGACCTTCGGTTCGAACCGGTAGTGCGGCGGAACGCGGTTCACGCAGACGCCTGTCGGGATCGGCGTCCGGCTGCGCAGCGCCCGCATGGTGGCCCGCAGGGCGGCGACCGGGGTTTCGTCCCACGCCGCGACGATGATGCAGCTATCGGCGCCGCGCGCGATCATCGCGCCGTCGGTGATCGTTAGCGCCGGCGGGCAATCCAGAATGATTAGGTCGTAGTGCTCACGGAGCTTGGCGAACAGCGCCGGCAGGCTCGGTTGGCTGAAGAGGTTGCGCCATGGATTGCGCAGCTTCGCGGCCGGCAGGAAGTACAACCCGGATTCTTCTTCCTGCTGAACCAGGCTCCGCCAAGCATCAGGTTGTTGCGCGGCTTCGAACACGCCTTGCTCGACTTCGCACTCAAGCATGCGGGTGAGCGAACGCCGGCGCAGGTCGCAATCGACGATCAGCACGCGCTTGCCCTGCTGCACTGCTGTCACAGCGGAACAGAGCGCCGCCGTGGTGGCGCCCTCATTGGGCACGGAGCCGATGAAGGCGACAAGCTGACGTTGCGCCACGATGCTCTGCAAATCGCGGAACGCGGCGGCGAACGTCGAAGCGGGCTGATACAGCACGCTTCCCAGCGGATTCCGCCGATCCGGCGGCAAATCCCTAAGATTCTGCTTGGTGAGTTCAGGCGCCGCGCCGAGCACGGAATAGCCGCTGCCGCGCTTCACCGACGAGAGCAGGCCGATGGCGTTGCGGCTGAGTTCGCGCGTCACCGCGACGCTGTATGCGCAGATCAGGCCGAATGCGGCCCACACTAGGCTCGCCGTTGCGTCAGCACCGTAGAAATAGGCGTACGCCTGTCCGAGCAAGACGCCGGCGAGGGCTATGGCGAGAAAAACGCCTGCCTGCCTGCGCGCCGCGCGCTTGAGCTGGCCCCAACGCAGCGTGAGATCTTTGCCGAGGTTGGCGAAATAGGCCTGCAGCGCCCCGCGCGGCGCCACGCTGAATACGTCGACGGATGCGTTCTGGTCGTCGGCGAACTGGCGCACCACGAGTTCTCGTCCCCCCTTAGCCGCGTTCTTATAACAGTGCGTTCGCGCGAGTCTGAACCAAATTCTTGGTTGTCCACCGCCGGCCAGGGACCCGGTCAGACCTCTGCGTCGGCGTCAGATGGATCAGCGCAATCGCCGTCATAGCCCCGGCTCCAACGTGAACATAAGCGCACAGGCGGGCGCAAAAGTTCCCTGCTCTCAGCTTTTCGATTGACCCTCCCCCCGCGCTCTTTCTTATGATCGGAAGAGGCGATAAGGATAGAGCATGCTCTTGCAATTGCCGCGCTCCAGAAGCGGAGTGCTTCGTCGAAAGGGCGCTCAGGAAGAAGCCTTGAGCCCGTTCGAAGCCGGCTTGCGGCGCGATCTCGCCGCTGGCCTTGTGCTCGCCCATGAATCCGCCCTGGGCGGCTGGCGCAAGCGCGCATTGGACTTCCTCATTGTGCTCGCGACCGCACCCTTGTGGCTCATCGCTCTCGGGGCGCTGTTCGGCTATGCGCGGGCGCGCGGCGTGAAGCCGGCGCTGGAAGGCGAACATCGCATCGGTTACGGCGGCCGGGGGTTCGCATGTTGGACACTGCGGTTGACGCAGCCCAGCGCGGCCATCGTTCCGCTGCATCCGGAAGCGGAGCCCGAAGCAGCCAATGATGCGAAGCCGGTGGGCTTGTCGTGGAGCGACCTCGCGACGCGGTTGCCGCAACTCTTCAACGTGCTGAGGGGCGAGATGAGCCTTGTCGGTCCGCGTCCGCTCGTTGGCGACGACATCGACGCTCTGAGCAAAGCGGGAAAGAAGTTCTATCTCAGCGCCCGCCCCGGCGTGTTGAGCCTGAGCGACGTCGAAGACGAAGCGCCGCTTTCGATTCAGTTCAAGGAATACGCCATCTCCTGGTCGGTTGGATCGGATGCGGCGCTTGGCTGGGAAGTTATCTCCCGCGCGCGTTAGCTTTGATTTGGTGAAGGTTCGCGCCCTGCCTGAAATGAGATGCGTGCGCCCGCGTGCGCGGTAGTTTGCGTCCGCGAGGACGACGATGAACCTGCGGCGCAAGACGATGGGCGTGCTGGCGTGCGCGGCGCTGATGGCGAGTTGCATGCCAGCGGCCGCGGAGCATCAGGGATCGTCTGAACCATCCTCCTGGCTTCCCGATACGCCTTCGACGCTGCATCTGCGCTTCAGCGAGGAGTTCGATACGCTGCGCTTGCGCGCAAACGGCGGCGGCGTCTGGTCGACGACCTTCGGCTATGGCGGGGTCGACAATCGCACGCTGACCAACAATCACGAACTCCAGCTTTATGTCGACCCGGCGTTTGCCGGCGGCGGCGGCGCGCCTTTGGGGCTCAACCCATTTGCTCTGCATGGCGGCGTGCTCGACATTGTCGCCGACCACGCGCCGGACGCGCTCGCGCCGCTTATGGACGGTTACCAATTCACGTCGGGGCTGCTGACGACGCGGGAATCCTTCTCGCAAACCTATGGCTATTTCGAAATGCGCGCCAAGCTGCCGGCGGGCAGGGGCTTGTGGCCGGCGTTCTGGCTGTTGCCCGCGGACGGCTCCTGGCCGCCGGAAATTGACATCCTTGAGCAATTGGGCCGCGAGCCGGACGGCTATTACGCCAGCATCCATGCGAGCGGCCACATCGACAGCACCACGCGCATCAGCGTCGCCGACACAACGGACGGATTTCACAAGTACGGCGTCTTGTGGGATCCCGAGCACATCACCTGGTTCTTCGATGAGCGCCCGGTGCATCAGGTCGATACGCCGCCCGACATGCACAAGCCGATGTACATTCTCGTCAATCTGGCGATTGGCGGGCCGTGGGCGCAGGCGCCGGATCAGACCACGCCGTTTCCGGCCCGGATGTCCATCGATTATGTGCGAGCGTATTCGCTCGATCCGCGCTGAACAGAAGCTGCCGCCAAAATCCAAACGACCACGCGAGGTGCATAATCGCGGCGGCGAAGCCGGAGGCGTAGGCGCAGGCCGTGCGTTCTCGCGCGCCGAGTACGAAGCCGAAGCCGACGCAGAGCGCAAACCATGCGGCGATCGGCGCAGCCGCCCAGGCGCTGAACGGCGTCAACAGCGCGAGGGTGGCGGCGGGAGCGACGGCGACTGGCGCCAGCTGACGAAGCTTCAGCATCTTGCCGTGCTTGAGCGCCGTCTTCGCGCGGCCTTTGCCGTAGTTGAAATATTGCCGCGCCAAGCCCCGCGCCGTCGCCCGCGGGAAATAGTCCATCACGATGTCGGCGGCGAGCAGGATGCGCCCGCCGGCGTTTGTGATGCGCGTGTCAAGTTCGGCGTCTTCGTTGTGCGTGAAGGTTTCATCGTAACCGCCAGCGGCCTTAAAGGCCGCCGTGCGAAAGAGGGCATGGTGTCCATGCTCGACCCAACGCCGGTCGCCGGCGTTGCGATGGGATGAGCCGCCATTGCCAAGCACGCTGTTCTGCGCGGCTGCGGCGGCGGCCTGGAAGCAATCGCCGTGCGCAGCCGCGCGCATGGAGACGGTGACGGAATCCGCGCCCGAGGTTTTGTAGGCGTCGATCAGCGCCGGCAGAAATCCGTCCGGATAGTGTGCGTGCGCGTCGAGGCGAACGAAGATTTCGTCCGACCCGTATTGCGCCACCGCCAAATTCATCGCGGCGCTTTGAATGCGCTTGGGGTTTGGCAGAAGCGCGACGCGCGGGTCAGCTTCCGCATGGGCGCGGATGATCTCGAGGCTCGCATCCGTGCTGCCGCCATCGGCCACGGCGATGCGCGCGTTCGCCGCGGCGGGATCGGCGCGCAGATTTGTCAGCAGCGCATCGAGATGCGCCTCCTCGTTGAGGCAGGGAATGACGATCAGAAAGCGCTCGCTCATGCGGCGTCTCCATTGGCGAGGCGATGGGTGAGAGCGCGGCAGGACTCCCGCGTGAAGGCCACCGATTGCACGTCGACGAGCGCGGCGGCCTTGCGCAGGTTCGCGTAAGTCTCGCTCGTGCAGGATTGCAGAAAGCGCGCAAGCGCGTCGTAGAGCGGCGGTTCGAGCACGACGCCGACCTTGTTGTCCTTCAGCCAGCGCGCTGTTTCCACGCCATCGACGGCGATCGGCGGCGCGCCGAAGAAGAGCCCTTCGTAGAGCCGGTTTGGCAGCAACCAGTCGGAATTGCCGCCGGCTTCGTAATAGTCCACCGCCCACACGAAGTGTGCGCCGCCATAGATCGCGGGGAGGTCTTCCGGCTTGTAACGTCCGTGAAAACGCATCTGCGCCGAGCCGGCGAGGATTTCGTGAAAATCCGGAATCTGATCGAGCGCGGGGGCGCCCCACAATTCGATCCGCACGAGATCGCCATGCTCATCGGCGAGACGCCGAAGCAGCTTAAGGCTTTCCCGGCAGCGCAGAACGCCGCACCAGGCGATCGTCCAGGGCGAGGTCGCTGGAGGAGAGTCGGGCGCGCGCTCGGCGTCGGCAAGGGCCAGCACCTTGTTCTCAACGAGCAGCGTGTCGCCTTGGTAGCCTTGCATGGCGCGGAAGTAGTTTCGTTCGAACGCCGGAGAGCTGGTGACGAGCAGCGTGACGTGGTTGAGGCAGGCGCGTTCGATGCCGCGCATCGCCGCCCCGACGGGCCCGCGCTTCAGCATCAAGCGATGGATGTCGAGGCATTCGTAGACGATGCGCGCGCGCGAACCGGAAAGGGCGGCGAGCACGGTGACGATCGCCAGCATTTCGAGGTTGCGCGCAAGCAGCGCGTCGGCCTTGCCCCAAACCGTGCGCAGTCGCCAGGCGCGCGGCAGCGCCATCAGAACCGAGAAGACGCGGGCGAGCAATTTGCCGTTGGCCGTGTGGCCGAGCACGTGCGGTTTGGGCGTTTGGTCGGCGTCCGCGAAGCGTTGCCGTTCGAATCCCAGAAGCGCGACGTCGCCGCCGCCAGCCTGCAGCATCTTCACCCGCTTCTGCACGGCGGGATCAGTCAGCTCATGGGCGAAGTAAGCGATGCTCATGCGAGCATCGCTCACGAAACGCTGTAGTACGACTTCGACTGATAGAAATAGAGGCTGTCGGCGTAGGATTGCCAGTGCGGCAGCACGCAATTGAGCGCGACGCCGAGCACCTTCCCGCCGGCGGTTTCGGTCTGCGAAATGGCCGAACGAACGGCGCCGACGGCCGACTTGCCAGCCCGCGCGACGACAACCGTCGTATCGGCGTGCTTCACGATCACGCGCGTTTCAGCGACGGCGAGGATCGGCGCGCAGTCGAGGATGACGAGGTCATAGTGGCCGCGCAAATCGTTCACCAGGCGCGTCATCGCTTCCGAACCGAACACGTCGCGCGGCGTGAAGCCGGATGTGGCGACTGGCAGAATGTCGCATTCCGAGCTGGGGTCGCGCACGATGGCCGCGCGCCACGGCGCTTCGCCAGCGAGCACCTGCAAGATGCCGGTGTCGGTCTCGATATCGATCACGTCGTTGATCGATTGCTTGCGCAGGTCGCAGTCGACGACCACGACCTTCTGGCCCGACATCGCCGCCACGCGGCCAAGGCAAACCGAGATCGTCGTCTTGCCTTCATCCGGCAGTGCGGACGTGATGGCGACCACCTTCACCGAGAAGTCGAGCTTGGAATAGACGATGACCGTGCGCAGAACGCGCAGCGCTTCCGTGAACGCCGACATCGGCCGCCCGACCAGATAGCCCGCCGGATGGCGTTCCGCCGGCGGCATCAGGCGCATCATGCTCTTGCGGATGGTGGGGATAGAGGCGATGCAGGGATAGCCAAGCTTCGATTCCAGTTCGTCGGCGCTCTTCACCGATTGATCCAGGATTTCCGCAGCAACGCCCGCAGCGATGCCGAGGAACAGGCCAAGCGCCACCGAAAGCGCCAGCGCGATCTTGAGGTTGGGCGAGGAGGGCGCGCCGGGACGGTGCGCGTACGCCATGATGCGTGCGTCCGCCGTGTTCAGCTGATCTTGGTCGGCGATCTGTTGATAGCGCTGCAGATAAGCTTCGTACACCTGACGGCTGGCGGTCGCTTCGCGCTCGAGTTCACGCAGACGGATGCTGGCTTCGCTGTTGGCGGCGAGATCGGTGCGAACGGTGTTGAGCGAACCCTGCAGCGTCGCCAGACGCGCGCGCGCCACCGATACTTCGTTGGCGAGGTTGGTGGAGATGCGGTCGACTTCGTCTTGAATTTGCCGCTCGATATCGGCGCGTTCGGAGCGCACGGACTGCACGGCGGGGTGCGTCGGCAGATAGCGGCTTTCGAGATCGGATTGGCGGCGAGCGATATCGGCTTCACGCTCGCGCAAACCGCGAATGGTCTCCGAGTTCAGCGCGTTGCCGATCGTATCGACTGAGCTGCCCGATGCCTGCAATTGCTGCAATTGCTGATAGCGCGCCTGCTTCTCGGCGAGATCGGCTTGCGCTTGCAGCACTTGCGTTTGGACATTGGTGATCTGCTGCTCGACCAGCGAACTGCCGGACGCCGAGATGAGGCCCGATTGCGAGCGGAACGCTTCCGCGGCGCTTTCCTTTTGCTCGACGTCTTGACGCAACTCGGCGAGGCGGCGGGTCAGCCATGAATTGGCGCGTTGCGCCGTATCGACCCGAACGTTGACCTGCGAGGCGATGTAGACATCGGCGTAGGTGTTGGCGATCAGCTGCGCGCGCTGCGCATCGGACGACGTCGCGGAGATTTCGATGACGTACGTCATGCCGCGGCGGCGCACGTTCAGAGAGCCGGCGAGGCTGTTGGCGAGTTGCTCGCGCGCGTGCTGCTCGGCCGGCGTCTGCGGTTGTCCGTCGGCGGAATGCGTCATTCCCAGAGCGTCGACCAATTGGCCGATCAGCGCAGGCGAGCGCAGCAATTCGATTTCGGAATCGATGGCGGAAGATTCACGCGGAAGCTGGCTGATCACCGCGTCTTCGCTGCCAAGCACGCGCTCCTGGCGCGGATTGATTACAACGAGCGCGGTCGCTTGGTAGGTTTTCGGCTGGCTGAGGAAGTGCGCGAGCGCCAGCGAGCCGGCGACGACGCCGACGAGCCCCATCAACCAAAACCGGCGCTTCACCATGTTCAGCGCAGCGGTGATCCCGAAGATATCCGCCAGGCCGACGGGTGCGCCGTGCTGCGATGAGCTCGCTGCGGGCTGATCCTGGCTCAACACACTCATCGACGCTCACCGCCAAATCAACGCCCGCAGCTGAACGGCTGCTTGCAAGGAGCGCGAGCCGATTGGCCCGCATTCGTACACGCCATCTCTGCTTGGAGAGACGGCGCAAAATAGCATAAGCGCGCAACTGACGTCGCGCGCTTACGCCTACATGCATGTTCGGCGCCGGCAGGTGTTGCTGCATTGCAGAAGATTCGCCCGTCGCGCTAAGTCTGGGGGCGCAACACGCGTGCTGAGCGAGATTAGAAGAAGCGTTCGCCGATGCGAACAGTGTCGCCTGGCAGCACCGGCGTCGACGATGTTAACCGGATCGAGCGCTCTTGGCTTTCGTTCGCGTGACGGATGAAAACCCGCCCGCGGTTCGCGCGATAGGTGAAGCCGCCCGCCGTCGCCACCGCATTCTGAACGGTTAGGTTCGCGGAGTACGGATATGTGCCGGGACGCTGCACTTCGCCGAGGATGAAGAACGGACGATAGTTCGCGACTTCGACGCTGACATTCGGCTGGCGAATGTAGGTTTGCAGCGCAGTACGCAGCCGGTCGGTGAACTCCGGAATAGTCAGACCGCCCGCCTCGACTTCGCCGACCAGCGGATAGGAGATCGAGCCCTGCGATCCGACTGTGTAATTGCCGGTGAGGTCTGGCTCGCCGAACACGGTGACACGGAGCTGGTCGCCGGCGCCGAGATGGTAATTGTCAACGCCGTCCGCCGCCGTCGCCGTCGTTGTGGTCGCGGTCGCATCCCCGTCGGCGGCCCGCGCGCGGGAGCTGAGCAAGACCGTCGCGGCGCCGACGCCCAGAGCGAGGATGAACGACCGTCGCGAGCGCTCCAGCGTAGATGACATAGGCGGACCTCCGTGAACTTTGCCGCGCGTCGGCAGCCCATGCCGACGGCCTGCGCGGGACCAAGTCGCGAACATAATCCAATTAGCGGAATTTTCGAGGCGGTTGAGGCGAAACGTCGTACGGGCGTTTTGGCCGGTCCCATGCATTCCAGGGGCGGATTATGTCCACAAGTGGCGCCGCCGCCAGGACACCTCGGGGGTTTTGGCTGGCCGCGGCGCGACCGAGCCCTTCCAGGCATACACGCCGCACACGAACAGCAGCATGGTGCGGGGCAGGAAGGGCAACAGGATCACTTCGGTAAAGCTGATCATGATCAGCACGATGAAATTGATGAAAAAGTAGGACGTCGCCACCGTCGGGTTCAGGACGAACTGGCGGAAGCCGCCCAGTCCGATGGCAATCAAGGTCAAGACCAGCGAGCCCATGCCCAAATAGCCAGTGTCGACGGCGACTTGAAGGTAGGTGTTGTGGAAGTTGAAAGTGCGGCCGTCCTGAAGATCGGCCCAGCGCAGAATGCCGATGATGTCGGCGGAATCGCCGACCCAGAAGGCCTGATAACCATGCCCCTCGAGCGGGCGGCGCGCGATCAATTCATGAGCGCGCTCCCATAGATAGGTCCGTCCCGTGAGGGTGGCGTCCTTACCCATGGAGTTGAACAGCGTGTTGGTGGCCCAATCGACCGCGTCATTCCAAATGAGCGCCAAGGGCGACAGCACCAGCACCACGGCCAGCATGAGCCCGATCCGGGTGGCCGGATGAAACCGTTCCGAGATGTGCAGCAGCAGCAGCAGCGGCGCTGCGGCCGCCGCGATCAGCACCGCCGTCGCCGTATCGGTGGAGGCCACGACATAGAGGGCGATCGGGATCGCGGGGATCACCAACAGGCGGATGCGGGGATGAATCTTATTGTCCAGCGCGGTCGCCATCGCCGCCATGAGCAGCATGAACCCGGCAAGGCCCATCTGGTTCTTCGAACCCGTGAAGCCGATCAGCACCTCGCCATGAAACGAGGGGCCGGTGCGGTGGCTGAGAATCGATAGGACGCAGAAGCCCAGCATTCCCAAAAACGACATTTGCAGGAAGCGCGACGGCGTCACCAGCGTCGCCAGGAAAACGCCGGTGAAGCAGGTGAAGAAGAATTGCATGGCGTAGCGTGCGGACTCGGCCGGGAGCTCCGACCAAACGCACGAAGCGAGCGCGATGATGGGCGTGGCCAGGAGCGGCCACCAATGGGTAAGCGCGCCAAGGCATTGCACCGGGCGCGCCGCGATCAGCAGCGCCATGAGCCCGAACTGGGCCAGGACCAGCAGCGGGCCGAGTTCTGGCACCTGCGCCGTCATCAGCGGCAGAAACAGCAGCACCGCCATTTCCGGCACGAACTGCGTCTGCAGCCATTGCAGAACCTGCGCGCGCTGCTGCGCGTAAGACGCAAGATTTTCGCTGCGAGAGGGGTGCGGGTGGGGCGTCATCAGCGCGAATCCGCCGTCTGCACCGCAGCGGATCCCGCATGCTGCTCCGAGCGACGATAGGGAAAATAAGCGTCCACGGCCTCGACGCTGCCTTCGTGGCTGAAGTGACCTTCGTCAGCATAGAGGAAATGGTCGCCACGCCGATAGGTGCAGCGTCCTTCAGCGCACAGCGACGCGATCGGGTCGATGAAGGCCGCGCCCTGCGCATAGTTGCGCAGCCTTTGGTTAAGATCGGGCGCGAGGCTTGTCGGCCAAGACGAGGCGTCGGGCTTGCGGAAGGCGATGATGGACACGTCGGCGCCGAACATCGGCGACTGACCGATCACGGTGACCGTCACGCCCATGCCTTTCAGCGTGTCCAGGGTGCTGCGAATTTCATCGAGCCCGCGCAATTGCAGGTCGGTCCAACGCGCCGAAAGCACGACATGGCGGATGTGCAGGTCGCGAATGATTTGGAGCGCGTGCTGGTTGAATTCCTGACAGTGCGGCCGGGCGTAGGAATAATAGCTCAGCACCGGCGGGCAGCCGGCGAATGTGTAGAGATAGACGCGATAGGGGATGTCCGCTTGGCGCGCCATCACGCCCGGCGCGTAGTGCGCGGCGTAGGAATCGCCCCAAAGCAGCATCTTTTCTTCCCCGGACGTGGTGATCTGGCACGTCTCGGGCGACCAGCTCCGGAACGAGACACTCTGCTCGAAGAAGCAATCTCCTCGCCGCCACTCGCGCGCGGGGTCGTTGTCGTGCTGCGCAAAGCTTGGATAACGGCTGGGGAAACCATGATTGACCGCGCCGGCGCCGCCCAGCAGCGCCACCGCGGCGAGGCTCGCGACGCCTGCGCCAAGAACCCGCCCGCTCGGCATGGGCAGACGCGCGCCGCGGAACGGTTGCTCGACGAAGCGCCAGGAGAAGACGGCCAGCGCAAAGCTCAGCGCGAGGATGAACAGCACTTGCGGCAGGTGCGGCTCGTCGAGCGTCTCGTAACGCGTGAACACGGCGATCGGCCAATGTACGAGATAGAGCGAGTAGGAGATGAGCCCGACGCCGACCATCGGCTTCGTGGAAAGCAGACGGCTGGCGAGCGTCTGCTGCGCGCCGCCGACATAGATCAGAAGCGCCGCGCCAAGGCAGGGCGCAAGCGCTGTATAGCCAGGAAACGGCGTCGCCGGCGTATAGGTGAAGACGGCGAAAGCGATGAGACCAAGGCCGAGGACGCCCAGCGCCTCATTGGCCCAGCGCATTCGCAGGAGCGGCGGCGGCGACAGCGCCAACAGCGCGCCGAGCAGCAGCTCCCACGCGCGCGTCGGCAGCAGGAAGAAGTTGGCGGTGGGTCCGACCTGCATCATCCAGATGCTGAGCGCCAGCGAGGCCAGCGCCGCGGGGGCGAACACCCAAAGCCATTTCTGCTTCAGGAACCGATGTACGGCGTACATCGCGATCGGCATGAAGATGTAAAACTGCTCTTCGACCGCCAGGGACCACGTGTGCAGCAATGGGCGCAGGTGCGCGCTGTTCTCGAAATAGCCGGAATATTTCCAGAAATAGAGGTTGGAGATGAAGGCGCCGGTGGCGAAAACACTCTTGGAAAAATCCTCGAAATGCGGCGGCAGCAGCAGCCAGTACGCGACCGCCCAGGTCAGCGCCAAGGTGAAAACGAGCGCCGGCAGAATGCGGCGGATGCGTCGATCGTAAAAGCGCACGATCGAAAAGCGGCCTGCGGCGATGTCGTCGCGGATGATCCCGGAGATCAGGAAACCGGAGATGACGAAGAACACGTCGACGCCGACGAAGCCGCCGGAAAAAGCGCTTACGCCCGCGTGATAAAGCAGGATCGGCAGCACCGCGATCGCGCGCAGGCCATCGATGTCGGCGCGGTGTTTCACGACGTCGCTTCGCGCAACGGTGCGCGGAAAAGCGCGAGGCTGCGCAGCCATGCCTGCTCGCCCAGTCGCGTAGCGAGATAGACCGCGGCGGCGGGCGTATGGAAAGTGCTCACGGCTGCGCCGAAGTCGCGTGCTTTCACGGCGGTGATGAGCCGCCGCCATTGCAGCCGGCAATCGACGCTGGTGCGGTGGCGCGCCAGCGCGCGCCGTTCGGCCGCCGTGAACGGGCGAATGCGGGCGATGCCGTCGTCGCAGTCGCGCAAGTGCAGCAGGTCGTCTTCGCTGTGTTTGCGGCTTAGCGAGCCGGGCCGTTCCACGGAAATGTAGCCGGTTGCGCCCGTCAGCACGAAATCCGCGCCGAGCGCCAGAGCGCGGGCGTAAAGCTCGTAATCTTCTCCGAGACGCATGTGCTCCTGATAGCGAAGGGCGTGCCGGTTCAGAAAATCGCGACGCATCAGCGGCTTCACGAAGCCGAGATCGAGCGGACCTTTGTCAAGGCCGAGATTGCCTTCGACGAAGGCTTCGAAGTTGAGAACGTGCAGAGCGGAATCTGTTTTGAAGTCCGGCGGATCGACGCCAAGCGGCGTTCGGACCAGGACGTCGCCGATGAAGTCCGCGCCGCCCACGCGGTTAAGCAGCGCGCCGATACGGCCCGGCAACATATAGTCGTCGGCGTCCAAAATGGTGATCCAGGGCGATCGGGTCGCGGCAACACCCGCGTTGCGCGCGGCGGCTGGGCCGCGATTGACGCCTTGAGCAACGACGATGACGCGTGAATCTTCGGCGGCGAGACTGCGCGCCAAGCTCAGCGTTCCGTCACTCGAGCCGTCGTCGATGATGCAGACCTCGGCCACGTCAGGCTGCGTCAGCGCTGAGCGGACAGCGCGCTCCAGCGTCGCCTCGGCATTATACGCTGCGATCAACACCGCGACTTCCTCGTGGCGCGCCGGAGCGCGCGGCGGCGCGGCGAGGGGTTGCTTTTCAGCCATCGACGTTCTCTCGGGGCGAAGGTGCGGGCGTAGCCCGAACAGGACGCGAAGCCACGGCGTTTCGCGCACGAACACGTGGTAAATGGCGAGCGGGATCAGGGCGGCGGCGCCGAGCAACGCCGCCAGTTCGAGCGGCGGCGGCCAGTGTCTGCCAACGATTTTGTCGCCCACCACCACGAGCACGGTCTGATGCATCAAATAGACCGGCAGAACGGCGTCGGTGCCGTAGCTGAGAAGTTTGCTCGGGCGGTCGAGCGCGACGCCGGCGAAAATGTAGACGGCGAAGATCATGACGCCGCCATAGAAGCCGCGCGTGATCTTGGTCAGCGAATAGGCATGGGGTTCGACGCCGTTGGCCCAGAGCGCAACCAAGCTGATCGCCAGCAGGGCGCCGGCGACAATCCACACTCTGCGCCGCGCGCCGAGCGCCTTGACGTGAAAGCTCTCGCTTTTCGCCAGCAGCACGCCCAGCGCGAATACCGGCGCGAATTTGAGATGGCCCGAAAGGTCGTCCGTCAGGATGCCGGTCATCGGGCGTTGTGGCAGCACCCAGCGCTCGAGGAACGCGAACCAGAGCATCGTCGCCGCGATAATGCTCCAGAGCGGCGCGCGCTCGATCAGTCGCTGGAGCGCCAGCGCGATGCGCGGCGCGCCTTTGATGAAGGCGAGCGCCGCCACAGAATAGGTAAACAGGAACGGCAGGAACCAGGCGTGGGCGAAGTCGGGCAGCCAGAGTCCGTCCGAACGAACCACGGACATGGATTGGTGCAAGAGATAGTCGAAATAGCCGCCGCGCGGCATGTGCGCTTCGTCCAGCCGCACATAGCGCTGAAACGGCACGATGACGATGACGGCGAACACGAAGGCTGTCAGCAATTTGCCGGCGCGGTCGCGCACGAAAGCCGCCGGCTTCATCTTGTCGAGCATGAATCGCGCGGCGATGCCGCCGATGAAGAACACGAGCGACATACGCCAAGGCGTAAGCACGGCGATCAGATAGTCTGCCCACGGTCCGGCGTATTCGCTGTTCAAGCGCCAATTGTCGACGCTATACACCAATAGGGTGTGGTAACAGATCAGCAGGCTGAGCGCGAGAATTCGCAGGGCGTCCACATCCGCACGTCGGGCGGGTGCGCGTGCTTCGTTTGCGCTCGGCATTTGGAGCGGACGCTACAACAGCGCCCCTCATCCGTATTGCAGGCTCACCCCTGTGGGAATGGCGATGCGCGCCGTGCGCGGGGGTCGCGAAACTTAACTAACTTTCATTACGATTGCCGCCGAGCGCGCACGCCAAAAGCGTTTCTCGCGTGCGTGAAGCGAAGCCGCTGGATCGTGAATCGTGGCCGCGACAAGAACGCATGATGCGTGATAGTCGCGAAGACCGGGCGGAACGCTTCGCCGTGCTCGACGGCATGCGCGCCGCTGCGGCGCTTGTGGTGATCACCGATCACGTGCCGTCGGAAATGCTCCAGGCTTTGCTGCCCGGACGCTATCTCGCCGTCGACTTTTTCTTTGCTCTCAGCGGCTTCGTGCTCGCGCATATTTACCAGCCGCGCCTGGCGCAGGGGTGGTCGTTCTGGCGCTTCATGCAAGCGCGTGTGATCCGCCTTTATCCGCTTTACCTGCTGGCCACTTTGATCGGCGCTGCGCTCGCCTTCGCCTATACCTGGAAGGGTTGGATTTCCGCGTCTTTCGCTCAGGATGCGGCCTCCGCCTTCTTCAGCGCGCTCTATCTGCCGACGCCGCCGGCGCTCTCCGTGCACGCCAACGAGCCATTTCCGTTCAACGGGCCGGCCTGGTCGCTGTTCTTCGAACTGCTGATCAACGTGGTGTTCGCGCTGATCGCTTTGCGTGTGCGCTGGCGCGGCTTGATCGCTATTCTCGCCGTGAACGCGGCGCTGCTGATCTGGACGGCGTTTGCCTTTGGTAAATTGGACTCCGGTTTTCAATGGAGCAATTTCCTCGGCGGCTTTCCGCGCGTCGGTTATGCCTTCTTCGCCGGCGTGTTCATTTACCGTCTGCGCGCAATTTGGCGGGCGCCGGCCATCCCGCCTTGGCTCGCCTTCCTTGCGCTCCTTCTTGTCTTCATGGTTCCGGCGATCGGCGTTTGGCGCCCAGTCTGGGACGTCTTCGCCGCGACCGTGATTTTCCCGCTGCTCGTGATGGTGGCGGCGAATGCGCGCGCCAGCGGCCTTTTCCTCAAGCTTTGCGTGGCGGGCGGCGCCTTGTCTTACGGCTTCTACGTGCTTCAGGTCCCGGTGCGGGACTGGACCAATCTGCTGATTAGCCTCAAGGCGCCGCACGCGAACATTCCGGGCCTTGCGCTGGTCGCGTTGGTCGCGGGCCTCACGATCGCCGCCGCGGCGTTCCTGAACACGCTCTACGACGTTCCAGTGCGCCGTTGGCTGACGCAACGCGCCGCAACGAAGGCGGCCGCACTTGGCGCGACGCCGAGCTGAGCATGGTGAACCCACCACATCGAAGCGAATCTCCTGGACGCAACCCCTCGCCTTGCGTCACTAGAAGCGTTTTCGCCGACGAGCATTCAGAATGAAAGCCGCCCTCAAGAGCATCGTCCGCGCTACAGGCGTGAAGCGCCGCGACGTCGCGGCGGTGCGCATGTGCTGTGAGCGGCACTTCCTGGCGAGTTTCGGCCGGCCGCGGAGGCGCTATGTCGGCCGCATTCTTTGCTACCACACGATTGGTCAGCCGGATTGGGGCGTTAACGATGTATCGCCGGCGCAATTCCGACGGCAGATCGAGACCGCGCTTAATGCGGGCTTCCGCTTCGTCAAAGCCTCGGACATCGCCCGCACCGGCGGCGGCCCGAAGGATCTCGCCATCACCTTCGACGACGGCTTGAAAAGCGTCATCACGCACGCCGCGCCGATCCTCAAGGATTACAATCTGCCCTGGTCGTTCTTTCCGGTGACGGAGTGGAGCGACATGAAGACGCCGTGGTGCCGCGACATCGTGCTGACCTGGAGCGACATGGAGCAATTGCTGGCGCAAGGCGCCGAGCTGGGCAGCCATTCGGCGACACACCCGGATTTCGCGCAGATCGATGAGCAGCAGGTCGTCGATGAACTCGGCGAGTCGCGAAAGACGATCGAACAGCGCCTGGGTTTCGCGCCAACCTCGTTCGCCATTCCGCTCGGCCAGTCGATGAATTGGACCGAGACCGCCGACAAGGCGGCGCGCGCCGTCGGGTATGACGTCATTTACGCGCAGGCCGAGGAGACGCGCGCGCCGGGAACGGTGGCGCGCACGTTCGTCACCAAATTCGACGGCGAGCGCATCTTCAAGGCGCTGCTTGCCGGCAAGTATGACAGCTGGGAGGAATGGGTGTGACGACGCGCGTTTCCGTCATCGTACCGACCGCGAACCGCCCGCACTTCCTGCGCACGGCGCTCGCCAGCATTCGCGCGCTCGAAGGTCCGGACCTCGCGTTCGAAATTCTCGTCGGCGACAACGGCTCATCCGAAGAAACGCCGCGAGTCGTCGCGGAATTTGGCGCGACCTATCTGCGCGTGGCGGAATCGGGAGCGAGCGCTGCGCGCAATGCGGGGCTTCGCGCCGCCAGCGGGGAATTCATCGCCTTCCTCGATGACGACGACGCCTGGATGGGCGAGCACATTCGTCCCCACCTCGAACAGCTCAAGGCGCGCCCCGATCTCGACGCGGTGCTGGGGCAGGTGATCTACGCCGATTATGACCTCGCGCCGTTCTATGGCGATCCATGGCCGGATTTCGATCCGGGGCAGGGCGAAGAGATGTTGCGCCGCATGCTGAGCGGCTGGTTTCCGCAGATCGGCACGCTGGTCGCGCGCGCAAGCGTGCGCGAAAAGGTCGGTGAATTCGATCCGGCGCTGGTCGGCGGGCAGGATCTGGATTGGATGATGCGCATCGCGCGCCGTCGCGCCTTGGGCTTCCAGCAGACCGCGTGCGTCTTGTTTCGCGGCCGCCCCGCCGGCTCTTATGACGCCTTGCAGCGGCGTCGGGTCGGCTTTGATCGGCGCGTCTTCCTGCGTCACGCCGTGCCGGAGTGGCGCATCTGGAAAACGCCGATGGCGATGTCGAAAGCCTATTACGGCACGCTGCGGCACTTCTATCTCTACTTCGCGGACGCCGCGGAAGAGCGCGCGGCGCGTGGCCAAAAGCGCGAAGCGCTTGGCGCGATCTGGGATGCTGCGCGGGTGTTTCCGCTTCGCGCTGCGTTTCATCTGGTGCGGCCTTCGCCCATTCAGCGCGCGTTGCGCCACATCGTGTCGCCGAGCCGCAAGCCCACGACGCCCGAACTCAACGGCGCGCAGGATTGATCCGCATGAGCGAGCGCATCGACATCGCTTTCGGTTTTGACGCCCGTTACGTGCCGCACGCCGCGAACGTGATCGCTTCAATCGCGCGCCACGCGCCGGGGGCGGACCTTCGCTTCATCGTGCTGCATGAAGGCGTGACGGAAGATCGCAAGGCGGTGGTCGAAGCGCTTGCGCCGCAGGCTGCGTTCCTTTGGATAGAGGTCGGCGACGACGATCTTCCCGCCTACGCCGATCGCGGCCATCTCAACCGCTCCGTGCTGTTCCGCCTCGGGCTCGAGAAGCTCGCGCCGGCCGCGTGCAAGCGTCTGCTCTATGTGGATGCCGATACGATCGTGCGCGGCGACATCCGCGATTTGTGGGCGACCGATCTGGATGATCGCGCGCTCGCCGCCGCGCCGGATTGCTACGTCTCGGCGCTTGAATTCGCGCGCAAATATGGCCTGCCGGAAGAGGGCGCCAATTATTTCAACGCCGGCGTGCTGGTGATCGATCTGGAAAAGGTGCGCGCCGAACGGCTCTTCTCCGCCGCACTCGATTTCGTCGTGAAGCACGACAAGGACTTGCTATTGGGCGATCAGGACGCGCTGAACTACGTGTTCTGGCGCCGCTGGAAGGGCTTTGAGCCGACCTGGAACGTGCAACGCTATGCGACGCCGGAAGAACTCGCGGCCGAACCGCACGCCGATCGGCGCTGGGGCAAGCCGTCGCCGCAGCTCATCCACTATATCGGCATGGAGAAGCCGTGGATGCGCAATGCGTGGCATCCCTGGGCTTGGCTCTATTGGGAAAGCTTGTTGCGCACGCCGTTCGCCGGCGAGGTGCGCGCAGCGTTCAAGATCGATGCGTCGCAGTTGATGCGTTTCCGTCTGCGCTACGCGCTGGCTACGCTTCGGACGTGGTGGGCGAGGCTGAAGTCGCCGGCGCCGCGGGCTGCTGCTTCGGAGTTTGCGTCCAATACCGCAGCATCCCTTCAGCATTACCCAGCACCATCGTCCGATAGGTGAGGCCGAGGGTGGCGTCGACCTTCGGGCCGCCGAGCAATTCCTTCACCGCATTCTTCACGTTCCAGCGCAGCAGGCGCGTGTAGGGCGTGCCCCAATATTTCGCGAACAGCGCGCCGTTGCCGATCGAGTAGCCCGCCCAGAGCTTCTTCATGTCGTCGAGCGAGCGACGGCCGTGGAAATGGAAGACACACAGATCGGGACGATAATGGATCGGAATGCCGGCGAGCCAGGCGCGATGGATGTAGTCGGTTTCTTCCGATGCTTTGAGCGGGGTTCCGGCGCCGAGGCGTTCGTCCATCAGACCGACTTTGCGCCAGGCGGCGCGATTCATCGTCAGGTTTGAGCCGATCAGGAACGCGCCCGGATCGACGCCGTCGAATGTCGCGGGGTCTTTGTCCGTCTTGATCGTCATCGGCAAGTCTTGCGGATCGCCGAGCTCGACGCGACCGCCAATGATCACTGGGCCGTCATGCTCCGCGTAGTTCTTGATCAGTGCGGTGAAGAAGTCTTCTTGCGGGCGGCAGTCATCGTCGGTGAACACGATGATGTCGCCGCGCGCCGCTTCGACGCCTGTATTGCGCGCGTTGGCGAGGCCGACGCGCGGCTCGGGCGCGATGCGCACGTCGAGATCGGCATTCGCCGCCCATTCGCGCACACGCTCAGCCGTGCCATCCGTTGAGCCGTTGTCGACGACGACGACCTCAAGCGTCACATCGGGCGCGGCTTTTGCCGCTGTCAGCACGCTGTTTAGCGTTTCGCGCAGCGAGGCGGCGCGGTTGCGCGTGCAGATGACGACGCTGACTTGGGGAGTATCCGGCGAACTCATGAATGCGCCTCCTGCAGCAGCAGCGGCGCGTGCTTGTCGTTCGCTGCGGTGTATTCGAGTTCCGCGGCCTCCGGCCACCAGCCGAGCGTGCTGTTCTTTTCGAACCAGGCCCCACCGGGGTTGGCGCGGCGCTTGCGCAGGTGCTGCACTGCCTGCCGCACGGCCTTGGTTACGCCAGGGCCGATCGCGCGCGCCGCGCTCAGCCGCCAGGCAAGCGGCGAGTTCAGCATGTCGGGCGCGTATTCCTTCACGAATGCGCGGCATTCGTCATAGGCTGTGGCGTCGCCGTTTTCGAGCGCACGCTCGGCGCGGCGCAGGGCTTCGCGGCCTAAGCGCTGTTTCAGGCTGGCGAGCCAGAGGTCAAAGTCGGGGATGTCGACGCCGCCCCACGTGTCATAGACATATTGAGAGGTGAAGATGCGCTCGCGTGCGTCGCGCATCACGCCGCTCGTATAATTGAGCGTCATGTTGGCGCCGTGCCAGCGATAATAGGCCTGGTTGTCGCGGATCACGCCGATCGGCCCTTGCGTGGCGAAGCGCATCCACATCTCCATGTCGGAGGTGTGGATCATCTGTTCGCAATAGCCGCCGAGACGCTTCTGTTCTGAGGTGCGCAACAATACGCAAGGCGAAGCGGTCGGCGTGCCCCATTCGCAGGATTGCTTCAGGAAATCGCGGCCGGAGATGATCTGATAGGTCGGCTCTGCCGCATCCGCCACGTCCGGCAGGACGTCCTCGTCGCCGACGATGACCGCCATCCCATACGCGAGGTGCACGTCAGGATGGGCGTCGAGCACGGCGGCGGCGCGCGCGAGCGAGCCCGGCGTCAGCGCATCGTCCGCCGACACCAGCGTGTAATAGGGCGCTTCCACCCAGCCGAAGATGCCCTTGTTGAAGGTCTTGATGTGACGAAGGTTCTGCTCGTTGCGCCAGAAGGTGACGCGCGGATCGCGCGCCGCGATTGCAGCGCCGATCTTGGCGCTGTCGTCGGTCGAGCAATCGTCGATGATCAGCACGCGCACGTCGACGCCGCGCTGGTTCAGCATGGTGTCGACGCAGCGCTCAAGATAGCGCGCGTAATTGTAGCAAGGCACGACGACATCGACGCGCGTCATGGCGTGAGCCCTTCCTTGATCTTGTAGCGCAGCCAGTCCGGCGTCAGCGCGCGCAGCATCTCGCCGCGGCTCTCGAACACGCCAGCCTTTTGCGCCTCGCGCCACAGGGCAAGCCGTTCCGGCGCCGGCAGGCGCCCCAGATAAGTCTTGGCGGTGTTGAGCGGATTTTCCTCCGTGTAGCCGAATACCTCGAACAGGCTGCGATCCGGCTCTCCTTCGGCGAAAGTCTCGATGTCATCGGCGCCGAAATAGTTGGCCGTGTCGATTGGCGGCAGTTCGGCGGCGAGCGCATAGGCCTTCTCGATGAAATCGAGCCAGCTCGGGGGCGTGTGGTAGTGTAGCACGGAAAGCCGCGCTTCCTCGCCCTTCTGCGCGCGCAGCTCGGGGTCGCTGATGAGCCGATCGAGGTGGGCCAGATACTCCGCTTCGGTTGCGCCGTGCAGCGTCGGCTTGTCGATGCCGGGGTGATTGATCGCGAAGATGCGCGCTTCTTTCGGGCCGTAGAAGCGCGAGACCAGCGGCGTGCCCAGCCCCGCGGATTCCATCAGCGACGTCGACGAGACGAACGGGAAAGAGTCGACGGCGATGTCGGCTGCTTCGAAATAGACTTTGGTGTCGGGCGTCTCGGCGAGGCCCTTGATACGCCCGTCAACGGCGGCGCAGGCGGCGCGCCAGTCCTCCGGCTCGCCAGGGCCCAATACCCAGAGCACGGCATTTTCGTGCTTCTTCAGCAGTTCGACATGGGTATCGGCGAAGGAGCGGCCGTTTTGGCTGCGGTATTTCATGCCACGCGCTGCGGAGAGCATGAACACGGTGTCGGGCGAAAGGCCGAGCGCGGCCTTCGCCTCTTCGCGCGCGCGCGTGCGCACGGCGGGCGAGACGATAGTCGGCGCCATCACGTTGCGGCGCGGCTCGACGCGGCGGCGCGTGATCGACAGCGTCTGCGCCTCGTCGCGAAGATTGATCACGACGTCGCTGGTGGAGACGCCGAGCCAGAACAGGTGGTCGCCGTGATTGAGCAGCATGATCGGCGGCAGCAGCGCCGGCTCCGCGAACGCCATCATCGGGATGGCGTCCTGGCCATAGACGTGCTGCACGACGGCGTCGTGCCGGCGCGCCAGCATGCGCAAATTCTGCGCCCAACGGATCGGCCCGCCCATCGTCGTGTTCAGGCGATAGACCTGTCCGCCGCTCTTCAGAACGGCGTCCGCGACCGACTCCAACACGGCGGTGCGCTGGCCCGTGAGCGCAAGCGAATGCTTGTGCCCCGTGTCGCACTGGATCCAGCGCGTCAGCATGTTGGTGAGCCCTCCGACCGGCGTCACTTCGGTGACGACGTGGAGCAGATGCTTGATCTCAGGCGCGCGCTTGCGCTGATAGGCCGTGGGCGTCGCGGTTTGGCGGCCGATGTCGGCCAGCAGGCGCTCGAGCCGGGGGCTCACGAAGAATCCCGCATGCGGACGCATCGCTACGTGCGCGGCGATCGCTGCATAGACGCCGGCGCTCTCCAGATCCCCGCGCGCGTGCGCGGCCTGCGCCTTGTGCAGATAGAGTTCGTAGTCGGCGAATGCCGTGCGCGGGTCGGGCGCCGTCGCCGGCTCAGCGCGCGTATCGACGGGCGGCGCCTGCGGCGCGGGCCGCGTCGCCGCCTCGATCGCGCTCATGGCCCCGCCGCCTCGATCCGGCGCGGCTCGGCGCTCGCCTGCGGCACGCGCCACTCGCCGCTTTCGTGGAAGACGCCGAACGCGTTCGATGCAAACACCGGATGGCGGACATGGAAGGAGCCGCCGATTTGCGCGCAAACGATGCGGCCAAAGCCGCGTTCGCGCACGACAATCATCATGCTGTAGAGATCGGAGACGAACCGCAGCGGCGGCGTGCGCAGTTCAATGAAGCCGTCGCCCTCGACTTGATCGATCTCGACTTTGTCCGCTGTCGAGCTGAACGTGGCGCAATGCACTTCGTCAGAGCGATTGACGCCGACTCGGAAGTCGGGGCGTTCGATTGGACGAAACGCCTTGTAGCCGATGCGCACCGTCATGCGCTTGCCGTAGTCGAACACGGCGGTTTCCTGGCCGCGCTCGTCCAGCATGCTGACTTCGGTGATGACGATCGCCGGCTTTTCGGAATCGTCATGGAACCATGGCGCAGCCTGCAGGCGGCTGTCATTTTCGTAAAGCTTCAGGCCCTCGTCGGTCGGGCCGTCATAGGCGATCTGCCCGCGCTTCAGATAAATGACGCGTTGGCACATCGTTTTGATCGAGAACATGTTGTGCGAGACGAACAGGATGGTCGAGCCGCGCTGCTCCAGCGAGCGGGCGAAGTTCATGCACTTGCGTTGGAAGGCGAAGTCGCCGACGGCCAGCACCTCGTCCAGCAACAGGATATCGGGATCGAGGTGCGCCGCGACGGCGAACGCAAGGCGGACATACATGCCGCTCGAATAGCGCTTCACGGGCGTGTCGATGAATTCGCCGATCTCGGCGAAGTCGACGATCGCGTCGAACTTTCGCGCGACTTCGGCGCGCGTCATGCCGAGGATCGAGCCGTACAGAAAAGTGTTTTCGCGGCCCGTGAGTTCCTGGTGGAAGCCAGTGCCCACCTCCAAAAGCGCGCCGAGGCGGCCATGGATTTCCGCTGTGCCGGTCGTCGGCGTGACGATGCGGGAGAGCACCTTGAGCAGCGTCGATTTGCCGGCGCCGTTCAGACCGATGATGCCGACATTCTCGCCCTTGGCGATGTCGAAATTGGCGTCGTTCAACGCCCAGAATTCCTCGCGCGCGCGACGCTCGGCGGAATTGCCGCGCAGGAGCGACATCACGCCGTCCTGGATCACGTCGCGCAGCGAGTCGTGCTTCGACGCCTTGGCCCCGCGCCGGTAGCGCTTGCCAAGTCCGCGGGCGCTGATGGCGAGATCGTTCGTCATGTCAGATCACGTCCGCGAAAGTCTGCTCTGCACGACGGAAGAAGATGAGCCCCCCGGCGAGTAGAACGAGAACGACTATGGCGCTGATGCCGATGGCGGCCAGATTGAATTCGCCGCGGCCGAACACCGCCCAGCGGAAGCCTTCGATGACGCCGACCATGGGGTTCAGCGAGTAAAGCGTCCGCCACTGTTCTGGAACGCGGCTCAGCGGGTACACGATCGGCGAAGCATACATGCCGATCTGCAGCATGAACGGCACGGTGTGCTTGATGTCGCGGAAGCGCACATTGATTGGGCCAAGCCACAGCCCGATCGCCAGCGCAAGCAGTCCCGCC
The DNA here is from genome assembly GCA_035548735.1 of Caulobacterales bacterium. Classification (GTDB taxonomy): domain Bacteria; phylum Pseudomonadota; class Alphaproteobacteria; order Caulobacterales; family Aquidulcibacteraceae; genus Vitreimonas. The sequence goes on along the minus strand of DASZSK010000089.1, from coordinate 14,178 downwards.
AGCACGACGAGCGGCGGCACCACGATCATCTTCCAGCTCGGCATGATGCCGTAGCAGAGCATCATGATCAGCAGCACGACGAAGGCGATGGAGAAATCGAGCAGCGGGCCGCACACTTTCGCCAGCGGCATGATGAGGCGCGGGAAGTAAACCTTCCGCACCAGTTCCGCGTCGTCGACCATGCCGGTGGCGCTGCGGCGCGTGGCTTCGGCGAAGTAGGTCCAGGGCAGCACGGCCGCGAAGGCAAAGATTGGGTAGGGGATGCCGTCCGACGGCATTTTCACGAAGTAGCCGAAAATCACCGTGAAGATGACGACGGCGAAGAGCGGCTGCAGGATCGCCCAGGCGGCGCCGAGCGCGGCCTGCTTATAAAGCACCTGGATGTCGCGCATGATCAGCACGACGAGAAGTTCGCGGTAGCGCCACACCGCGGCCAGATCGAGATCGAACCAGCCGCGATTGGGGCGAATGCGCGTGACTTCCGCATGCGCCGCCGCGGCGCGCGCGGCTTCCATATCCAGGGCGGCGTCCGTCATTGCGCGCAGGCCTGCTTCAGCGTTTCCGCCACTTGTTCTTGTTCGGCCTCTGTCATCTGCGTGTAGAGCGGCAGGATGATGCGGCGGTCCTGCGCGGCTTCCGAGTGCGGCAGGTTGAAGGCGTGGCCGTTCTTGTAGCCGTCTTCGCGGTGCGCGCACATGATGCCGCGGCGCGTGGCGATGCCGGCGTCGAGCATGAATTGCATCACGGCGCGCTGATCCACATGCGCGGGCAGGCCGACGCTGTAGCTTTGCCAGTTCGAGCGCGCGTAAGCCGGTTCGACAGGCGTTTCGATCCCCAGATTGTTGGACAGCAGCTTGTTGTAATTTTCCGCGATCTTGCGGCGCGCCGGCACGATGTCGACGACGCGCTTCAATTGCTCGCGGCCAACCGCCGCCTGGATGTCGGTCATGCGGTAATTGTAGCCGAGCACCGGGTGGGTCTCGAAGATCACCTGGTTCGAGCCGTGACGCACGGTGTCCGGCACGCTCATGGCGTGCTGGCGCAGCAGCTTGAACTGCTTGTCGTAAGCCGGATTGTTGGTGGTCAGCATGCCGCCGTCGCCGGTCGAGACGATCTTGCGCGGATGGAACGAGAAGCACGCCACATCGCCGCGCGTGCGCCCGATCTTCTCCCACTGGCCTTCCCAGAGGATTTCGCTGCCGATGGCGCAGGCGGCGTCTTCCACCACGGCGAGGCCGTGCTTCTTGCCGATGGCGACGATCGCCTCGAGATTGGCCGGCATGCCGATCTGATGGACCAGCAGGATCGCCTTGGTCTTCGGCGTGATCGCCGCTTCGATCAGCTCTGGGTCCATGTTGAACGTCACGGGTTCGACGTCCACGAACACCGGGATCGCGCCGCAATACTTAATCGCATTGGCGGTGGCGATGTAGGAATGACTGACCGTGATCACTTCATCACCGGCGCCCACACCCACCGCAAGCAGCGCCAGATGCAGCGCCGTTGTGCAGTTGGACACCGCCGTTGCGTGCGCTGCACCCGTATAGGCCGCGAATTCCTTTTCGAACGCCGCCACTTCCGGGCCCTGGGTGACCCAGCCCGAAAGGATGACCCGCGCGGCCGCGTCGGCTTCGCGCTGATCCATCAGCGGCTTCATCAACGGGATCATGCAACGTGCTCTTTGTTGGCGCGCCACCACGAGACGAGGCGCTCAAGCCCTTCTTCGAGATCGACTTCCGCTTGCCAGCCGAGCAGGCGCTTGGCCTTCTCGGTGGAGGCGAGACGGCGCGGCACCGCATTCACCTTGCGCTCGGGGCCGTATTCCGGCGTGAGCTTCTTGCCCATCACGCGCATCAGCGCTTCGGCCAGATCATTGAGCGTGGTTTCGACGCCGGAGGCGACGTTGAACACTTCGTCGGACACGTCCGACTTCAAGCCGGCGACGTTGGCGCGCGCGATGTCGTCGATATAGATAAAGTCCATCGAGGTCTTGCCGTCGCCGAGGATCAAGGGCGGTTGACCGGCTTCGATGCGCTCCATCCAGCGGATCAGCACTTCGGTGTACTTGCCGTGGATGTCCATGCGCGGCCCGTACACATTGAAGTAGCGGAACGCGCAATAGTCGGTGCCGTACATGTCGTTGAAGGAGCGCAGCAGCCCTTCGAGCATGATCTTCGAGGCGCCGTACCAGGTGCGGTTGTTGTACGGGTGATCCTTCTCGGTCGTCGGGAAGCTGTCGGCGAGGCCGTAGATCGAGGCCGACGAGGCGGCGACGATCTTCTTCACGCCGGCGAGATGGGCCGCTTCCACGACATTGTACGAGCCAGCGCACATCACTTCGAAGGCTTCGCGCGGCTCGGCCGCGCACGCCGTGATGCGGATGGCGGCCATGTGGATGACCGCGTCCATGCCTTCCGTCACCTTGCGCGTGGCCTCGACGTCGCGGATGTCGCCCTTCACGAGCTTCACCCGCTTGTCGTTGAGGATTTCCGCGACATTGTGCATCGAGCCGCGCACCAGATTGTCGAAAATGACGATCTGGCCGACGTCTTCCTTCAGCAATTGATCGATCGTGGTCGAGCCGATCAGGCCGCAGCCGCCGGTGACGAGGATCTTGGCGCCTTCGATGTTCATCGGGCGATCCCCGCGCCAGCGCGTTGCAGTTCGATCACGGCCGCGGCGACTTCCGCCTGTTGATCGGCGGTGATTTCCGCGAACATCGGCAGCGACAGCGTTTCCGCTGCGGCCTTTTCGGCGTGCGGGAATTGGCCGTGCTTGTAGCCCAGGTCTTCAAACGCCGGCAGTTCGTGGATCGGGATCGGGTAGTGGATGCCCGATTGGATGCCCTTGGCGTTCAGCGCGTCGATCCACTTCTGACGCTCCGGCGTGCGGATGGCGTAGACGTGATAGACGTGGCGGACGTTCGGTTGCGCGTACGGCGTCTGAACGCCCGTGCCGGCGAACAGCGCGTTGTAGCGCGCGGCCGCGGCGCGGCGGGCTTCGGTCCACTTCTCGAGATATTTGAGCTTCACCCGGAGGATCGCGCCCTGCATGCCTTCAAGGCGCATGTTGAAGCCCTTGAGCACGTGCTGGTACTTCTTCTCCGCGCCCCAATCGCGCAGCATGCGGATCTTGCGAGCGTATTCGGCATTGCTCGTCGTGGTCATGCCGCCTTCGCCATAGGCCCCGAGATTCTTGCCCGGATAGAAGCTGAACGCGCCCCAATCGCCGATGCCGCCAACGCGCTTGCCGTTGTACTCGGCGCCGTGCGCCTGGCAGGCGTCTTCGAGCACCAGAAGCCCGTGCTTCTTGGCGATCGCCATGATCGGGTCCATGTCGGCGGGCTGGCCGTAGAGGTGCACCGGGACGATCGCCTTGGTCTTCGGCGTGATCGCCGCTTCGAGCTTGGCGGGGTCCATCGTGAAGGTGCGCGGATCGATGTCCACGAACACCGGCGTCGCGCCCGTGTAATGGATGGCAGAGACGCTGGCCACGAACGTGAACGGCACGGTGATGACTTCATCGCCCGGGCCGATGTCGGCCGAGAGCAGCGCCAGATAAAGCGCGTTGGTGCCGTTGTTCACGCCCAGGCCGAATTGCGCGCCGCTATAGGCCGCGAATTCCTTTTCCAGCTCGGCGACTTCCGCGCCCAGAATGAACTGGGTGTTGTCCAGGATGTGCTGGATGGCGGCGTCCACTTCCGGCTTGATGCTCAGATACTGGGACTTCAGGTCGACGAACGGGATCACAGCACTTTCTCCATGCGCGGAAGGTGGACAGTCTCGCCGCGCCCGCGCATTGAGCTCGTTGCGGCTTCGATCACTTCGACGACGCGCAAGCCGAGCTTGCCGTCCGTCGCCGTTTGCTTCTTGGCTTCGATGGCGTTGCAAAAATCGAGCGCGCCGGCTTTCAGTGCTTCGCTTTCGTCGAGCTTCGGCGCCCACATGTCGCCGGTGCGGTAGCCCACGCGCATCTGATAGATCTTCTGCGGGTCGTCGGTGAACGACACGCCCTTGTCGTAGATCTTGAGCTTTTCCGACGGTTGCAGGTCGTCATAGACGAACATCTTCTTGGTGCCGCCGACCAGAACCGTGCGCACTTTCACCGGCGCGAGCCAGCTCACATTGACGTGGGCGATGGCGCCCGAGTCATAGAACATGGTGATATAGGCGAGGTTCTCCGGCGTGCCGGGGAAATGGTTGATGCCGCCCGCCGACACCGCGACCGGCTGTTCGCCGAGCAGGTGATCCAAAATCGAGAAATCATGCACCGCGAGGTCCGAAATGACGCTGACGTCGCGCTGGAACAGTCCCAGATTGACACGCGTGCTATCGTAATAGAGCACCTTGCCGAGCTCTTCGCCCTTCACCAGTTCGGCCATCTTCTTGACCGCGCCCGTATAGATGAAGGTGTGGTCGCAGTGCAGGACGAGCTTGCGCTTTTCGGCCTCATGCACGAGCTGGCGGGCCTGCAGCGAGGTTTCCGTCATGGGCTTTTCCAGCCAGACGTGCTTGCCGGCCTTCAAGGCGGCGATGCCCAGTTCGAAGTGCGTGTTCACCGGGGTGGCGATGGCGATCGCATGCACTTCCGGATCGCGGATGAGATCCTGAAAGCTGGTGGTCGTCTTCACCGCCGGGAAGCGCTTCTGCACGAGTTCGAGCTTCTTCGGGTCGAGATCGGCGACGCTATGCACGCGCGCGCCGTTCAGCTCCGCGAAGTTGCGGACCAGGTTCGGGCCCCAATAGCCGTAACCGATAACGCCGATATTGATCATTCTGATGCCCCGCCTTCGCTCTGCACTTCGGCAGGCGCGTTAACTGCTCTCGTGTCGCCGACGATTTTGGCCGGAACGCCGGCGACGATCGCGTAGTCCGGCACGTCCTTGGTGACGACCGCGCCGGCGCCGACGAGCGCGCATTGGCCGATCGTAATCCCGCACATGATGGTTGCGTTGGAGCCGATCGAAGCGCGCGCCTTCACGCGCGTCGGCACCACCACCCAATCCTTCTCGCTCTGCGCCGAGCCGTCCGCATTGGCCGCGCGCGGATAGGGGTCGTTGATGAACATCACGCCGTGGCCGATGAACACCTCGTTCTCGATCTCGACGCCTTCGCAAACGAAGGTGTGCGAGGAGATCTTGCAGCGTTCGCCGATGGAAGCGTTCTTTTGAATTTCAACAAAGGCGCCGATCCGCGATCCCTCGCCGACCGAGCAGCCGTAGAGATTTACCAATTGCGGATGATGGATCGCCACATTGGCGCCCAAGCGTACAGAGTCTGCGATTGGCATTCGTGTCGTCCCCAATCCGATCCTACGCCCGCGGCATGCACGTTCCAGGCCCTATCGTCCTTAATGCGCGCGTAATTTTTGAGTGCGCCAATTTTGTCGACGCTCGCGGCTTCAGACGCTCTGTGGCTGAGCACTGGCCTCCTTGCCAAGCGAATGCGGGCGAGAGGAGAAATTCTCATCAGTCGCGCGGTCTCGCGTGCGCCGCGTGATTTCGGCGATGAGCGGACCAAGCGCGGCGTCGCGCGAAAAATGCTGCCTTGCGCACTGAAGCGCCGCTTGCGCCAGCGCCGTGCGACGCTTCACGTCGCCAAGCAGAGTCGTGATCGCGCTCGCGAGCGCGTCAGCGTCGTCTGTAACGATCATCGCGTCGCGCGTAATGTTCTCTACGCCTTGTACGGTTACGGTCGTGCCGACGATGGCTTTGCCTGCCGCGCACGCCTCAATCAGCTTGATCTTGAGACCTGATCCGGTGCGCAGCGGCGAAATCACGACGCCTGCGTCACGATAATGCGGCGCAAGATCGGGAACGACGCCGAGGATGTTCACGCCCTCCGGCGCGGACGGCAAAGAGCGCGCAACCGAGCCCGCGATCGACAGTCGCGCACTCGGCCGTTGTGCTTTGATTTTCGGCCAACATTCCGCAAAAAACCACGTCATCGCGGTGACGTTCGGCGCGGTGTTGCTGCCGACAAAGAGCAGCGTGTCGTCCTCGCCTGGTTGGGGAATGTCGCTCATCGACACGCTGTGAGAGGCGACTAGCACTGCGGTGTTGGGCAGCGCTTTGCGCACGAGATCGGCTTCTTGTGCTTGGATCGCGACGACGACGTCGGCGAGGCCGAGCAGCGCGAACTCCTCTTTCGCCGTGAGCTTTGCGACTTCGTCAGGCACGCGCTCGTAGGGATCGGCTGCGCGCGCCGACATAAGATCGTGCATCACGGTGAACACCGGCGCCTCGGGTGAGAGCGCATAAGGCGCGAGCGGCGCCAGGAAGGCGTAATCGCAAACGATCGCCTGAACTCGGTTGGCGCGACGCGCCACGAACAGCATGTCGGCGCGCTCCGCCTCCGCCGCGATGGCGTAGGGCGCCGGACGGTCCCACCTGACCTTGATGCGGAGCCTCTGCAGCAGCTTCGCCGCGACGCCGGCGGCCGCGGCGAGCGCAATGCGCGGATCAATCGCAACGATGATGTCGCCGAAGCGCACGCCGCCGCGGATCGCGTAGCTGGAGAAAATTTCCATTTCTGGGCGAAGCCGCAGCAGCGGCCAGCGGCCAAAGATCTTTGGCGAGGCGCCAATATAATCCACGGCGAACCCCGCGTCGCGCAGCGCCCTGACGATCGACAGCAGATAGCTTGAGCTGCCGTTGGAAGCGCCGACCACGCGCTGGCGCGAGATGAGCGCGATGCGCGGTTCGATGGACGGTGGCGTCCTGCGTGTTCTTTTCCGGAACAGCGGGTCGAGCAGCGGATAGCGGAACAGCGTCAGCGCCGATGGCCGTCGCATGATCGCGCTCACCGCCGCGAACGGCTTGCGCGCCTTCAGCGCGCTGACGCTCGCGTCAAAGCTTCGCGCATCGAGCAGGCTGGCGCGGCGCTTCGCCAGGGCGCGCCTCAACTCCGGCGCGACGGTGCGGCCCTCGCCAAGCTGATCGTGCGCCGCGAGCATCGCTCCGATGTCGGCGGCGCTCAGGCGATGCGAGATGGAATTGGCGTGCTTGCGGTAGAAATAGGTGAGGTCGGGGTAAACGCGCATGCGCGCGCCCGCGATCAGCATCCGCATCACCAGATCGAAATCTTCGGCGATCCGCAGGCTCTCGTTGTAGCGGACTGGGGCGCCTTCGGCGCTCACGCGGCGAAACAGCGGCTTCAGGTATCCAAGCGATGGTTCGCTGGCGAACAATCTATTGGCGAGCGCGTAGCGCGCCGGAGTGACCCAGCAGGGCTGATTGGTTAACGCGCCGCGCAGGTGCGCGTGCGCCGCCGCGCCGCCATCATAGAAGACCAGCATGTCGTCGGCGACGATGTCGGCGCCATCGCCCTGCGCGGCGGCGATGAGCCGCTCCAGGCGTTGCGGGTGAATGAGATCGTCGCTGTCGACGATGGCGATCCATTCGCCGCGTGCGACGGCGAGCGCGCGGTTGCGCGCAGCGGCGGGGCCGCTTTTGCTTGGGCCGTCAACGAAAACGACGCGCGCATCGCCAGCGGCGGCGGCCCGCGCGCGGGCGAGGCTGTCATCGCTCGAGCCGTCGTCGCTGACGATCAGCTCAAGCTGCGTGAGCGTCTGGCGCAGCACGGCGCGCACGGCCTGGGCGATATGCGCACCGCCATTGTAGTTCGCCATGATCACCGAGACCAAGGGCGCGTTCGTGCTCATGCCGCTCTCGAAAGCGCGAACGCTCGTTAACCATGATGGTCAAAGCGCCGCAGTCCGAAGCTTCTTCTTGCAAGTTTCGCTCCGCACTGCTGCTGCTCGCATCGCGCAGGGGAAGAGCGTTGCGTCTCCATTTCCCTTGTGGCTACTCGGGTCGCATCATGGGCCTTTGGGGCTTATTCAAACAGGACGCGCAGCCGGCTGCGAAGTTCGTCGAAGGACGCGTGGGTTACGCCGTCGGCGATGTGCATGGGCGCGTCGATCTCCTGACTAAGATGCTCGACCTGCTGGAGGCGCGCGCGGAAGCCGACAAGCGCGGCGGCGGCGAGCCGATCGTCGTCTTCCTCGGCGATTATGTTGATCGCGGTCCGCGCAGCGCCGACGTGCTCAATCTGCTGCTGGAGCAGCGCCCGCATGGATTCGAGCGCCATTACCTTAAGGGCAACCACGAACAATCCATGCTGTCCTTTCTCGAGGACCCGCTCGCCAATCGCGGCTGGGTGATGCATGGCGGCGCCGAGACGCTGCGCGCCTACGGGGTTCAGCCGCCGCAGACGGTCGGCGGCGACGATCTCGCCTGGCTGCTGGCGGCGGACCAGCTCAGGCTGAAGCTTCCCGACGCCCATCGTGCGTTTCTGGAGGGGCTGGAGCGCATGGCCGTCCTGGGCGATTACGCCTTCGTCCATGCCGGGATCGATTCCGCGCGCACGATCGAGGAGCAGCTCGATCAGGATTTGCTGTGGGCGCGGGGCCGCTTTTTGGCGGACAAGAAGCGCTACTCGCATCGCATCGTGCATGGTCATACGCCGGTCGATCAGCCTTATGCCGACCAGCGGCGCGTCGCCGTCGATACGGGCGCCTACGCCTCCGGAACGCTGAGCGCGGCGCGGTTCGAGGGCGAGGACGTCAGCTTTATATCCGTGTCGAGCCGCGGCTGACGCCAGCTTTCCGGCCATAAGGCACGGATTTCATTCGTCTTCGTGTTCAGTTTCAGCCCATGGCGACGCGCGGTGGCGCGGCGAGGCGACGCTTGTTCGCGCACGCGGCGCGGTTTACATGCGGCGACTGAACTTTTGTTTCGGGAGAGGGCTTTGATGGCTGAGGCGGCGCACGGAGCGCAGGGCGACATGGATATCCGTGATCAGAAGGAGACCTTCTCCGGATTTATCGTCGCGGGTCTTTGGGGCTCGACCCATATCGCTCAGGCGGTCGCGCTGCTGGTTCTGGCGTTCGCCATCGGCGCCGGCTGGTGGGCCGGGGTCGCCGCGGTCATCGCCATCGGCGTTGGTGTTGGGCTTTTCTTTCGCATGTCCGGCGCCTGGTGGGCGGTGCAGATCGCCCAAGCCGTGCTGTTGATCTTGGGCGGACTGATCGTGCCGGCGCTGGCCGGCCTGATGCACTGAAGGCAGCCCCATGCGGATCGCCGTCCTGAAGGAAACCGCGGCCGGCGAGACCCGCGTCGCGGCGACGCCCGATAGCGTCAAGAAGATCGCCGCTCTCGGGCATACGGTGGTGATCGAGACCGGCGCCGGCGTCGCCTCGAGCGCGCCCGACGATCTCTACAAGGCGGCGGGCGCGGAAATCGCCGCCGACGCGGCCGCTGCGCTGAACGGCGCAGATCTCGCCCTCAAGGTCCGCGCCCCCAGCGCGACCGAGATCGGCGCGATGAAAGCCGGGGGCGGCTTCGCCGCGCTGATGGACCCGTACTCGGATCGGGCGACCGTCGAGGCGCTGGCGAAGGCCAAGATCGAGGCGCTGGCCATGGAATTCGTGCCGCGCATCAGCCGCGCCCAATCCATGGACGCGCTGTCCTCACAGTCAAACCTCGCCGGCTATCGCGCCGTGATCGAGGCGGCCGAACTCTATGGCCGCGCCTTTCCGATGATGATGACGGCGGCCGGCACGGTGGCCGCGGCCAAGGTGTTCGTGATGGGCGCCGGCGTGGCCGGGCTGCAGGCCATCGCCACCGCGCGCCGCCTGGGCGCGGTCGTCACCGCCACGGACGTGCGCCCGGCGGCGAAGGAGCAGGTGGCCTCGCTGGGCGCCAAGTTCGTCGCGGTCGAGGACGAAGAGTTCAAGCAGGCCGAAACCGCCGCCGGCTACGCCAAGCCGATGAGCGCGGACTACCAGAAGAAGCAAGCGGCGCTGGTCGCCGAACACATCGCCAAGCAGGACGTTGTCATCACCACGGCGCTCATCCCGGGCCGGAAGGCGCCGGTGCTGGTCACCGAGGAGATGGCGAAATCGATGCGTCCGGGTTCGGTGATCGTCGACCTCGCGGTGGCTCAAGGCGGCAATTGCCCGCTGTCGAAGCCGGACGAGCTGGTCGTCGTCAATGGCGTCAGGATCATGGGCTTCAGCAATTTGCCGGCGCGGCTGCCGGCCGATTCATCGGCGCTCTATGCGCGCAACCTCTTGGCGCTGTTGCCGCTGCTCATGGACAAGGACAGCAAGGCGTTCGCGCCGCATTGGGATGATGAAATCATCAAGGGTGCGATGTTGACGCGCGGCGGGGCGATCATTCATCCGGCGCTCTCGCCGCCGGCGCCGAGCGCGTGACATGAACGACGCCGCGCTCGCCCAGCGTTGGTATGACGCGTGGAACGCGCATGACGTCGATGCAGTCCTGGCCCTCTATGCGGAAGATATCGAATTTTCTTCGCCGTTCATCGCCGCCCTCGGCCTCACGGCCGACGGCGTGATCGAGGGCAAAGCATTGCTGCGCGCTTATTTCGAACTTGGGCTTGCCCGCATTCCGGACCTTAAATTCACGCCGGAGAGCCTGTGCATTGGTGCGCGCGGCCACACGCTGATCTATCGCAATCATCGCGGCGAACGCGTCGTCGAGGTTCACCAACTCGACGAGCGCGGCCTCATCGTCCGCGCGGACGCCGCCTACGAGTCGAGCTGAGGGGCATTATGGAAGCCATCGATCCTATCGTCTTCTATCTGGCCATCTTCGTGCTGGCGATCTTCGTCGGCTATTACGTTGTGTGGTCGGTGACGCCGGCTCTGCACACGCCTTTGATGGCGGTGACGAACGCGATCTCGTCCGTGATCATCGTCGGCGCTCTGATCGCCGCGGCCGCGCAATTTCCGCCGGGCGCAGCGCCCGGTTCGCCGGTGGAGCTGAGCACCTGGATCGCCAAGGCCGCGGGCGGCATCGCCGTTGGCCTCGCCTCGGTCAACATTTTCGGCGGCTTCCTGGTCACGCAGCGCATGCTCGCCATGTACAAGAAGAAGGCGAAGTGAGCGCTCCGCTGCGCCCATGAGTTCGGCGGATTGGCGCGCGCTGATCGAGGCCTATCTCGACGGACGGCTCTCCGCCGAAGCGTTCGCGCGGCGATTCAACGACGCTTGGGATCAAGGCCGACGCGCCGGCCTGCGTGCGCCGCGCGCCATCGCTGAATTGCAGGTCGTGGTCGAGGGCTTCTACGCCGACGTGCTCGACGCGCAGGAGGACGGCCAGGTCAATGACGACGAGTTGCGCGAAGCCGCGCGCCGCGCGCGCAACGGCGTCGAGGATGATGGTGCGCCTGCGACCTCGTTTGAGCCGATGGGCGGGCCGGAGGCCATGCGCGCCATCACCGTTCAGCTCAATGGCTGCGCCCGCGTGGGCTGCCTGGTCGCGCTGATCTGGCTCGGGCTCTGTCTGCTGCAAATCCACTACGTCAGCGAAGCGATCCAGAACGATTGGGGCTGGGACGCTTTTCCGTCGGTGATCGTCGGCCTTCTGCTCGCGTTCGTGCCGATTGTCGGCAACGCGCTCGCTTTCATCGGCGCGACCGAGAACGGCTGGCCCGCCTGGATGGCGGCCGTTGTGTTCTTTGCGGCGCCGGTCGCGGCGATGATATCCGGCTGGTGGCGCTGGCGGCGATTTCGATGAGCTTGACGGCGGCGCCGCGTTAGCGCACGCCGCACGTGAAAAGAGGGGCGGAGATGGATCTCAGTTTAGCGGCAATTCTCTATCTCGTTGCGGGCGTGCTGTTCATTCTGGCGCTGCGCGGGCTGTCGAGCCCGGAGACGAGCCGCGCCGGCAATCGCTTCGGCATGCTGGGCATGGCGCTGGCGGTCGGCGTCACGCTGGCGCTTGTGCATCTCGATGCGACGACGATGGGCTTCATCGGCGTTGGCGCGCTGGTCGGCGGCGGCGTCGGCGCGGTGACGGCCGGGCGCATCAAGATGACGGCGATGCCGCAGCTCGTGGCCGCGTTTCACTCGCTGGTTGGCTTGGCCGCCGTCGCGGTCGCGGTCGCCGCGCTTTATTCGCCCAGCAGCTTCCACATCGACACGCCCGACGGCGTGAAGCTGCAAAGCCTGATCGAGCTTTCGCTCGGCACCGCCATCGGCGCCGTCACCTTCACGGGCTCCGTCATCGCGTTCGCCAAGCTCAACGGCAACATGTCCGGCGCGCCGATCATTCTGCCGGCGCGGCACCTGATCAACATCGCGATCGCGCTCGGCATCGTCGCCGTGATCGTCATTCTGGTGAACTCGCATGGCCAGGAGACCTGGGCCTATTGGGCGCTGCTCGGGCTTTCGCTGCTGATCGGCATTCTGCTGATCATCCCGATCGGCGGCGCCGACATGCCGGTCGTCGTCTCGATGCTGAACTCGTATTCGGGCTGGGCGGCGGCGGCGCTGGGCTTCACGCTGGAGAACGTGGCGCTCATCATCACCGGCGCGCTGGTCGGCTCCTCGGGCGCGATCCTTTCTTACATCATGTGCAAGGCGATGAACCGGAGCTTTATTTCCGTCATCCTCGGCGGCTTCGGCGCCGCCGATGGCGCGACGGCGGCTGCGAGCGCGGTGCAGCGTCCGTACAAAGCGGGCAGCGCCGACGATGCGGCTTTCATCATGAAAAACGCGTCGAAGGTGATCATCGTGCCGGGCTACGGCATGGCGAGCGCGCAAGCACAGCACAGCGTGCGCGAAATGGCCGACATGCTGAAGAAGGAAGGCGTCGAAGTGAAATACGCCATCCATCCGGTCGCGGGCCGCATGCCGGGGCACATGAATGTGCTCTTGGCCGAAGCCAACGTGCCGTATGATGAAGTGTTCGAACTCGAAGACATCAACAACGAATTTTCCCAGGCCGACGTCGCCTACGTGATCGGCGCCAATGACGTCACCAACCCGATCGCCAAAACTGATCCCAAGAGCCCGATCTTCGGCATGCCGATCCTCGACGTGGAGAAGGCGAAAACCGTGCTGTTCGTGAAGCGCAGCATGGGCGGCGTGGGCTATGCGGGCGTCGACAACGAACTCTTCTACCGCGACAACACGATGATGCTGTTGGGCGACGCCAAGAAAATGACGGACGAGATCGTCAAGGCTTTGTGATGTGATGCGGCCGTTGCGTTGGATCATCGTCGCGGTGGTCGCGCTTGTCGGCGGCGCGGTGACGCTTTCTGCCTGCCAAGGTTCGTTCATCTATCACCCTGACGCGACCGTCGTTGCGCCCGATCTCGACGGCGTGTCTGTCGAGCATGTCCGCACCGCCGATGGCGAGACGCTGGTGGCGTGGTATGCGCCCCCGCCGAGCGGCGCGCCTGTCTTTCTCTTCTTCGACGGCAATGGCGGACGGCCGCAGATTTGGGACGGCCGCTGGCGGCGCATTCGCGAAGGCGGCGCCGGATTCCTCGCCGTCTATTATCGCGGCTATTCCGGCTCGACCGGTCATCCGAGTGAAGCCGGCCTGCATGAGGATGCGCGCGCCGGCTATGACTGGCTGATCGTGCACGGCTACAGCGCGAAGGACATCATCATCGACGGCTTTTCGCTGGGCTCCGGTGTCGCCGTGCGTCTCGCCAGCGAGCGACCAGCGCGCGCGCTCGTGCTTGAGGCGCCGTTCACCGGCGTCGATGACGTGGCGCATGTGCGCGCCGGGCCGCTTGGCGCACTCATCACCGATCGCTTCGCCTCCCGCGATTACATCGCGCGGGTGCATATGCCGGTGCTGATCGTGCATGGCGACCACGACAGCCTGGTGCCGTTCGCACAGGGTGAACGACTGTTCGCCTTAGCGAACCAGCCCAAGGAATTCGTGCGCATGCCGGGCTCTGATCACGCGACGCTCGTGCGCGACGGGATGTATCCGCATGTCTTCGACTTCCTGGCGCGCCATCCGCCGCAGAGTTGAACTCGTCACAAAAGCTTCACGCGCGCGCCCGGAACGTCTAGCTTCGCCGCCGGTTCGAACCCCGAGAAGGCGCTCATGTCGAAATTCGTCGCTGTTGTTGCGCTTGCGCTTTTGGTCGCCAGTTGCGGTCGCCCGGGCGGCGGCGCGCAGCATGCCGGAAGCGGCGCCGCGTGCGCGCTCATCGCGCAGCCGGAAGCGCTGTTCGGCACGGGGGTCCAATCGAGCGCGGCGGGCGATGTGGGCGCGGGTTCGTGCCGCTGGGAGTCGACGGACGGCCGCCGCGGCGGCGACGTGATCCTTTACGATGCGGCGAGCCTCGGAAATGTCGCGCCGCATGACTTTGTCGCGCAGACCGCGCAGCGCTGGGGCGCGGCGCA
>DASZSK010000088.1:0-5371 GCA_035548735.1 Caulobacterales bacterium | reverse complement strand
GGACAAAATTGCCACCAATCGCGATGGCGGAGGAAACTTTGACCGAAGACCTGGACGCGGTCGACATCAAGATACTCGACCTTCTGCAGCAGGACGCCTCGCTTTCCATCGCCGACATCGCCGAAAAAGTCGGCCTTTCCTCCTCGCCATGCTGGCGGCGGATCGAGCGGCTGAAGAAGATCGGCGTCATCGTCCGCCAGGTGACGCTCTTGGACTACGAGAAGCTGGGCCTCGGCTTTGAGGTCTACGCCAGCGTGAAGCTGCAGCTGCCGTCGCGGGACAATTTGGATAAGTTCGAAGCCGCGGTGGCGAAATGGCCGGAAGTGGTCGAATGCGCCACGGTGACGGGCGCCGCCGACTACGTGATGCGCATCGTCACCAGCGACATGCACGCCTATGACGATTTCCTGCGCGACAAGATGTTGGCCCTCGGCCTCATCTCCGACGTCCAGTCGCACATCCGCATGCATGTGGCGAAGCGGACGACGGCGGCGCCCTTAGGCCTCGCGGCGGAGCGGCTGCACGCACGCTAGCTCGGCTTCGATCGGTGCGGATTGCAGCGGCGCCGGCGATGCGGGAAACCACGCCTCAGCCGGCTGCGCCTTGCCGAAATGGAAGCCCTGACCTTCCTGACAACCCATCAGTTTCAGATAGGCGACATCGTCGGGATGCTCGACGCCTTCGGCGAGCACCGTGAGCCCGAGACTTTCGCCCAGCGCGAGGATCGCGCGCACGATCGCTTGGGCGTCCACGCTTGAGCGCAGCTCGCGCACAAAGCTCTGGTCGATCTTGATCTTGGTGAACGGAAACGTGCGCAGGTACGACAGCGAAGAGTAACCGGTGCCGAAATCGTCCATGGAGAGCCCGACGCCGAGGGCGCGCACGCCATTGAGCACGGCGAGGATTTTCTCGCTTCGCTCCATCAGCAGCGCTTCCGTGATTTCAAGCTCAAGCCGATGCGGGGCGAGGCCGGACGCCGCGAGCGCCTGCACCACCGTATTGAGCACGTCGCCGTGCTTGAACTGCGTCGGCGAAAGGTTGACGGCGACCTTGAGATCGCCCGGCCAGCGCGCGGCTTCGGCGCAGGCGCGCCGGAGCACCATCTGACCGATGGGTCCGATCAGGCCGGTATCTTCAGCGAGCGGCACGAACTCCGCGGGCGAGATGAATCCGCGCTCGGGATGGCGCCAGCGCAGCAGCGCTTCGAAGCCGCAGATCGCTCCGTCGACGAGATTGACCAGCGGTTGGTAGTGCACGTCGAGCGCGCCAGTATGCACGGCGACGCGAAGGTCGGCTTCGAGCTTGCGGCGCTCCTGCAAGCGGGCGTCCATCTCCGGGGCGAAGAAGCGCAGCGTACGCCGGCCATGGGCTTTGGCTTCATAGAGCGCGAGATCGGCATGCTTCAGCAGCACGTCGCAGTCCGCGCCGTCGCGCGGCGCGCAGGCGATGCCGACGCTGGCGCTGATCGTCACCTTGTGACCATCAAGGTCGAACGGCGCCGACAGCGCGGCGATCACGCGCTCGACCAGGGCGGCGATTGCGCCTTCCTCAGCTGCGCCCATGTGAATCACGACGAACTCGTCGCCGCCAAGCCGCGCGGCCATGTCGTCGGCGCGGATCGATCCGGCGATGCGGCGCGCGGCTTGCTCGAGCAGCACATCGCCGACCGAGTGACCAAGCGTGTCGTTGACGCCTTTGAACTCGTCGAGATCGAATAAAAGAATGGAGAAGGGCCGGTGGTAGGAGACGAGCTCCTCCACGCGCTCGCGGAATTGCGTGCGGTTCGGCAGGCCCGTCAGCGCGTCATGCCTGGCCATGTGAAACAGACGCTGTTCGGCGCGCCGACGTTCCGTGACATCGATCGCCGCAAGCAGCACGGCCGGCGTCCCATCCAGCTCCAACTCGCGCGAGAACAAGGTGGCGTCCATGACGCCGCCATCGGCCTTGCGGTGCCGCCACGCGCCCTCCGGCGCGCCAATGGGCGAGGGGCCGTCGAACAGCACGGAGATGTTGCGCCCTTCGAGGTCGGCGGTCTCATAGCCGTAATGGCGGCGCGCAGCCTCATTGGCGGCGCGGATGACGCGTGACTCTGCGTCGTAGAGAAACATCGGCAGCGGATTGTTCTCGAACAGAAGGCGGAAGCTTTCTTCCTTTTTCTTGAGCTGCGTGACGTCCACCCTGAGGCCGATCGTGCTGCCATCCGGCAGCTTGCGCTCCTCGATCAGAATGGTGCGGCCGTCGGCCAAGCGCTGCTCGTGCGGCGCGACCGGGCGCGCCAGTCGTTCAAGCCGCTCCGCGATCCATTCCTCTTCGCGCCCAAGCGCCTCCGGATAATCGCCGCGGGCGACGCCGACACGCAGCGTGTCGCGCAGCTTGGCGCCGACTTTGAACAGATCGGCGCTCTTATTGTAGATTTCCGCGTAGCGCTCGTTCCAAAGAATGTAGCGCCCGTCGGCGTCGAGGAAGACGACCCCCTCGGGCATCACTTCGATCGCCGCGCGCAAACGGTCTTCGGCGCGCAGAGCGTCGCGCGCAGCTGATCGCGCTGCGATACGCCGGCGCGCTAGGCGCGAAGATTTTTGGGAAGAGGTCGCAGCAGCCATAGTCTCACGCAAGTCGGCGCGTGTGAAAGCTAGCCGGGCGCGCGTTAAATTTTCGGCGCGCGCCGATGGTTTATTAAACGCTTCTTTGCCAATTCAAGCGGCAAAGCACGGCTGCAAATGTGAGCAG
The DNA here is from genome assembly GCA_035548735.1 of Caulobacterales bacterium. Taxonomy (GTDB): domain Bacteria; phylum Pseudomonadota; class Alphaproteobacteria; order Caulobacterales; family Aquidulcibacteraceae; genus Vitreimonas. The sequence goes on along the minus strand of DASZSK010000088.1, from coordinate 2,641 downwards.
GGCGCCGCGTAATTACGCTGCTTCAAGCTCCGCGAGCGCGGCGCGATTGCGCACAACCACGCGGCGCGAACTGGGCAGATCAATCGCGTGATCGCGCTCCATGGCCGTGAATGCGCGCGAAACCGTCTCGATGGTAAGCCCGAGATAATCGGCGATGTCAGCGCGCGACATGGAAAGATTGAGTTCGTTCGAGGCGCCCCGCTCTGCGAGTTGCAGCAGAAATGCGGCGACCCGTTCGCTCGCGCCTTTGCGGCCCAGCACCAGGGCGTGCGCGCGCGCGTCGGACAATTCACTGGCGAGCAGCTTCACCACTGCATGCGCGGCGGCCGGATTTTCAGCGGCGGCGCGGTCGACAATCGAACGGCGCACCAGCACCAGCTCGCAGTCGGTAACCGCCTCGACCGAGAAGGAATGGTTGGCGCCAAGCTCAAGGCCGAAGATTTCGCCGGGAAGGTGGAAGGCGAGAATCTGACGACGGCCGTCGCTGGTAATGCGGATCGCCCGAACCGTGCCGCTCAGCACGCGGTAAACGTACTGCGCCGGCTCGCCCTCGCCGAAAATCTCCGCGTTGCGCTCATAGTGCATGCGGGCGCCGGAGAGGCTGAGCGCGGGGCCGAACGAGATGCATTCGCCCTGCACATGGGCGACGGCGCCGCCCGACAAGGTTTCCATTTCGTATCCGCGCATCGATCTCTCCCTCGATGTTCAAGGGCTAAAGGAGATCGGACACCGGGAAAATTCGGGACGAATGCTTACGGGAAACCCCGTAGGCCAAGCGGCATAGGCGCAAGTCAGGCCCGCATGATGCATAAGGAGGGCGGGGAACGGGCGCTATGATCGAAGTCAAATCCGCGTCGGCGCCGATGCTTGGCGCAAGGTGCAACGCCCGCTACCTTTTGATCATGCTTCGCAACTACAACTCGCTTCGCTGATGACAGAGGCGGCCTCTCCGGCGGCGGGCGGTTGGATCGAGCGGGCGCTGTCCAATCGACATGTCGTGGCCTATGGCGCGGTCGTGCTCGCCTGGGCCGGCGTGGCGTTGATCGGCGCGGTGTTGACGCGTTCGGTCCCCGACACGCCCATCTTCCTGTTGTTCGTGCCGGTGGTGGTGGCTGCGGCCTTGCTCGGCGGCGCCGGGCCGGCCTTGCTCGCCACTATGCTGGGGCTAGCCGCCGGCGCGGCGCTCAACCGCGACGCTGGGGGGATTGGCGAGGCGACGCCCTATCTATTCGCCGCCATCGGCCTTATCGCCTCTTTCGGCGGAGACTTCGCCCTGCGCGCGCGCAGGCGAACCACGGAAGCAGCGCAAGTCCTGGCGGAGCGCGAAGCGCACCTGCGTTCGATCTATGACACCGCGCCGGACGCGCTGATCGTCATCGATGACCATGGCATCATGCAATCCTACAGCGCAGCGGCCGAACGCATGTTCGGCTGGAGCGCGGCGGAAGCGCTCGGGCGCAACGTCAACATCCTGATGCCGGAGCCCTACAAGGCCGAGCATGACGGCTACGTCTCGCGCTACCTTTCGACAGGTGAGAAGCGGATCATCGGCATCGGCCGCATCGTCGTCGGGCAGCGCAAGGATGGCTCGACGTTTCCGATGGAGCTCTCAGTCGGCGAAGTGCGCTCCGAGCGAGGCCGCGTGTTCACCGGCTTCGTCCGTGATCTGACCGAGCGACAGGAGGCGGAGACGCGGCTGCAGGAATTGCAATCCGAACTCGTGCACATCTCGCGGCTGAGCGCGATGGGCGAAATGGCCTCGTCGCTGGCGCACGAGCTCAACCAGCCGCTGAGCGCCATCGCCAACTATCTTAATGGCGCCAAAAGGCTCCTGCAGCGCGAGGGCGGCGGCGATCCCCGTGCGGTGGAGGCGGTGGATAAGGCCTCCGAGCAGGCGCTGCGGGCGGGACAGATCATCCGACGCTTGCGCGATTTCTTGGCGCGCGGTGAAGGCGAGCGCAGCGTCGAGCCGCTTCCACGACTGGTTCAGGAAGCCTGCGCCCTCGCCATGGTCGGCGCCAAGGAGGCTGGCGTCCGCGTCCAGTACAAACTGGACGCGCGCGCCGACAATGTCGTCGTCGATCGCGTGCAAATCCAGCAAGTCATCATCAATCTGGTGCGCAACGCCCTGGACGCCATGCAAGGCTGCCCACGACGTGAACTGACCGTTTCAACCGAACTCGGCGACGAAGACATGGCCTTGGTGAGCGTCGTAGACACCGGGCCGGGCCTGGACGAGGCGGCCGCGGCGCGGTTGTTCCAGCCCTTCGTCACCACTAAAGCTCATGGCATGGGCGTGGGCCTATCTATCTCGCGGACGATCGTCGAGGCGCATGGCGGCCGCATCTGGACCGAGCCGAATCCGGGCGGCGGGGCCATATTCCGCTTCACGATGCGCCTGGCCGTGGAGGACGCCGTTGAGTGAGCCCGTGATCCATATCGTCGATGACGATGCGGCGATGCGGGACTCGCTCGCCTTCCTGCTCGGCTCATCCGACTACGAGACGCGCATCTATGACGGGCCGATGGCCTTGCTGGCCCGGGCGGAGGCGCTGGAGCCCGGCTGCATCCTGACGGACGTCCGCATGCCCGACATGAACGGGCTGGAGCTGGTCCAGGAGTTGAAGAAGCGCGACGTGCG
>DASZSK010000087.1:0-5580 GCA_035548735.1 Caulobacterales bacterium | reverse complement strand
GCCGCCGCAGCAGGTCGACATGCCGACATCGCGCACGTGCGCGAGCGTGTCGAGGCGATCCTGATAGGTGCGCGTGCTGACGACGGTCGAATAATATTCCGGCGAGGTGTCGAGGTTGTGGTTGTAGTAATCGAGCCCGGCGTCCTTCAACGCGCGCGCCTGCTCCGCCGTGAGCATGCCGAGCGTGGCGCAGGTTTCGAGGCCCATCGCCTTCACTTCGGAAATCATCGCGCTGACCGCCGGCAAGTCGCGGTCCTTCAACTCGCGCCACGCCGCGCCCATGCAGAAACGTTGCGCGCCGCCGGCCTTCGCCTGCTTCGCCTGCGTCACCACGTTGGCGACATCCATCAGCTTGGAGGCGTGTAAGCCGGTTTCGAAATGCGCCGACTGGCTGCAATAGCCGCAATTCTCGGCGCAGCCGCCGGTCTTCACCGAGAGAAGCTGCGACATCTGCACTTCGTCGGGCGCGAAATTGGCGCGATGCACGCTGGCCGCGCGGAAGACGAGATCGGGGAAGGGCAGCTCGAACAGCGCGGCGATCTCGTCGCGGGTCCAGTCATAGCGGGGCGTGGCGTCGTTGTGCATCGGGTTCCTATGGACGATTGGCGCGGACCTGAACAGAGGCGTCCGCGCTCGCGCCGCAGACGAACAGCGACCAAGCGTCACGCGCGGCGTGGGAAAATCTGGTGCGCCGCAGCGACGAAAACCGGTTCCCAGTAAGGGTTTCGCCTGTTTTCCCGAAGCGCATGTCTTAAGCTTCGAGGTCGAATGCCATCGTTTGGAGCGCCGCCATGTTCGCAGGGCTGACCCAAGACCAGTTGCTTATCGCCGGGCGCAACGTCGCCATCGCCATCATCATCCTGATCGTTGCGCATTTCGCCGCCAAGGCGGTGAAGTGGGCCGTCGCCAAAGCGGTCGACCGCGTGCCGTTCTTTCCGCGACGTGAGCAGGTGGCCGGCGTCGGCGCCCAGCCGCCGACACGGATCGGCGAGCGCGTCGGCGATGTGGCCTATTGGCTGGTGTGGCTGCTGGGGTTGATGGCCGCGTTGCGCGTGCTGGCGATCCCCGGCACCGAGGCGGTGATCGCGCCCTTGAACCAGATGGTGTCGGGCTTCGTCGCCTACGTGCCGAACGTCGTCGGCGCGGCGCTCATCTTCTTCATCGGCTTTGCGCTGGCCACCATCGTGCGGCGCATGGTCGAGGCGGCTGTCGAAGCGTTGGAGCTCGATCGGCGGCTGGCGGATGCAGGGCTCACACGCTCCGCGCGCGGTGCGAACCTATCGCGCCTGCTTGGGCTCTTGGTGTTCACACTGATCATCATCCCGGTATCGATCGCGGCTTTGAACGCGCTCGGCATCAGCGCGATCTCCGATCCCGCCACCAACATGCTGAACGAGATCCTGGCGACGATCCCGAACGTGATCTCGGCGGCGCTGATTATCTTTATCGCGTACCTCATCGGGCGCTGGATTGGCGTGCTCGCCGAAGAGGGGTTGCAATCGATCGGCTTCGACGAAGCCATCCGCTCGCTCGCCGCCGCCGAACCAGTGCGCGAAGGCTTGGCGAAAACCGATCCGACGCCGGGCGTGGACTCGTTGCGACTGGAGAGCGGCGCATTTCCGCCGTCGCGCATCGTGGGGATCGCTGTTCTGGTCGGCATCGTGCTGTTCGCCAGTGTGCAGGCGACGGCTGTGCTGGGCTTCGGCGCGATGTCGACCATGTTGAACGAAGTGCTATCGCTGGCGACGCGCGTGCTGTTCGGGGCGGTGATTATCGCCGTCGGCGTGCTGATCGCTAACATCCTCGCAGCCGCCGCGGCCAACCGCGCGAGCGCGAGTTCGGAGATCATGGGCGTGTTCGTGCGCTGGGGCGTGATCGCGTTGGCGGCGGCCGTTGGGCTCCGCTTCATGGGCCTCGCCAACGACATCATCGCGCTCGCCTTCGGGCTTGTGCTCGGGGCGGTGGCGGTGGCGGTGGCGATTGCATTCGGCATTGGCGGCCGCGAAGCCGCCAAGCGCTTGCTCGATCGCTGGACTTCCTAGCGCACCGCGATTTCGAACGGCGCGGCCGGCAGATCGTTGTCGTTGTAGAGGTTGCAGATCACCCCGTCGCCCCAGCAATAGCGCACGAACGCCGCCACACCGCCACGCGCATCGAGATGTATGTCGGCGCCGCTGATGCTCGCATCGACGAAGCGACAGGCGCGCTGCGCGTCGCACAGTTCGAACGCCATCGGCCGGTTGGAACTGTAGGCGATGAGCGGCGCGCGGTCGAAATGCACGACGACGTCATCGCCCTGACGCTGTGCTGAGGCCGGCGCCGGGCCGCTATCGACGATGTCTTCGTGATAGATCATGCGCCGCGCGATCCGCGCCAAGCGCTCGCCGACGACGAGCTTTTGCGTCGGATGAATGTCGAAGCGATCGCCGACATCGAAGCTCACGGCCAGTCCGGCATACGGATCGGCGGCGGCGACGCGGCGCTCGACGTCGCGGATCGCGCCCCAGCCATTGCGGGGCATGGGTGAAGGCGGGCCGTAGCTCGCCAATTGCACGATGAAGAAGGGCAGATGCGGCGTGGCGAACGCGCTGCGCCAATCGGCCATCATGCCCGGCAACAGCCGCGCGTATTCATCGGGCGCATTGGCGTTGGCTTCGCCTTGATACCAAAGCACGCCGCTCAGGCCATAGGGCGCGACCGGCGCGATCATCCCGTTATAGAGCACCGAGATGCTGTTCGGCCCTGAGCCCGGCGGCTGCGGCGGCGCCTTCACGTCGCTTAACTGCGCTGAGATGTGATAGCGCCAGGGCTGCGTGGCGAGCGGGACGCTCGTTCCATCGGCGAGGCGCAACATCTTTTGATCCGCGGGTCCCCACCAGCCGCCGCCGCCGCCCGTGTCCAAGACGGCGGAGGCGAGCACGTTGCGTCCCGCATGCAATGCGCCGGCAGGCAGTGTGTAGCGACGCGGCGTGTCCCATCCGAAGGTGGAGCCGATGGCTTGGCCGTTCAGATAGGTGGCGTCGATATCGTCGGCGGGGCCGAGCAGCAATTCCCCGCCCTGTGCGGCTTGCGTTGCCGTCAGCGTGAATTCGCTGCGATACCAGACGATGCCGTCGAAGCCCGCGAGTTCGCGCACGCCGGAATTTTCCCAATCATCGCCGGCGACGATCTGGCCCCACGCCGAATCATCAAAATCGGTGCGGAAATAGCCGGCGCGGCCGCCTGGATCATTTTCGCTCCACCAGCCGCCCATGATGCGCGCGAACGCGGCTTGCGCGCCCGCGGGATCGGCGCGGTTCTGCTGCGCGAGCGCGAGCTGTTGTTCATAACCGGGAATGCGGTGAAATGCGTCAGAACTCATCCACGCCTCGATCACGGTGCCGCCCCAGGAGGGATGGATGAGGCCGATGGGAACGTGCTGCGTCTGCCGCAGATTGCGACCGAAGAAATAACAGACTGCCGAGAAATCGCCGACCGTATCAGGCGCCGCGACCGTCCAATGATCGGGCGCGTCGAACGAGGACTGCGGCGTGTCGGAGATGCGCTTGGTGACGTTGAACAGGCGCAGTTCGCTATCCGCGGCGGCGTTCACCGTGCCGTACGAATTGGTCGCATACTTGGTCTGGAATTCCATGTTGGATTGACCGGAGCAAAGATAGACGTCGCCCACGAGCAGGTCGGAGAGCGTGACATTCGCATGCGCCGTGTGGGCGCTCAGCGTGAACGGGCCGCCCGCCGCATGCGCCGGCAAACTGACGCGCCATGCGCCGCTGCGATCGGCGCGCGCGGTGCGTGTCGCGCCGTCGAAACTCACGCTGACGCGTTCTCCGGGCTGAGCCCAGCCCCACAAGGGAATGGAGCGTCCGCGCTGCAGCACGGCGTGATCCGCGAACATCGGGCTGAGCAGGGGCCGCTGCGCGGCTGGCTGCGCTGCGGCTTGGGTGACAAGCAGGGCCATCGCCGCCACGGCGACCGAAGCTAAGCGCAACATGCATCCTCCCGGTTTTTGAGGGCTTTTATCATATCAATCGTGAGGGGCTACCCTTTGCTGCCGTAGCGGGACCTCCGGGGATATAAAGATATCTTTATATCTTTATTGCGCTGGCGCGCCGGCCCTGCTAGGAGGTCGCCAGAACCCATCACCCAAACGGGAGAGCAGCCCCATGGCCGACAGCGCCAAGCATGATTTCGTCGTGAAGGACCTTTCGCTCGCGGAGTGGGGGCGAAAGGAAATCGAGATCGCCGAAACCGAAATGCCCGGCCTGATGGCGGTGCGCGAAGAGTTCGGCAAGAAGCAGCCGCTGAAGGGCGCGCGGATCGCCGGCTCGCTGCACATGACGATCCAGACCGCAGTGCTGATCGAAACGCTGCAAGCCCTCGGCGCCGATGTGCGCTGGGCTTCGTGCAACATTTTTTCGACTCAGGATCACGCTGCGGCGGCGATCGCGGCGAAGGGCACGCCGGTGTTCGCCTACAAGGGCGAGAATCTCCTGGAATATTGGGACTACGCACACCGCATCTTCGAATGGAGCGATGGCGGCTACCCGAACATGATCCTCGATGACGGCGGCGACGCGACGCTTCTGTGCGTCATGGGGCCGAAGGCGGAGAAAGACGCTGACTTCCTTGAGCATCACACCAACGAGGAAGAGGAAGCGTTGTTCGCGACCATCAAGCGCTATCTCAAGGAGAAGCCCGGCTTCTATGAGGCGATCCGCGGCAGCGTGAAGGGCGTTTCGGAAGAAACGACAACCGGCGTGCATCGCCTCTACCAGATGGCCGAACGTGGCGAGCTGCCGTTTCCGGCGATCAACGTCAATGACAGCGTCACCAAATCGAAGTTCGACAATCTCTATGGCTGCCGTGAAAGCCTGGTCGACGGCATCCGCCGCGCCACCGACGTAATGCTCGCCGGCAAGGTCGCGGTCGTGTGCGGCTATGGCGACGTCGGCAAGGGCTCGGCCGCTTCGCTGCGCAATGGCGGCGCCCGCGTCGTCGTGACGGAGATCGATCCGATCTGCGCGTTGCAGGCGGCGATGGAAGGCTATGAGGTGAAGACGCTCGAAGATGTCGCGCCGACCGCGGACATCTTCATCACGGCGACCGGCAACAAGGACGTCATCCGCGTCGAGCACATGCGGGCGATGAAGAACAACGCCATTGTCGCCAATATCGGCCACTTCGATTCAGAAATTCAGATCGGCGCGCTCCGGAACTACAAGTGGAGCGAGATCAAGCCGCAAGTGCATCACGTCGAGTTTCCGGACGGCAAGAAGATCATCGTCCTCTCCGAAGGCCGTCTCGTGAATCTCGGCAACGCCACCGGCCACCCGAGCTTCGTGATGTCTGCGAGCTTCACCAACCAGGTGCTGGCGCAAATCGAGTTGTGGACCAATGGCAAGAAGTACGAGAACAAGGTCTACACGCTGCCCAAGCATTTGGACGAAAAGGTCGCAAAGCTCCACTTGGCCAAGCTCGGCGTGCGGCTCACGGAACTGACGCCCGACCAGGCGCACTACATCAATGTGCCCGCCACAGGCCCGTTCAAGCCGGACCATTATCGGTATTGAGGTCGGCATG
>DASZSK010000086.1:0-11195 GCA_035548735.1 Caulobacterales bacterium | reverse complement strand
CGACGCCCGACGGCCGCGCCTACGCAGCCTCCGATCCCGGCTTGCTCGACTGGGTGCAGGCGACGGCGTCGTTCGGCTTTCTCGAAGCCTATTGCCGCTACGCGCATGCGCTGACGCCCGCGGAGCGCGACCGCTTCTACGCCGAAGCCGCGCCCATCGCCGCACTCTATGGCGCGACCGGCGCACCGCGCTCGACGCTCGAATGCGACGCGCTGTTCGCGCGCATGCGCCCGCGGCTCGAAGCCTCGCCGATCGTGCGCGAGTTTCTCGGCATCCTGGCGCGCTCGAACTTCCTGCCCGCGCCCCTGGCGCCGCTGAAGCCGATGATGATCGCCGCGGCGATCGCCATCACGCCCGCCTGGGCGCGTGATCTGTTGCGCTTGCGCGAACGGATGCCGCCTGGCGGCGAGGCTTTGTTGCGCGCGCTCGGCGCCGCCGGCGAACGAATGACGCTGCGCACCGCGCCGCCGGCGCAGTCTTGCGTGCGGCTCGGCTTGCCAGCGGATTTTCTGTATCGCTGAAGGAGGAGCCTGTGAGGACCGCCGGCTTCCAGCCGGCATTTGCCTTCAATCTGCGCCGACATCGAAATTTGAGGCGTTGTAATGCCGGCTGGAAGCCGGCGGTCCTCACAGTTTCACTGTTCCCCGGATGCGCTCTATGCTGAACGCAATGGACGACCTCTTCCGCCTCGACACCACGCTGCGCCGCGATCCCGCCGTCGAGGCGTGGTTCAGCGTCGTCGACCCGTTGCGCCTCTTGCTGCGGCCCTGGTTCGAGCGCATGCGTGCGTGCGGCGCGGACGTGCGCGAAACCATGCACGATCATATGCCCACCGCGTGCGTAGGCGATGCGGCGTTTGCTTATGTCAACGCATTCAAAGCGCACGCCGCCGTCGGTTTTTTCAACGGCGCGACGCTTGCCGATCCGGCGAGATTGCTCGAAGGCTCGGGCAAACGCATGCGGCGCGTGAAGCTACGGCCAGGCGCGGCGTTGGACGAGAATGCGCTGAGCGCGCTGATCGCAGCGTCTTACGCGGATATCGCGGGCCGAGCGTAACGCAATCCGTCATCCCGCGGAGCGTGATCCGGGACCCAGATCGAAACTCACACCATAACCTGGTTGCCCAACTCCACCGCGCGGCCGCTGGGGATGTGGAAGAAGTCCGTCGCGTTAGTGCTGTTGCGCGCGAGAAAGATGAACAGGTGATCCTGCCAGAGCGGCATGCCGCTCTTTTCGCTCGGCACGATCGAGCGCCGCGACAGGAAGAAGCTCGTCTTCATGATATCGAACTTCAAACCAAGCTTGCGCGCTTCCGTCAGCGCCTTGACGACGTTCGGCGTTTCCATGAAGCCGAAGGTGAGCATCACGCGCTTCACGTCGGGCAGGAAGTCCTCGATCTTCACGCGCTCGCTCTCGGGCGCGCGCGGCGAGTTCACCGTCCTCACGGTGAGGATGATGATCTGCTCGTGCAGCACCTGATTGTGCTTCAGATTGTGCATCAGCGCGGCCGGCGCGACGTCCGGATCGGCCGTTAGAAAGATCGCGGTCCCGCGCACGCGATGCGGCGGATGATGCGACAGCGTTTCGAACAGCTTTGCCAGCGATTCATCACGCCGCACGGTTTCCGCGAGAATTCGCGAGCCGCGCGCCCAGGTCCACATCGTGATGATGAGCCCTGTCGCCAGCGCCAGCGGCACGAACCCGCCTTCCAGCAGCTTCATCATGTTCGACGACAGGAACACGCTTTCGATGATCAGCAGCGGGATGCAAAGCATCGCCGCGAACCATGCGGGCCGCTTCCAGATTTTCCAGATAGCCAGGAACGCCAGCAGCGTCGACACCACCATCTGGCCGGATACGGCGATGCCGTAGGCGGAACCCAGACGGTCCGAGGTCTCGAAGGCAAGCGTAAGGACCAGCACGCCGACCAGCACCAGCCAATTGATCTGCGGCATGTAGATCTGGCCTGCCTGCGTCTCCGACGTGCGGCGGATTTCCAAGCGCGGCAGGAAGCCGAGCTGGATCGCCTGTTGCGTCAGCGAGTAGGCGCCGGTGATCACCGCCTGGCTAGCGATGATCGTCGCGGCCGTGGCCAGCAGCACCAGCGGCAGACGAAGCCACAGCGAGTCGGGCGCGGTCTCGAAGAAGAGATTATCGAGCGCCTCGGGGTGTTGAATGATGAAGGCGCCCTGCCCGAGATAATTGAGCGTCAAGCATGGCAGCACGAAGAAAAGCCATGCCCGCTGCACCGGTCGGCGGCCGAAATGGCCCATGTCGGCGTAGAGCGCTTCCGCGCCCGTCACCGACAGGAACACCGAGCCCAGCACGACGAAAGCCAGCGGTCCGTGCCGCAGGATGAATTGCAGCGCATGCGTCGGCGACAGCGCCGCCAAGATCTCCGGGTCCTCGCGCAAATGCCAGACGCCCAGGCCGCCGATGACGAAGAACCACACGACCATGATCGGCCCGAACATCGAACCGACCCGCCCGGTGCCGCGGCTTTGCAGCACGAACAGCGCCACCATGATGACGACGCTGATGGCGATGATCGCCGGGCGCGTCATGTGCGTCGATAACGCGGGCACGGCCTGCAGACCTTCGACCGCGGAGAGCACGGAGATCGCCGGCGTGATCAACGCGTCGCCATAGAAGAGCGCGGCGCCGACGACGCCCATGATGAAGATGAACGCGGTGCGGCGGCCGAACGCGCGCTGCGCCAGCGCCATCAGCGCCAGGGTGCCGCCCTCGCCCTTGTTGTCGAGCCGCATCAGCAGCAGCACGTACTTCACGGTGACGATGAGGATCAGCGCCCAGAAGATCAGCGAAACGATGCCGATCACGTCGCCGCGGATGATCAGCCCTGTCGCGGGATCCTTCACATGCTCCAGCGACAGGCGAAGCGCGTAAAGCGGACTCGTGCCGATGTCGCCATAGACGACGCCGATCGAGCCCAACAGCAACGTCCAGAAGCCGCCGCGCAGATGGCCGCCCGCATCGCCCTCGTTATGGGCGGCGGTTGCGACAGAAGCAGCTGGCTGGTTCGGCGCCTCGGCCGGGGCCTGCGCCATCGTTAATGTCCCCTCGAAGGACGGCAATTCCCGCACGTCCCCCGCTCGGGGCGCGCGTTTAGCCGGTTTCACATGGTCCCGCAAATCATTGCGGCAAGGGGGCTTGTTGTTTGGTTAGCAGCGCCGGCTTGTGCCGGGCTTAGTGGCAGCCGCAGCCGCCTCCGCCGCCATGGTGGCCGCCATGCCCGCCGCCGCTCTGGCTGCTGGAGTGGGCGCTGGCGCTCGCGGAGGCCGAGGCTGACGCAGAGGAAATCGAGACGGCGGTGGCCGAAGCGCCGCGAATGATGGTCGTTCCGCCGCCGCCATAATAGCCGCCGCTGACATCGACGCCGACGCCGCCCGAGAAGAAGGACGGCGGCAGGTTAATGCTTTCCTGCTGCGGCGGAGGCGCGAGCGGAACCGGCGCAAGCGGCACGGGCCGGTGCGGCGCCGGGCGGTGATGGTGAACGGGCGGGCGTGGACGCTCGATGCCGTCGGCATAGGCGGTGGCGCTCAGCCCGAAGGCCAGAGCGGCCAGAATGGCGCCAAACCGGATCGTCTTCATCGCCTACACCCTCAATCGCGCAGCGTTCGCCGCGAATGAGAGCGCTCAAAGCAAGTTCTCTGCCGGAGCGACTTGGGCCGGCTCAAAAATCGACGGCGATGCCCTTACGCTCCCAGTCGCCGAAGCGCGTCGGCTCCGGCCCTTTCGGCCCGCCTTGCTCCGGCGGCAATGAAGCCAGCGCCTTACGGCGCTGTTCAGCTTCCTCAAGCGCGCGCTGCGCCTCGGGCGTTAGCTTTTTCGGCGGCGGATCAATCGCATCTGCACTCACAAAATTGACATAGCGCGCCGCACAAAGCGCGCAACTGCCTCGCCGCAGCCCCGCGGCGATTTAGTTGATGAGTCGTTAACCAACACGGCTCCAGCCTGACGGAGAAGCCGTTGGCGCAGTTTCGCCTGGGCGCCCGGAACTGGATCATGCGTTGTGCTCCTGCTGCGATCTGCGCGGCCGGCGTCGTTCTTGTGTCGGCGCCTTCGCCGGCCTTGGCGCGCTCGCCGGTCGAGATCCAAGGTGTCGACAACGACCAGCGCCAGTCGATCCTGGCGCTGCTGCCGGACCGCGATCGCCCGACGACCCTGTTCGAAGCAGAGCGCATCTCCGAAGAAGCCGCCGCGCGCGCGCTCGCCTGGATGCGCTCGGAGGGTTACTACGCCGCCGAAGTGACGCCCGAGGCGCAGGAGGCGCCCCCGCTCGCGCGGCTCACCATCTCGCCCGGCGCGCGCTTCCATCTGCTCGCGCCCGACCTGGTTTTCGATGACGGCGTTCCAGACGCCGCCACCGCCGCCGCCGTTCGCGGCGCCATCGAGGCGCTCAAGCCGGATGCGCCGGCGCGCGCCGCCGACGTGCTGCAGGCGGAGGCCGATGCGCTCACGGTGCTTCACGACGCCGGTTACGCGGACGCGCATGCCGGCGAGCGGCGCGTCGTGGTCGATCATGCCGCTTCGACCATGCAGGCGGAGTTTCACATCGCCGCCGGTCAGCGCGTAAAGCTCGGCGCGCTCCGCGCCGAACCCGGCGATCTCTTCCGCCAGGACTTCCTCGACCGCCTGCGCAATTGGCATGTCGGCGACACCTACGATCCGGCCGCGGTTGCGCGCGTGCGGCGTGACATGTCCGCCACCGGCGCAGTGTCCAGCGCATCGACGCATCTCGCCGAGCCTGACGCACAAGGCCAACGCGATGTCGTGCTCGACGTCACGCCCGCCAAACGCAACGCCTACGAACTGGGCGCGGGTTATTCGACGACGGAAGGCGTCAGCGTCGACGCGCAATGGTCGCGGCGCAATTTCTCACATCGCGCCGATACCTTCACCGTCGCCACGACGCTCGGCGAACTGGCGCAGAGCGGCACGATCTCGCTCGTACGCCCCGCGGCGGCCGGCTACGAACGCGCGCGCCATTACAGCGCGACGCTCAGCCACGAAGACACCGCGGCGTATTCGCGGCGCGGTATTGCGCTCTCCACCGGCGTCGACGCTGATCGTCGCTTGCGTCTCGGCTTGAGCTATGGCGCGCAGCTTTCCGCCGACCAGTACAATCAGGCCACCGGCGTCGACACGGCTTACGTGCTTTCCACCTTCGCCGATCTGCGCCGCGACACGACCGGCGAACCGCTCGACGCGCATCACGGCTCGATCCTCGACATCCGCCTTGAGCCGTCCGTCTCCACCAACAGCGCGACCGTCGCCTTCACGCGCGCCATTGGTGAAGCGCGCTTCTACGAATCCTTCGGCCAGAACGAGAAATTCACCTTCGCTGAGCGCGCGCGCCTTGGCTGGGAAGTCCCCCTCTCCGGCAGCGCCGACGACATCCCCCCGGATCGGCGCTTCTACGCCGGCGGCGGCGGCTCGGTGCGCGGCTATGAGTACAACTCCATCTATCCGCGCGAACGCGACGCGCTGGGGCTGACGCCCGGCGGCCAAGGCGTGTTCGAAGTCTCGGCAGAAGCGCGCATGCGCCTCGGCGATCGCTTCGGCGTCGCCGCCTTCGTCGATGGCGGCAATGCGTTCGACGAATGGTCGAACGCGGCCGATCTGCGCTGGGGCGTGGGCGTCGGGGCGCGCTACAATCTGGGCTTCGCGCCGCTCCGGGTCGACATCGCCACGCCGCTCGATCCCGAACCCGGCGATCCGAACTTCGCCGTCTATATCAGCCTGGGCCAAGCGTTTTGAGCGACGAGCCGCCCATGCCTCCGCTGCGGCGAAGTTTCTTTCGCGCGCATCGCGTCGCCTTGGCGATCGGCACGGCGGTGATTGTCGGCGGCGCCGCCCTCGCAATCGGCCCCGGCGCGAGTTGGATCGTCGATCACGGCGCAGACGGCCGCAAGGTCTGGCGCCTCGGCAAGCTCAAGGTCGACGGCGTGTCCGGCGCGTGGCTCGGCAATCTGCGCGCGGCGCATGTCAGCCTCGAAGACGAAGCCGGCGTGTGGTTCGATGCACATGACGTCGCGCTGCGCTGGAACCCGCTCGACCTTCTGCATGGCGCATTCACGCTCGACGCCGGCAGCATCCGCGACATCTCCATTCTGCGCCGTCCGCAGCTCGAACCACCGACCGCCGAGACCGGCGCGAGCTATGACGTGCATATCGGCGCGCTGCACATCGATCACGTCGCGCTGGCGCAGCCGGTGCTGGGCGCGGCAAGCCAATTCCGCATCGACTTCGCGCTCGACCGCAAAGACAACAAGCTGCAAGCGCTCGACCTCAATCTCACGCGGCTCGACACAGCGGGCGATCACGCCATCGCCCGCTTCCGCCACGACGGCGCGATGGCGCTGCACATCGATGTGCTGAGCGAAAAGGACGGCGCGATCGCGCGCCTGCTCGGCGCCCCCGACGACGGCGTGCGCATCACCGCGGACGGTTCCGGAAACGACACTGAAGGCGTCGGTCAGTTCGCGGCCGACGCCGGTAAGAAGCACATCGGCGCCGGCACATGGCTATGGCGCGCCGCCGACTGGCGGCTCGCGGGCGAAGCGCGCCTCGACGTGCTGCCGGCCTTTCACGATCTCGCGCAACGCATCGGCGACACCGTCGCCGTCCGCGCCGAAGGCGCACGGCGCGGCCAATTCACGGCGCATGCGGAAACGCCCTTTCTCACCGTCGATCTCGCCGGCGCGCTCAACGAACAGCTCGCTCTGAGCGGACCCGCGCACGTCGTGGCGCAGACCGATCGCCTCTCCGCGATCGCCCGCGAGTCGCCCGTTGCGCTCGGCGCGGCGCGGTTCGAAGGAACGCTGGTGCAGGATGGCAAGCGCACTGTGCTCAACGGCGCGCTGGATGCGCGCGACATCGCCATGATCGGGCGCGAGGCGCATTTCAACGGGCCGCTGCAAGCGCAGCTTGATCCTGCGCGCTTCTCGCTAAGCGCTGACCTTACGGCGCAGCGCGAATCCTCGCCGCTGTTCGCCAACGCCCGGCTGCAAACCACGCTCGACGTCAATCGCCGCACCGGCCGCTTCACGCTGACCCGCGCCAGCTTGAACGGCGATGCGATCGCCGCCGACGCGCGCGGCTGGGCCATTGGCGGCGACGGCGAATTCGACGGTCAATGGCGCGTACGCAAACTCAACAGCGTCTTCACCGGCATGCGCGGCGAGATCGGCGGCGGCTGGCGCGCGCAAGCGCAAACCATCGCCGCCAACGCGCATGTCTGGAGCGCCACCTTTCAGGGCGCCGGCGCGGGCGTCGGCGGCTCACCGCCCATCGCCGCGCAATTGCTCGGCGCGCGCCCCACCCTCGACGCCACGCTGCGTTTCGAAAACGGCGGCATTACGGTGCACCACGTGCATGTCGATGGCGACAAGCTCAGGGCCGCCGCGACCGGCCGCATCGTCCACAGCATCTCCGACCTGCGTCTGGAAGCGTCCGGGCGCGGCCCGCTCAGCATCGGCGACGCGACCATCAATGGCGTGGTCGATGCAACCGGGCGCCTCACCGGCAATATCGGCCGCCCGACGCTCACTGCGGATGCGCGCCTCGCCGGCATCAACGCCATCGGCGTCGATATCGTGCAGCCTGACGTGCAGTTCACGCTTGCGCCGCGCGGGAACACCTATGCCGGTCACGCGACAATGCGGGGCGCGGTGCAGAGCCAGGTCGCCACCGCCGAGTCCGACATTGTCGTCGCCGACAATGGCGTAACGCTGCCGACGCTCGACGCCCATGTCGGCGCGCTCGAAGGCAAAGGCCACGCCCATGTCGGCCCGCATGGCGTCGATGCGCAGCTCGCGTTGAGCGGGCGCGTCGACAATCTGACGCCGGGCTTGACCGGCGGCGTGCTGGGCAATGTCGCTTTGACGCCGGAGACCGTGTCCTTCAGCGCGCAATTCGCCGACGCCTCTCTGGGCGATCTGCGCCTGCGCGCGGCGACCGTCAGCGGCGCCGGCCCCTATCGCAGCATCGCCACCCGCTACGCCTTGCGCGGGCGCTTGCGCCAAGCGGCGCTCACGTTCGAAGGCACGGGGCTCATCAGCAACGAGCACGGCGTCGAGGCGCAATTGCAGGGCTCGGGCGCGCTTGCGGGCGCCTCGATCGCGACGCGCACGCCGGCGACGCTGCGCTGGCCGCAGCACGGCATGGAAGCGACCTTCGATGTCAGCATGGGCGACGGCGCGCTGGTGGGACGCTGGAGCGATACGGGCCGCGCCCTCTCCGGCGAAGCGCGCATCGAGAGCGCGCCGCTCGCGCCCATCGGCGCTGTATGGGGCGAACGCGCGACGGGCGCAGTCGCGGGCCGCTTCACCTTGACGAGCACGGCCGGCGGCCTCTCCGGCAATGCCGACGTGACCTTCAACGACGCGCGCCTCGCCGGGCGTCAGCGCGGTTCGCTCGACAGCCACATCGTCGCGCAGTTGCAGCCGTCGCGCCTGCAGGCCACCATCGACGCGCAATCGAGCGACGGCTTGCAGGCGCATTTCGAAGCGGATGCGCCCGTCGTCACCAGCGCCGCGCCGCTGCGCATCGCGCTGACGCCCGAGCGGCGCGGGCAAGCGCAATGGTCCGTGCACGGGCCTGTCGATGCGCTCTGGACGCTGGCGCGGCTGGAAAACGAAGACCTGCAAGGCGTCGTCGACGGCGAAGGCCGTCTCTCCTTCGGCGAAGGCTATCTCTCCGGCGATGGCGAAGTGTCGATCCAGAACGGGCGCTTCGAGGACAAATTCACCGGCGTGAAGATGCAGGACCTCGCCGCGCGCGTTTCAATTCACGATGACGGCGTGCGCATCGAAAGCTTCACCGCCAATGACGGACGTGGCGGCACGCTCACCGTCACCGGCGGCAGCGCCAATGCGCGCGACGGACGCATCGAAGCGCGGCTCGCCAATTTCCGTATGGTCGATCGCCCCGACGCCAACGCCCGCGCCAACGGGACGCTGGCGCTCGATTGGCAAGGGCTCGACACCAAGCTCACCGGCGAACTCAATCTGGTCGAAGCCAACGTCAATATCGCTGCGCGCGCCGAAGCGGGCATCCCTGAACTGCAAGTCGTCGAGATCAATCGCCCCGGCGACGATCTCGACTTCGACACCCCGCCCCCGCCGCGCGCGCATCCGACCGATATCGACGTGCGCGTGCGCGCCGAGGACCGCGTGTTTACGCGCGGCCGCGGCGTCGAAGCCGAATGGGGACTCGACCTCCGCCTCGACGGCGACAGCGCCAATCCGAAAATCTATGGCGAGGCGCGCGCCGTGCGCGGCACGATCTCGCTTTCCGGCGAACCGTTCGAAATCCAGGACGGCACGATCACCTTCAACGGCGCGCCGGAAAATGCGCGCATCAATCTGACGGCGCAGCGCGTCACGCCCGACCTCACCGCCAATATCGCGCTCACCGGAACGGCGACCAATCCCGATCTCACGCTCACCAGCGACCCCGCCTTGCCTGAAGACGAAATCCTGCCGCAGGTGTTGTTCGGCCGCTCGGTCGCAGATCTCTCCGCGCTGGAAGCGGCGCAGCTCGCGGCCAGCCTCGCGCAACTCTCCGGACAATCCTCGTTCAATTTGATGGACGCCGCACGCGCCGCGGTCGGGCTCGATCGCTTCAGCGTGCGCCAGGGCGAAGACGGCGGCCTCTTGGTGGCGGGCGGGGTCTACCTCACCCGCAACGTCTATGTCGAAGTGGCGCGCACCGGCGTCGGCCAAGCCTCAACGCGCGTGGAATGGACGCTGCGCCCCAAATTGGTGCTGATCACCTCGTTCCTGCAGAACGGCGACCAGCGCGTCTCCGTGCGTTGGCGACGGGAGTCGAACTAGCGCAATCGACGCCGGGCCAGATGTGCGTCGTTTTCCCAATCTGTGTACCCGAGCAACTCGCCTTGCCGCCGCTCCTTAACATCATCCCAACCTTGCGATGCCGACTCCATGAGCGCGTTGTACTCATCGAAGCGCCACTCCTCCCCAGGCAGCGCAAATAGAATGCGGCGAACCGTCATCCCATCACTTTCGCGGTCATAGTCGCGGCGAACAATCACCCCATCGGCCACATGGCGATCGAAGGGTTGGCCGCTCAATGCGTCTGCCTCCGTGATAAGCCCAATTTCTTGAGTGAACGCTGCGAACGGCTTCGCGCCACGCAGCATCATGAGCAGCTCCCTATTCGTGTGTGCGAGTTGTGGCAGCCGCTCGTCTTCCAACACGGATGACACCCGCGCCGGCAGCCGGACCACTACGCCAACTCGCGCCGCGATGGCGTCAACGTCTTCCTCGGACAAGTCGTAGGCGAGCATTTCGCCTGACGCGAAAGCGAAATCGAACGCGGCGTCGAACGCCTCAATGTCTCCCACCTCAACAATGGTCCAGGACGTCTCGGAGTTCGTGAGGGGATCGAGTCCCGCGAACACCAGCTTTCGCGCGAGGGGCATTCCCTTTTGCCTCCGAAGGCGACATATACCGGCGTCAAGCAAGCGCCGTCCCATGAAATTTCTCGACCAGTGCAAAATCTATATCCGCTCCGGAAACGGCGGCGCGGGCGCTGTGTCGTTCCGGCGCGAGAAGTTCATCGAATATGGCGGTCCTGACGGCGGCGACGGCGGACGCGGCGGCGATGTCTGGATCGAGGCGGCCGAGGGGCTCAACACGCTGATCGATTACCGCTACCAGCAGCACTACAAAGCCGGCACCGGCGGGCACGGCATGGGCCAGAACCGCCACGGCGCCGACGGCCAGACGGTGACGCTGAAAGTCCCGGTCGGCACGCAAGTGTTCGACGAGGACAATGAGACGCTGCTCGCCGACCTCACCCAAGCCGGTCAGCGCGTTCTGCTGGCGAAAGGCGGCAATGGCGGTTTCGGCAACACGCATTTCAAATCTTCGGTGAACCAGGCGCCGCGTCGCGCCAATCCGGGCCTCGAAGGCGAGGAGCGCACGCTGTGGCTGCGGCTCAAGCTCATCGCCGACGCCGGGCTTGTCGGCTTGCCGAACGCCGGCAAGTCCACCTTCCTGCGCGCAGTGAGCGCGGCGACGCCGAAAGTCGCGGACTATCCGTTCACGACGCTGCATCCGCATCTGGGCGTCGTCACGGTCGGCGAAGGCGAGCGCTTCGTGCTGGCGGACATTCCCGGCTTGATCGAAGGCGCCGCGGAAGGCGCA
>DASZSK010000085.1:0-2654 GCA_035548735.1 Caulobacterales bacterium | reverse complement strand
GGCGGCTGAAGCGGGCGCGCCGCACCTGCTGGAAATCGAAAGCTACGAAATTACCGACACCTTGGTTCACATCCGCATGCGTTCGGACGCGCATGTGCGCGCTTTGCGCAGGCGGCTTCGCGACGACGACGCGATCAAGCGACTGCGCGCGCGGCTCGCTGATCTCGGTGGGCGGCCGGATTTCGATATTGACGAAGAGGCTTGATGATCCGGGTCTACGAATACTGGCGTTCGTCCGCGGCTTATCGATTGCGCATCGGTTTGCATCTGAAGGGCGTCGCCTACGACTCCGTTCCTGTGAACATCCTGACGGGCCGGGACGAGCAATTCGGTGAGGCATACAAGTCAAAGAACCCGCAATCACGCGTGCCTGCGCTGGAAACGGAGCAGGGGATCCTAACGCAGTCGCTGGCTCTGTTGGATTGGCTGGAGGAGACGCACCCCGCGCCGTCCTTCTATGTTGGCGACGCCTGGATGCGGGCGCAGATTCGCGCATTCGCGCTGACCATCGCTTGCGACATCCATCCGATCGACAATCTCGCTGTATTGAATCGTTTGCGCTCGCAATTCGCCGCCGACGATGCGGCGATCGCGTCTTGGTACGTGCATTGGATCGCGCAGGGATTCGCCGCGCTGGAGGCGCAGCTCGCGAAGCGGCCCGAAAGCGCCTTCGCGTTTGGCGACACGCCGACGCTCGCCGACATCTGCCTCGTGCCGCAGGTGGCGAATTCGCAACGCTATAAAATGGATCTCTCCTTGTATCCGCGGCTCAAAGCCATCGATGAACGCGCGCGGGCGCATCCAGCTTTTATCGCGGCGGCGCCGGAAAATCAGAAGGACGCGGTGAAAGCATGAAACTGGCCTCATTGAAGCAAGGTCGCGACGGCCGGCTCGTCGTTGTCAGCGACGATCTCGCCTGGTGCGCCGATGCGCCTGATATTCCGCAAACGCTTCAGGCTGCGCTCGATGATTGGACCCATTGCGAGCCGAAATTGCGCGCGCTCGCCGAGGCGGTTGAGCATGGCGCGGTGCCGCGCATGCGCTTCCACGAGCACGAGGCCGCATCCCCGTTGCCGCGCGCCTACCAATGGGCGGATGGCTCCGCTTACGTGAACCACGTCGCGCTGGTGCGTCAGGCGCGGGGCGCGAAGATGCCCGAAAGCTTCTGGACCGATCCGTTGATGTACCAAGGTGGCTCGGATGCGTTTCTGGGACCGCGCGATGCGATTCCGCTCAAGGACGGGAAGTGGGGCTGCGATTTCGAAGCGGAGGTCGCGGTGATCGTCGATGATGTCGAGATGGGCGTGAGCGCCGAAGCCGCGCGCGCACGTATTCGCCTCGTGATGCTTGCGAACGATGTGAGCCTGCGCAATCTCATCCCCGCCGAGCTGGAGAAGGGCTTCGGCTTCTTCCAGGCCAAGCCGTCGTCGGCATTCTCGCCGGTCGCAGTGACGCCGGATGCGTTGGGCGAGGCGTGGCGCGATGGCAAACTTCATCTGCCGCTGCGCTCGACGCTGAACGGCGCGCTGTTCGGCGAGCCGGATGCGGGCGAGGACATGACGTTCGATTTCGGTCAGCTCATCGCCCACGCCGCGAAGACGCGGCCTTTGTGCGCGGGCACGATCATCGGGTCGGGCACCGTCTCCAATCGCGGCGCGGACGGCGGACCGGGCAAGGCGATCGCCGAAGGCGGACGCGGTTATTCCTGCATCGCCGAGCTGCGCATGGTGGAGACGATCACCGCCGGCGCGGCGAAGACGCCGTTCCTGAAGCACGGCGATACGATCGAGATCGAGATGCGCGACGCGAAGGGTCATTCGATCTTCGGCCGCATCGAGCAGAGCGTGGTCGAAGTTTAGCGCCGTCATCCGGCCAAGCGGAGCGAGCGCCGGGACCCCGAGATTGCGGGGTGTGCGATTTGCCCTGAGTCCCGGATCAGCGCTGGCGCGCTGTCCGGGATGACGGATTGAGAAGCTGCGCCTATCTTGCGGGGCATGACAGCCCGCAGCATCAAAGCGCAGCACGAAGCTTATCGCGACGATATCGGCGATCTCGTCACACGTCGCCCGGTGCCAGGGCCGCGCATCGCGCAGGTCGATCCGTTTCTGTTTCTCAATCATCACGGACCGCAAATCTATCCGCCGAACAATAATGGCCTGCCGTTCGGCCCGCATCCGCATCGCGGCTTCGAGACGGTGACGTTCATTCTCGACGGCGAGCTCGGCCATTATGATAGCGGCGGGCATGCAAGCGTCATCCGCGCCGGCGGCGTGCAATGGATGACGGCGGGTTCGGGGATCGTGCATGCGGAATTGTCGCCGCCGGAATTCAAGCGCGACGGCGGGCCGATGGAGATTCTGCAGCTTTGGCTCAATCTTCCGGCGCGGTTAAAATTCGCGAAGCCGGCTTATGTCGGCCTGCAACGCGACGATATCCCAGCGGCGCCGGTCGATGGCGGCGAAGTGCGCGTGATCGCCGGTGAATTCGGCGGCGTGCGCGGGCCGGTGAACTCGCTGATCGACGCGTTCATGGCGATTGTATCTCTGAAGGCCGGCGCGCGTGTTGCTCTGCCGGCGCCGCGCGGACGCAACGTGTTTTTCTACGTGGCGCGCGGCGAATTGAAGGGCGTTCCGCACTGGCGACTGGTGGAATGG
>DASZSK010000084.1:0-2266 GCA_035548735.1 Caulobacterales bacterium | reverse complement strand
CGGATAATTCGGCGCCTCGCGCGTGATCGACACGTCATGCACATGGCTCTCGCGCAGACCCGCGGCGCTGATCTTGACGAAGCGCGCATTGGTGCGGAAATCCATCAGCGTCTTAGAGCCGGTATAGCCCATCGCCGCGCGCAAGCCGCCGACAAGCTGGTGCAGGATATTCGCGACCGGCCCCTTGAACGGCACACGGCCTTCGATGCCTTCCGGCACCAGCTTCATCTGGTCTGAAACCTCCTTCTGGAAATAGCGATCGGCCGAGCCCCGCGCCATCGCGCCCAGCGAACCCATGCCGCGATAGCTCTTATAGGAACGGCCTTGGTAGAGAATGACCTCGCCCGGCGCTTCCTCGCTGCCCGCCAAGAGCGAGCCGATCATCGCCACTTCCGCGCCCGCCGCGAGCGCCTTGGCGAGATCGCCCGAGAATTTGACGCCGCCATCGGCGATCACCGGGATACCCGCCTTCTGCGCCGCGCTCACCGCGTCCATGATCGCCGTGAGTTGCGGCACGCCGACGCCGGCCACGACACGCGTCGTGCAGATCGAGCCTGGACCGATGCCGACTTTCACCGCGTCCGCACCGGCGTCGATCAGCGCTTTGGCCCCTTCGGCGGTGGCGATATTGCCGGCGATGATCTGAGTCTTGTTCGAGACGCGCTTGATGCGGTCGACTGCGGTCAGCACGCCTTTGGAATGGCCGTGCGCTGTGTCGATCACCACGACGTCTGCGCCCGCTTCGATCAGCGCCAGCGACCGTTCGTAGCCGTCATTGCCGATCGTGGACGCAGCGCCGACGCGCAAACGGCCCTGTTCGTCCTTGGCGCGATTGGGAAACTCCGTCGCCTTCTCGAAATCCTTGACCGTGATGAGGCCGGCGACGCGGCCTTCATCGTCCACCACGATCACGCGCTCGATGCGATGCTTGTGCAGCAGGCGCTTGGCCTCAACTTCGGTGACGCCTTCGCGCACCGTGACGAGTTCGCGCGTCATCAGATCGGCGACCTTCTCGTTCTTCTCGGCGAAGCGCATGTCGCGATTGGTGAGAATGCCGACAAGCTTCTTTGTCTTTGGATCGACCACGGGAAAGCCGGAGATGCGCCGCTCTTCCTTTAGCGCCTGGATTTCGCCGATCGATTGATCCGGGCCGATCGTGATCGGATCGATCACCATGCCCGACTCGAACTTCTTGACCATCTTCACCTGCGCGGCCTGTTCGGCCGGCGTCAGATTGCGATGGATCACGCCCAGGCCGCCGGCTTGCGCCATGGCGATGGCCAGACGGGCTTCCGTCACCGTATCCATCGCCGCGGAGATGAGCGGAATGTTGAGATCGATGCCCTTGGTCAGCCGCGTCTTCGTTTCGGCTTCGGCGGGCAGCACTTCGGACGCGCCCGGCTCCAGCAGGACGTCGTCAAAGGTCAGAGCTTCACGGATTTCCATGGACGGCTGGTAGAGATTCCCGGCGCGTTTGTCCAGACTGCGCCCACGCCCAAACCGCAAAGGACCGCGCCAGATGGCTTATATCGTCCGTATCGAAACCGCGACGCCTCGGCTGATTGCGGCGGTTCGGCGCCAAGTGCGCATCGGCGAGATCGCGGGCGCCTGGAAGCCAGCGCTTGACGAGGTCTGGGCCTTTCTGGGGCGCCATCCCGGCTTGGCGGGGCCGAACGGCCACAACGTCTTCCTCTATCACCATCCCACGCGGCGCGAGGACCCAATGGACATCGATTTTGGCGTCGAGGTCTCGCGCCCCTTTCTGGGCGAAGGCGCCATCAGCATGGTCCCGACGCCCGCCGGCGAAGTCGCCACGACGCTGCATGTCGGGCCCTACGCGCAACTCCCCGAGGCGCATCGCGCGATCCACACCTGGTGCGCAACCAACGGCAAACGCATCGGCGGCAAGTCGTGGGAGATTTACGGCGATTGGAACGAGGACGAGACGAAGCTGGAGACGGAAGTCGTGTATTCGCTGGCTTAGACGCCGCGAAAGCCCATGGCCACGACATACACTTCCGCGCTTTCGGCGCGGCTTGCCGGCGGCTTGGCGTGACGCACAGACGTGAAGCTCTGCTTCAGCCGCGTCAGCAGCGCCGCGTCGAGACCGCCTTGAAACGCCTTCGTCACGAACGTCCCGCCCGGCGCGAGGTTTTCCATCGCGAATTCGGCGGCGGCTTCGGCCAGAGCGCCGGTGCGGATTTGATCCGTCTTGGCGTGACCCGTCGTGTTGGCGGCCATGTCCGAGAGCACGATGTCGGGCTTG
>DASZSK010000083.1:0-25185 GCA_035548735.1 Caulobacterales bacterium | reverse complement strand
GGCACCGCATTTGGAAACCAGATGAACCCGAGGACCGAAACGGCGATCAACCAGGTGCCGGATGGTTTCGAGCGCGCCTTCGACCGCCGGCGTCTTCAGGAAGTCCTTCTGGAATGACGTATCGGAGCGATCACCGAACCTGCGAATAATGACGCCGCCAATATCGATGCCCAGCACCTCGTCCGGCATGTCCGCCCCTTGTTCATGGACCGTGGCGGCGTCCTCGCCCAGGCGTTCGGCAAAGCGGGCGAAGTCTTTACGCATGACCACGGACCCGGCCACCTTCATCTGCGGCCAAGGCCTTAGCCCAGTGCCTTCATGATTTCGGGTACAGCGGTCTTGTAGTCTGCGACGAGGCCGTAGTCGGCGACGGAGAAGATCGGCGCCTCCGGGTCCTTGTTGATGGCGACGATGACCTTGCTGTCCTTCATGCCGGCCAGATGCTGGATGGCGCCCGAGATACCGATGGCGAGATACAGGTCCGGGGCGACGACCTTGCCGGTCTGACCGACCTGGTAGTCGTTGGGAGCATAGCCGGCGTCGACCGCGGCGCGCGAGGCGCCGACGGCGGCCCCGAGCTTGTCCGCGAGCGGCTCGATCACCTTGTGGAACTCCTCCGAGGAGCCCAGCGCACGGCCGCCCGAGACCACCCGCTTGGCCGCGGTCAGTTCCGGACGGTCGGACTTCGCCACTTCTTCCGAGACGAACGCCGACTTGAACGGCCCGCTCGGCGCGGCGACCTGCTCGACCGGCGCATTGCCGCCCTCGGCAGCCGCCTTGAAGGCGGTCGTTTGCACGGTCATCACCTTCTTGGCGTCCTTGGACTTCACCGTGACGAGCGCGTTGCCGGCATAGATCGGGCGCACGAACGTGTCTGGCCCATCGATCGCGATGACGTTCGAGAGCACCATCACATCGAGCTTCGCGGCCACGCGCGGCGCAACGTTCTTGCCCGTCGTCGTGGAGGCGAACAGCACGGCGTCGTAATTCGCCGCCAGCGGCACGATGAGTGCTTCCATCGCTTCGGCCAATTGCTTGGCGAGCGGGGGCGCGTCGGCTTGCAGCACCTTGCGCACGCCGGCGATCTTGGCGGCGGCCGCAGCCGCCGGACCGGCGTTGGAGCCGGCGACCAGCACATCGATGTCTCCGCCGAGCTTTTGCGCGGCGGCGACCGTCTTGTGTGTCGCATCCTTCAGGGTCGCATTGTCGTGTTCGGCGATGACCAGCACAGCCATTAGATCACACCCGCTTCTTTAAGTTTGCCGACCAGTTCCGCCGCGGTTTTCACTTTCGCGCCGCCCTGACGCTTGGCCGGTTCGGCGACCTTCAGCGTTTGCAAGTGCGGCGTGATGTCGACGCCGTAATCGGCGGCGGTCTTCACATCGATCGGCTTCTTCTTCGCCTTCATGATGTTCGGCAGCGATGCGTAGCGCGGTTCGTTCAAACGCAAATCCGTGGTGACGATCGCCGGCAGGTCGATATCGAGCGTCTGCAGGCCGCCGTCGACTTCGCGCGTCACTTCAGCCTTGCCCTGATGCAGCACGATCTTCGAGGCGAAAGTCGCCTGCGGCCAGCCGAGCAGTGCGGCGAGCATCTGGCCCGTGGCGTTGGAATCGTCGTCAATGGCTTGCTTGCCGAGGATCACCAGGCCGGGTTGTTCCGCCTCGACCACCGCCTTCAACAGCTTCGCCACGGCGAGCGGCTCAACGTCGCCTTCGGCCTTGATCAGGATGCCGCGATCGGCGCCCATGGCGAGTGCGTTGCGGATCGTTTCCTGGGCCTGTTCCGGGCCGATCGACACCGCCACCACTTCGCTCGCGGAACCGGCTGCATGTCCGCCGCCGCCTTCCTTCATGCGCACGGCTTCTTCCACCGCGATTTCGCAGAAGGGATTGATCGACATTTTCAGGTTGGACAGGTCCACGCCGGAGCCGTCCGGCTTCACGCGCACCTTCAAATTATAGTCGAGCACCCGTTTGACGGGGACGAGCACTTTCATGCCGGAAATCCTCGGAAAAGCTTGCCCGAAGGCGGGCGGACACTAGCGGCGGCCTCTCGCGCACGTCAATGCGGCTGTTGCGCTTGCGAAGTTCACCATCTGAGCAAACGCGAACCCAGCATGGCCCCGATCGCGGCGCAGAGCGCGATTGACGCTGCGTACCATGTCGCGACGAAAGGCACGGAATCGATCGGGCAATGCATCGAATAGGCGAGTGCGCCGATCGAGCCCGAGACGGCGCCGATGGCAGCGCCGGACAGCGTGAGCCGCGTCGGCGCCAGTCCGCGCATCAGCCAGACGAGCCCGATCGCGGTCGGCGTGGCGAAGATCGGGATGAGGACGAGGCACCAGGGGAAGCCGCCGCCCAGCCACATCGCGAGCCGCCTCTCCGGCGCCATCCCAAGCAGCGCGATGATCACGGCGAGAGCGCAAACCGCAAAGAAGATGAGGAGCGCGGCGATGCGCCAACCGAGCGGCCGCCCGGGGCGCATCAGGCGCGCGGCGAGCGGCAGCGCAATGGCGGCGGCGAGCGCGGAAAATCCAGCTTTTAGCAGCACGGGAACCAGCGCCACGCCGATGTCGGGCCTGAGGCCGATCGAAAGCGCCGTGAGAATGAGCGCGACAGCGAAGCCGAGCAGCAGCGTCAAGGCCAGCCGCCGGCGCCATTGCGGGCGCTCGGCCGCCGGGACGTCGCGCGCCAGCAGATCGATCAGGTCTTCGGTCTTCACGTTGCGCCCTCCTCGGCCAAGAGGCGCATCAGCGCTTTGAGGCCGCGGTGGATGGAGATTTTGATGTCGGATTCCGAGAACCCGGTGATCTGCGCGGCTTCGCGTACGCTCTTCTCCTCCAGTTTCACCAGGCGGATCGCGTCGCGCTGCTTCGGCGGCAGTTTGGCGAGCAGGGCGGTGATGTCGCGCTTGGCGTCGCTCGCTTCATAATCGGGCGCCAGATCGCCCAGTTCGACATCGTCGATGGATTCATGCGGCCCGCGTCTTTGCTTGCGCCGCACATGATCGATTAGGCGATATTTGGCGATCGCGTAGATCCAACTCGTCAGCGGATACATCGGATCGTACGTGTCGCGCTTGGTGTGCAGGGCCACCAGAGTTTCCTGCACCAGGTCTTCCGCGTCCTCCGGCGCGTTGCGCAAGCGGTTGCGAAAATAGGCGCGCAGGAGCGCGGCCGCCTCCATCAGGAACGTCCGGTGCGCAGCCGCATCTCCATCGCGTCCCTGCAGGAACAGCGTGCGAAGATGCGCCTCGTCGGCCATTGCCTCTAGGCCGCCTTTTTGCGGAACGGGTCAGCCAGGTAGACGCCCAGCACCTTCAGGTAGGACGAGAAGAATTGCAGTTCTTCGAGCGCAAGCTTCACCCGGTGCTCCGAGGGATGTCCTTCAATGTCGGCGTAGAACATCGCCGCGGAGAACGCGCCGCCTTCCAGGTAGCTTTCGAGTTTCGTCATGTTGACGCCGTTGGTGGCGAAACCCCCGAGCGCCTTGTAGAGCGCGGCCGGCAAGTTGCGCACGCGGAAGACGAAACTCGTCATGCAGGGGCCGTCTTCGGCGTCGGCGTCGTCCGGCTCCTTGGCGAACACCAGAAAGCGCGTCGTGTTGTGGGACGCATCCGCGATGTCGGCTTTCAGGATGTTCAGGCCGTGAATTTCCGCCGCCAATGAGGAGGCGAGCGCGCCGACGCTCGGATCGCCGAGTTCGGCGATTTCACGCGCGGCGCCGGCGGTGTCGGCGGTCTTCACCGCTTCGAGCTTCATCTCCCGCAGGAGCTTGCGGCATTGGCCGAGCGCTTGCGGATGGCTGCGCACGCGCTTCAGCCCTTGCAGTGTCGCGCCCGGCAGGCCGAGCAATTGGTGCTTCACCGGCAAGAAGCGTTCTGCGATCACATAGAGATTGGATTCCGGGATCAGGTGGTGCACGTCCGCCACGCGCCCCGCCACGGAGTTCTCGATCGGGATCATTGCATACTTCGCCGCGCCGTCGCTGACCGCGGCGAACGCATCCTCGAACGTGGGGCAAGGCAGCGGCTCGAGATCGGGATAGGCGTCGCGGCAGGCGATCTGGCTGTTGGCGCCCAGTTCGCCCTGGAAAGAAATTCGGTTGCTCATGCGCTGGCAGCGTTAGCGCATTGATCGGAAAGGCGGTAGAGTGCCAACGCCGCAAAGCGGCGGGGGACATCGATGCGTGGAATAACGGTTGCCGTCTTGGCTGCGGCGGGCCTTGCGGCGTGCTCGCCCGCGGCGGAGAAGCAGCGCGCGCCGGCCGAAGCCGCCAATGGCTGCGCCGCCCATGTGGCGACCGCGTGGCGTACGGCGGGCGGCGGGTTCGCCGTCAGCGCGACGACGGCCGGCGTGGATTGCGCGCACGCGACCGCCACGCTCAGCATGCGCGATGGCGAAAGCAAGGAGGTCTACACGGCCGCCGCCTCGACTGCGGACATTATGACGCTCGCGCCCGCGCACGACGTCGATGCGATGCAGACGGCGCTCGCCGAATGGATCGATCCTGCACAGGACGTCGGTTCCACCAAGGACCTGCCGGCGTGGGGGGCGGGCGCGGAAAACCCGCTCAAAGGCGAGTTTCCGTTCTACCCGGAGGAAAACGTCACCCGCGACGCCTACGAGGCGCTGCGCGCCGCAAATGCGCCCATGTTCTGTTATGTGCAGGGGATGGAGAGCCAAGCCTGCATCGCGTGGACGGACGGCCATATGATAAAGGTGGGCGTACAGACCTTTCCGGGATGAGCCGATGGAGGCGAAGGCAATCGCCGCCAATATCGAGCGCAATGTGCTGACGCAGACGCGCCGGACGCTGCGGCTGATGCTGTCTCGACCCGAGGCGCGCGCCCCCGGTCTGGCCGAAATCCGCGATCTGGACGTCGAAGGCGCGGCGGGGCCGCTGCGTGCGCGCTATTATCGCCCAAGCGACGCCGGCGATACGCCGCTGCTGGTCTTCCTGCATGGCGGCGGTTTTGTCTGCGGCGACATCGACACGCATGACTCGATCACGTCGTGGCTCGCCAAGACTTCAGGGCTGCGCGTCCTGTCGGTGAGCTATCGGCTCGCGCCCGAGACGGCCTTTCCGGGCCAGATCGACGATGCGCGGGCGGCCTGCGCCTGGGCGCTCAATGCGGCCGGGGCGTTCGGGGCGAAGCCCGAGCAATTGGTGTTGAGCGGGGATTCCGCGGGCGCTTATCTGGCGATGACCTGCGCGGTCGAACTCAACACACAGCGGAGGGGCGCCGTGCCGGCGCAGGCTCTGCTCTATCCGCTGGTGCATATCGACAAGACGCTCTGGGCGGAGGAGGAGTTGCGCAACTTCCGTTTCGTCGGGCGCCTCGCCACGCTCTACATCGCCTCGGCCCTGGGCGCCGAGCATTTCCCATCGCTGCTCGATCTCGATCTGTCCTTGGCGCCGACGACGGTGCTGGCGAGCGGCGGCGCGCTTGATCCGGTGCGTGCGGACGTGAAGACGCTGGCCGGCGCGCTGCACGGCGCGGGCGTGCGGGTGATCGACAAGAAATATCCCGTGCTGATGCATGGCGGGCTCAATTTCACCGCCGTCTCGAAGCTCGCCGTCCATGCGCTGACCGATGTCGGCGAAGCGCTGAAGGCGGAGCTAGCGCGTTAGCGCCTGGATGACCTGATCCTGGCGCACGGCCTCGTGGCCGCCCTCGATCAACGCGTCGATCGTGGACGCAGGCAGGCTGACGCGTGTCGGCGCTTGGCTCAGCGCGGCATATTGCGCAGCGGCGAGGTCGGCGAAGCTAATCATATCGAACGAGAAGGCGAGGTCATCGCAGCGCCAGCCTTCGGGCGCGCCAAGCTGCGCGGCCTCCTCGCGCGAAAGGCCGCAGCGCCAGGCAATCAGATCGCGCCGCCAATCCTGCATGGCGCCCATGTAGGCATCATAGGCGAGGCGCTTGCTCAGATCGATCTGCGTGTCGGTCACAGCGCGAAGCGTTTGCGCGCCGTTTGGACCGGCGGCGCTCAATTGCCATTGCTCCTCGCGCGTGCGTTCGGCGTTGACGACGAGGAAGAGCATGCGCCGCAAGCGCACTGCGCTCTGCTGGGACAGCGGCGCGTACGGCGTTTCCGAGACGCGACGCATCACCGTGAACGTCGTTACGCCGAAATTGTCGATCACGCCGCCGTCGGCAAGATTGAGGTAGCGCATGTGCGAGGCGTCTCGATAGGCGGCGAAGGACTGCGCCGTGAAGCGCACCAGCGATGGCGCGCCACGATCAGCCTCGGCGCGCTCGACCCATGCCGGGAGCGGCGTCTTGCAGGCGTCGGCATGGGCCTCCAGCAAGACCGGGTGAAACACCAGCGGCACGGCCATCGAGGCCGCGACCGCGTCGCCGACGCGCACCGACGCAAGATCGCTGCAGATCGCATCGAAATAAGCGGGAGCGAAGGCGAAGGGCGCCTCGGTATGCAGCTCGGCCGCGTTCAGCCAGATTTGCGGCCCATGGAAGTCGCGCATGTGCGCGCCGTCGAAGACGTTGGCGTCGAGCCAATCCGCCAGGCGGTCGGGGCCGTTGGCGCCGCCGCGATAGACCCGCATCCAGTTGAGCGGTGAAACCGGATTGTCATGCAATTCGCCGGCCCAGTTGCGGTCGAGATAGGCGGCGCGGAACGTGTCGAGCCCCGGCGCGCCATGCAGACCGTAATAAGCCGCGATGATTGAGCCGCCCGATACGGAGGTGATCATGGCGACATGATCGAGCAACGGGTGGCCGTCGGCCGCCTGGGTGTTGCGAAGCTGCTGCAGCACGCCGAGCGAGAACGACGCCGCGCGCGCGCCGCCGCCCGACAACGAAAGCATGATCGCATCGCTTCCAACGTCAGGTAGCGCACGTTCGGTGTTCAGCGCCGTGGTTGGCGCATTCACGGGCTGGGCCGTCGGCGCGCTCGCACAGCCGTTCAGCATGAGCAAGGCGATCGCGAGGGCGGTGTTTCTCATCGCGCCGACAGAATGGCGCGCGCCGCGTCAAGATCGGCGGGGCTGTCGACGCCCTTGGGAAAATCGTCGATCTCGTCGGCGCGGATGATCATGCCCATTTCCAGCGCGCGCAATTGTTCGAGCTTCTCACGCAGTTCGAGCGGAGAAGGCGGCGCATCGACGAAACGCGCCAGTGCATCGCGGCGATAGACATAGATGCCGACATGGCGCTGCACCGGGCCTTCGCCCCAGGGCGCGGGCGCACGCGTGAAGGCGAGGCAGCGCCCGTCGGCCGCGCGAATGGCTTTGACGACATTCGGGTTGTCGCGATCGGCGGGATCGCTCGACGGCGAAACCAAAGTGGCGATGTCTGCGCCTTCGGTGAGCGCGGCCACCGCCTTGGCCACGTCGGCCGGGCGCATGGTCGGCATGTCGCCCTGCAGATTGACCACGACGTCGAAGCGCTCGGCCGGATCGACGGCGTCCAGTGCGGCGAAGACGCGGTCCGAACCGGAGGGCAGTTCGGGATCGGTCAGCGTGACATTCGCGCCGGCCTTTAGCGCCGCCTCCGCGATCGCTTCTTCCGCAGCGGCCACCAGAACCGGCCCGACGCCGGCTTGCTGGGCGATCTCCACCATCCAGGCGATCATCGGCCGGCCGGCGATATCCGCCAGCGGCTTGTTGGGCAGGCGGGTGGAGGCCATGCGGGCGGGGATGACGACGATCGCGGTCATGCCCTGGACGTAAACCGTGCGGCCGTTCGCCGCGCAAGGCCACACGCGCTGCCGTATTGTCGCCGCCAAGCTTGGCGCGCCCGGCGATGCGCGTCATAAACCGCCCCGCGAATCCATTCCGGGACCGGGGTAGACATGGCGGGCAACACCAATGCGATCTTGGGCGCGACCTTGGCGTCGGTGCTCGGGCTGATGGCGCTGGGCGTCGGTGCAGACGCAATTTTCCATCCTGTTTATCCGGACAAGGCCGGCTTCATGCCGGAAGTGGAAGCGGGCGCCACGGGTGGCGGCGGCGCCGCCGCGCCGGCTGGTCCGCCGGACTTCGGCACGCTGTTCGCCGATCCAGCCGCCGTTCAGGACATGGTGGCCCGCGGTCAGCGGCTGACGGCCGCCTGCCAAGCCTGCCACACCTTCGGCGACGGCGAGCCCAATCGCATCGGCCCAAATCTGCATGACGTGTTCGGCCGCCATTCGGCGTCGCACCCGGGCTTCGAATATTCCGACGGCATGAAGGCCCACAACGTCACCTGGGAATACGACACGCTCGACGCCTTCCTGACGTCGCCCGGCACGGTCGTGCGCGGCACGAAGATGACGTTCGCCGGCATTCGCAAGACTGACGACCGCGTCGCCGTCATCGCCTATCTGCGCTCGATCTCGCCGCACAATGTGCCGCTGCCGGCGCCGCATCCGGCGGCTGCGCCAGCGGAAGGCGGCGCTGCGACGACGACTGCGACCACCACGCAGGCGCCGGCGACGACCACGACGTCTGCTCCCGCGCACTGACACTCTAAAGTCGTCGAATCGACGTGACGGGATCGTTCAGCGCCAAGCCGCGCTGAACGGCGTTCGCCAGCGGCTCCATTTCGGTCTGCATGTGGAACGCATTGGCGTGCAGAAGCCGCGTCGGATCGATCATGATCCCGACATGGCCTTTCCAGAACACGAGGTCGCCCCGCTGGAGGTCGGCAAAGTCCTTGTCGAACCTCACGGGCGCGCCCAGCGCGGCCTCCTGCATGTCGGTGTCGCGCGGCGCGGCGATGCCGGCGCTTTCGAGCGCGGTTTGCACGAGCCCTGAGCAATCGATGCCGTTGAGCGATTTGCCGCCCCACAGATAGGGCGCGCCGACGAAACGTTCCGCCATCGCAACCCAATCGCTCTCGTAGCGCCGCACCGGCGTGAGATGTGCGGCGAATACGAATCCGCCATGGGCGATTTTGTAGAAGCGTGCGTGTTCGTCCTCGACGGCGACCTTCGCGTTGAACGTCAGCAGGCGCGTCGGCGACGATTTGATCTCGGGAAGAGGAAACACCAGCGTTCGCAGCACGCGCACACGGTGCGTCGGTTGTGCGATTGGCCCGCCCAGCGCTTCGGCGCGCACATAGCCGACATACGAATCAGACTCCGCCTGGCCCCAGGCCCAGCCGTCGCGCAGGTCGTATGTCGCGAACGTCTCGCCGAACAACAGCTGCGTTTCGAGCCGCGTAGCGTCGGCCGGATGCTCGCGTAAGTCGGCGAGCGGCTGGATCACTTGTTGTGCAACGCCTTCAACGAAGCGTTGGGCTTTCACTTCGCCCTTGAGGCGCGCCGCGGCGATGTCGCCGCGAGCCGGCGTGAGGCGGCGATCCAGAGGCAGCGCTTTCAAGAACGAACTCCCGCGCGGGCTGCGCCATGCGCGGCCCGCGCAGGAAATCCGTGCTCTAGGCAGCCAGTTCCGTGCGCGCCGCCACCGGATGTTCGACGCCGACAATGGCGTCGCCAAGGCGTTCGAGGAAATCCTCGCCCTTTTGCGTGCGCTCGACGAACACGTTGCGCCCGTCCTTGGGGTCGCGGCGACGTTGCACGTAGCCAAAACCCGAAAGCGTATCGAGCGCCCGGGTGATCGCCGGCTTGCCGACATTTAAGGTGCTGGCGAGGCCGCGGACCGTATGCGGTCCGGGCCCGAGGCCCACCGTCATCAGCACCGCCAGCTGACGGGCGGTGAGGTCCGGCGCGTCAGAACGCACCGTCTCGACGGTCACGCGCCGCCACAGATTCAACGCTTCCACCTGTTCGCGCCCGAGTTCCATCTCATGCCCTCCGATTGAATCGGTAAGATCACGATTGGCTGATTTGGTGTTCGGTGCAAGAGCGTAACGCTATATCTTGTGGGTAACGTTTATGAACGTTCAGCGGTCCAGGCGAGCGACCAGATTGTCGTCGAGCCAGACTTCCACGGCCCGATAGTGGGGGGATTCGTTCAGGATCTGCGCCGCCGTCGCTTGCGCGGCCGTGTTCTCGGGCGCTTCCGCCGTCCGCATCGCCGGAACGGTGTAACGATCGTCATGGATGTAGAGAACGTAGAGGGGCATGGCGCGCGGCTTTTGGCATGGTCGGCTCCCGCCCGCATTATCCGCGGTTAAGGCCGAGCCTCCGGTCTCAGGTGCAGGTACAGCGGATCGAAATCGCCTGCCTCACGCAGTCCCTCCCAGTTGGAGAAGGTGTGAAGGTTGCCGTTGGAGGCGATGAGGCCGCGCCGCCGCAATTCCTGCATGACGCGGTTCACATGCACGGTCGACAAGCCGGTGGCGTCGCCGATCTCAGTCTGCGTGAGCGGCAGTGAGATCGCGTCGCCCGAACTCAGTCCCAGCGCGCGCATTCGCAGATAGACTTCGCAGAAGATGTGGGCGACGCGCTGCAGCGCGGAGCGGCGGCCGACATTGGCGATCCATTCGCGGAATTGCGACGCCTCGATCAGGCTGTGACGATCGAACAGATCGCCCAATTCCGGCATCGCATGGATCGCGGCCAGCAGCGCCTCGTGCGGAATGAAGGCGACGCGGCTGGGAACGAGCGCGCTCACATGATGATCCATCGCGTCCAGATGGAGGCTCTGAAAGTCGGGAAGATCGCCAGCGAAATTCAACGAGAGAATCTGGCGCTTGCCGCCGGCGACGAGCTTGTACCGGCAGATCACGCCATCAAGCACCAGGCAGCTCTCACGCGGATGGTCGCCTTCGCGGACGATGTCTTCGTTCTCGGCGACCGTCTTGATGCGCAGCGGCAACGCCGCGATCTGGCGTCGTATCGGCTCCCCGACCTCCGCAATCGTTTCCAGGCGGCGGATCAGCCGTGCGTGTTCGGGAGAGATAAAGGGCTGGTGCTCCATGCGCGCTCCGCCGCGGCAAGAGCGTGGGAACCCTTAGTCGAAGGCGCGCCGGTGAAGTTCTGCCCTCGATAGGAGGGGAGATAGACGCTGAGGGCTCGGCGGCAACTCAGATGCGCTGCTGGGCGTCGTCCCGGTTCAGCAACGCCGGCAGCAGGAGCAGCGGCTGCGTCGCGTCGCGGGCGGCGTTCGTCACGCTAGCGAGGCCGGACGCAAGCCCCTCGAATAGGGGCGCGGCCTTTTCGTCATAATGGAAAGAGAGAGCTGCGCCGACGAGAAAACATGGACCAAGCAGCGAGACGACGACATTACGCCACCAAGCGTCGAAGCTTTCCATGCGAGCAGCCTCCAACAACGAACATGACTTAATTCGCAGTCAGAATCTATCGGCAAAAAGCAGTAACGTTGGAATCTTACGGCTTGGTGTATCGCTGTTTGAGCACGCGCCACGTCGCACGCAGCGCTTGCGCTTCGCCGCCTTGCGGACGCGACGGCTTCTCCTTCGGCGCCCATGCATAGATGTCGAAATGCGCCCAGCTCGGCGCATCGACGAAGCGCCGCAAGAAGAGGGCGCCAAAGATGGCGCCGGCGAAGGCGCCGTCCCCGGCGTTCTTCAGATCGGCGATGGGGCTGTCCATGTCGCCGTCATAGGCGTCCCACATCGGCAGCCGCCAAACCGGATCGCTGGTTTCCAGCGACGCGCGCGCGAGATCGCTGCTCAACGCTTCGTCGTCGGTGAAGTAGGGCGGGATGTCTGGGCCGAGTGCGGTGCGCGCGGCGCCGGTGAGGGTGGCGAAATCGAACATGAGCTGCGGTTTTTCCTCGCACGCACGCGCCAGCGCGTCGGCGAGGATCAGGCGGCCTTCGGCGTCGGTATTGTCGATCTCCACCGACAAGCCCTTGCGGCTGCGGATGACGTCGCCAGGCCGGAAGGCGTCGCCGCCAACCGAGTTTTCCGCAACAGGAACGAACACGTCGAGACGCACCGGCAGCTGCGCGTCCATGACGATTTGCGCCAGCGCCAGCGCGTGCGCCGCGCCGCCCATATCCTTCTTCATGATGCGCATGCCGGAGGAGGGCTTTATGTCGAGCCCGCCGGTGTCGAAGGTGACGCCTTTACCCGCGAGCGCCACGCGCGGCGCGTTCGCTTCGCCCCAGGAAAGATGCAGGAGGCGTGGCGCTTGTTGCGAGGCGCGGCCGACGGCGTGCAGCAACGGATAGTTCTGCGCGATCAGCGCTTCGCCGACGATCG
Organism: Caulobacterales bacterium; assembly: GCA_035548735.1. Taxonomy (GTDB): domain Bacteria; phylum Pseudomonadota; class Alphaproteobacteria; order Caulobacterales; family Aquidulcibacteraceae; genus Vitreimonas. The sequence goes on along the minus strand of DASZSK010000083.1, from coordinate 13,101 downwards.
CTTCGAAATGTGCGCCGCTGGCGCGCGCGACATCCGCCGCGGCCTCGTGCAGCGCCTCCGGTCCCATATCGTTGGTCGGCGTGTTGACGAGGTCGCGCGCAAGCCATGAGGCGGCGACGATGCGTGAGACTTCCGACATGTCGGCGCCGTCAGGCGGCGCGAGCCGCGGCGCCGGGCGCTTGCGCTTCTTGTACCGGTCGAAGGCGTATGCGCCGAGCCCCCACGCCGTCGCCACCATGGTGGCCGAAAATTCGCGCGGCGCCGCCGCGATGGAATAGTCGCCGTCGGGCAGATGCTGCGCCAGCGCGCCCATCGCCATCACGTTCGCTTTGTCGCCCAGTCCGAACAGCACGCGCTCGATGGCGCCGTCTGTCGCCGGCACGAGCAGAATGCGCCCGCTCTGCCCCTTGAAATCATGCGCGGCCGCCAACCGGCGCAGTGTTTCGGAGCGGCTCTCCAGCCATTGTGGCCATTCGCCGGCGCGCAGCGCGTGGATGGGGACCGCCGGGCGGAACGAGTCGCTGATGAAGGGCAGGGAATCCATGTCCCATCTTATAGGCCATTAGGGCTTTGTTGAGCATAAATCAGGCAGCGTCGGCTGCTGATTTTCAGGACGTGGCCCATGCGGAAGTTTCCAATCGCTCTCCTGGCGCTGGCGCCGTTGGCGGCGTGCGCCACCGTCGCCCATGACCACGCGGACGCTGTTCCTCAGCCGGGGCAGGATGCGCAGGCCGCGCCGGCTCGCGAAGCGCATGCCGCAGCGACGCCGCAGCGTCCGTTGCGCATCGATCGCGCGGCGCGGGCGCGCATCGAGCACGAAGACATGCTGAGCCAAATGACCTTCTGGGCTCAGGAATACACCAATTTCCCGGATGACATCGAAGCCGCGCAGAAGTTCTCCGAAGCGTTGCGCAAGGGCGGACGCTATCAGCGCGCCGCCGAGGTCGCGAGCGAAGCGCTGGGACGCAACCCCAACGACACGCAATTGCTGATGACCTACGGCCTCTCGCTGGTGGCGGATAATCGCGCGCAGGATGCGCTGCGGCCGCTGGCGCTCGTCGCTCACGCAGACGCGCACGATTGGCGCTCGCGCTCCGCGCTCGGCGTCGCGCTCGATCAACTCGGGCGTTTCGACGAAGCGCGCCAGGCATATCAGGAAGCGCTGGCGATCAAGCCGGACGATCCGGGGCTGCTCACCAATGTCGGCGTGTCGCATCTGCTTTCAGGTGAACCGGAGGCGGCCGAGCCGTTGCTCCGTCAGGCCGTGGCTTTGCCGGGCGCTCCGCCGGAAGCGCGTCAGAACCTCGCCATCGCCGTGGCCCTGCAGGGGCGCTTCGATGAAGCCGAACGGCTCGAGCGCATTGATCTGCCGCCACAAATGGTTGCGGACAATATGGCCTATCTCCGCGGCTTGTTGAGCGATCCGCGGCGTTGGGGCGATCTGCGGCGCAGCGGCAATTCGGTCCAGCAATAGGCGCGCCCGCGCGACGCTGAATCGCGTCAGTGCTTGCCGTGGAATTGTTCCGAAATCTGGATCATGGCCGGGCCGATGATCACGGCGAACAACACCGGCAGAAAGAACACGATCATCGGCACAGTGAGTTTCGGCGGCAGTGAAGCGGCCTTCTTCTCGGCCTCTGAAAGGCGCAGTTCGCGGTTTTCCTTGGCCATGACGCGCAGCGCATTGCCAACGGGCGTCCCGTACTTTTCCGCCTGCGTCAGCGCCATGGCTACCGATTTCACGCCCGGATGCTCGGTGCGGCGCGCAAGATTTTCGTACGCCATGCGCCGCTCCGGCAGGTAGGAGAGCTCTGCGCAAGTCAACGCGAACTCTTCCGCCAGTTCGACGGATGCGGAGGCGATTTCGCCGCCGACGCGCTGCAGCGCCATTTCCACCGACATGCCGCTTTCCACGCAGATCAGCATCATGTCGAGGCTGTCCGGAAACGCCTGCATGATCTTCTCTTTGCGCTTCTTCGCGCGGTTGGCGAGATAGATGTTGGGCGCGTAATAGCCGAGGGCGAGCGCGCCGACGATGGCGCCCATGCGCATCTGCATCGTCAAATGCATGCGTTCGCCCATCAGCACGACGTAGGCGATGGCCGCGAGGGCGAAGCCGATCGGCAGCGCGGCGCGATAGAAATAGAACATGGTCTGCGCCGCTTGGCCGCGAAGGCCGGCGCGGATCAGCTTGTCGGTCAGCGAGTCGTCGGCGAGACGCTTCTGCAGCTGCAGCTTGTCGACCATGCCCTTGGCGAACTGGTTGGCGTTCGGGCGAAGCTGTCCGCCTTGTTTGTTGAGTTCAGCGCGGCTCTTCTTGCGCAGTTCTTCGCGGCGCTTGGCGACATCCTTCAACCGCGACCCAAGCCGGTCTTCGGCGAACATGGGCGAGGCCAGCGTGATGATCGTGGCGAAGCACGCGCCGCCCGCGAGCGCGCCGGCGACGAGTGCCGGATCGGTCAGAGTCTTGACGAGATCCATGAGCCGCGCCTCAGAATTTGAAGTTGACCATGTTGCGCATGATGATGATGCCCAACGCCATCATGACCGCGGACACGAGCAGGATGAGATGTCCAGTCGGGTTGGTGAACAGGATCATCATGTATTGCGGGCGGGTGATATAGACCATGCCCATGACGATCAGGGGCAGGGCGCCGATGATCATGGCCGAAGCCTTGGCTTCCGCTGAAAGCGCCTTGACCTTCTCTTTCATCAATTTGCGGGAGCGCAGCACGGAGGAGAGGTTGCCCAGCGATTCCGACAGATTGCCGCCTGTCTTTTGCTGGATCACGAGCACGATCGAGAAGAAATTCACTTCCGGAAGCGGCATGCGGTCGAACATGCGCTGCATGGTCTGATCGAGCGGCACGCCCATCGCTTGCGCATCAACCAGTTGCTGAAACTCCGTGCGCAGCGGCTCGGGACTTTCGGCCGCGATAATGCGCAGACATTGGCTGAGCGGCAGACCGGACTTCACGCCGCGCACGATGACGTCGATGGCGTCAGCCAATTGGTTCGAGAACTTCTTCTGCCGTGCGCCGACAAAGACGCTGAGCAGCCAGCGCGGAAGGCCGAGGGCGCCGACGAACAGGCCTATGGCGGCCCCGAGCAAGCCATGCTGCACGATGAAGCCGACAAGCGCGAGCACGCCGCCGAGCGCGCCGGACATGATCCAGAACGTCGTCACCGACAGGGTCAGGCCCGCTTGCTCGATTTGACCTTTCACCGACACGCGCCGTTTGCGCGACTGCTTTTCGTTGAGCGTAAGCTCCTTCAGCGCTTCCTGCGTCGATTGCCGGCGCTTCAGCGCCTGCATTTCCGCTTGCGCCTTGCGCCGATCGGGCTTCACGCCCGCCACCGCCTTGACCCGCTTTTGCGCTTTCGCTGATTGGCCGGGCGCCATGAACGCGTAGCCCACGCCGCCAATCGCGACGAACGCAAGCACGGCGCCGATGACGGCGGGGTCCATCAGCTGTTCTCCGCTTCGTCCAGAGCGGTGGCGAGTTCGCGTTCGAGGCCGAAATAGCGCGCACGCTCCCAGAAGCGGGGACGCCCGACGCCCGTGGCGCGGTGACGGCCGATGATGCGGCCGTTCTGATCCTCGCCTTGAATTTCGTACAAGAGCAGATCCTGGGTGATGATGGTCTCGCCTTCGAGCCCCATCACTTCGGTGATCTGTGTGATCTTCCGCGAGCCGTCGCGGAGACGCGCGGCCTGCACGACGATGTCGACGGCGGCGACGATGATCTCGCGGATCGTCTTCGGCGGCAGCGAGAAGCCACCCATCGTGATCATCGATTCAAGACGGGAGAGGGCCTCGCGCGGCGTGTTCGCGTGCAGCGTGCCCATCGAACCGTCGTGACCAGTGTTCATGGCCTGCAGCAAGTCGAACGACTCGCTGCCGCGCACTTCGCCGACGATGATCCGGTCCGGGCGCATCCGCAGACAGTTCTTGACGAGGTCGCGCATGGTCACTTGCCCCGAACCTTCGAGGTTCGGCGGGCGCGTTTCCAAGCGCACGACGTGCGGCTGCTGCAATTGCAGTTCCGCGGCGTCTTCGCAGGTGACGATGCGTTCGGTCGGATCGATAAACGCCGTCAGCGTGTTCAAAAGCGTGGTCTTGCCGGAGCCCGTGCCGCCGGAGATCAGCGTGTTGCAGCGGCAGGCGCCGATAATCTGCAAAATGCGCGCGCCAGCGGGGGAGATCGAGCCGTACTCAACCAGATTGTTGAGGGTGAGCTTGTCCTTCTTGAACTTCCGGATGGTGAGCGTGGGGCCGTCGATCGCCAGCGGCGGCACGATCACGTTGACGCGCGAACCGTCAGGCAGACGCGCGTCGCAGATCGGCGAGCTTTCATCGACGCGCCGACCGACCTGGCTGACGATACGCTGGCAGATGTTCATCAGCTGGCCGTTGTCGCGGAAGCGGATGCCGGTCTTCTGCACTTTGCCGGAGACTTCGATGAATACGGCGTTGGCCCCGTTCACCATGACGTCGGCGATGTCGTCACGCGCGAGCAGAGGCTCAAGCGGTCCATAGCCCAGAACGTCGTTGCAGATGTCGTCAAGCAGCGCTTCCTGCTCGGCGATCGACATCACGACGTTCTTGATCGAAATGATCTCGGCGACGATGTCGCGAATTTCGTCGCGCGCGCTTTCGGAATCCAACTGCGCCAGCTGTGTCAAATCGATGGTTTCGATCAGCGCGTTGAAGATCGTCGATTTGACTCGGTAATACGCCTCGGAGCGATATTCGCTGTGATCCTGCGGCTCGGGCGCAGGCTGGCGCGCGGCCTGCGCCGGCGGGGCCGCAGGTTTGGGCTTCGGCGCGGTGACCGCGGCGACGCGTGCTGCAGGAGGCGCCGCGGCCGGTTTGGGCGCCGCTGGCTGCGACGCATCACCAAGGCTGCGCTTGCCGAACATCCCTGACATCAGCCTCTCGCTTCTAGCGCTTCAGGAACGGGATTTTGGACGCGAGCGTCGACTTCTTCACTTCGGGCGGTTTGCGACCGGTAAGCGACGCGGCGAGCAGATCGATGGCCACGGCTTGCTTCGCCAACGGCTGAACTTCGCCGATCATCTGGCCGTTATTGGCGGCCATGCCGAACAGAGCCGGATCGAAGGCGAACGACGCCACCGGCTCTTGGCCCAAAGCGTCGGAGAATTCCTTGAACGGAATTTCCGGCCGCTTGGGCACGCCCGTCATGTTGAGCACGACGGACGGCGCGGAATCGTAAGGACGCGTGGCCTTCATCAGGTCGAGAATATTTTTCGTGTTCCGCAAGCTTGCGAGATCGGGCGCGGCCACGATGAGCACGTCGTCGGCGGAGTAAAGCGTCTGCTTGATCCAAGAGGTCCAGACGTGCGGCAGGTCCAGCACGATGTACGGGCTCGCCTTGCGCACCCGCTGGATCACCGTCTCGTAGGCGGTGGGATCGAGTTCGAATTCCTGCTCGAGCTTCGCCGGCGCCGTCAGCATTTGCAGGCGCTGCGTGTGCTTGATGGTGATGCGCTCGAGGAACACGTCGTCGGCGCGCTCAGGCGCCGTCAGCGCATCGGAAATGTCCTGCGCCGGGTCCTGGTTGAAATCCAGCGCCGCCGTGCCGAACGAGAGGTCGAGGTCCAGCAGCGTCGCGCCCGATTCCTGGCGCTCGGCGATTGACCAGGCCAAGTTATGGGCGATCGTGGAGGCGCCGACGCCGCCGCGCGCGCCGATCACGGCGATCAGCCGGCCCGCGAACGGCTTGTCCGGATTCACATAGAGATTGCAGATCGTGTGAATGAGATCCGTCGGCGCGATGGGCGGCACGATGTACTCGCTCACGCCGCGCGCCATCAGCTCGCGGAAGAGGGCGATGTCGTTGACCGCGCCGAGGATGACGACCTTGCAGCCTTCCTCCATCACGTCGGCCAAGCGATCCAGGCTGCGCAGCAAGGCCGCGCCCGGCATCATCGAGTCGAGGATGAGCAGGTTCGGGCTGGCTTGCGTGGCGAAACGCTGAATGGCCGCCTCGACGCCGCCCGGCTCGACCGTGATGTCGGCGCGGGCCAGACGGCGATCCGCCGCAACACCGGCGATGAGATCGGATACATCCGCCCGATCGCAGCACGCATGTATGGTGATGCGCGGCACCGGCTGGTCGGTGACGACACGGCCCGCATCGATCGCGGGGGCGGCTGCGGGCATGGGGGCGCCCAACCCGAACGGATCATCCGTTTGCGTCGTCAGGTTCAGGTCGCTGACATCGTCCTCGCCTTCGTCGAAGGGCGGAAGCTCTTCGCCTTCGAGATGACCGACGCCGAACGTTTCGTCCTCTTCGAGCACGAATTCGTCGTCGTCAGCGCCAAGGCTCCAATCGTTTTGGGGTTTGGGCTGGTTCATACGTCTTCGCCCTCACTGCACCGCATTGCTGATGGCCGCACGCTCGTCGTCGGTGCGCTGTGCGCCCGTCGGCTGGCCTGCGCGATAGGCCGTGAACACGGTTTCGCGCCGGCCGCCGTCGCGCGGATCCTCCGTGCGCGGCGCGAGCAGGTCGTGCGGATCTTCGATCATCGCGGCGAGGTTCGCCTGCGTCGCGCAGCCGAAGCTCGCCCACGGCTGATTGTTGCTCTGATGCGCCAGGTCTTGCTCATAGAGCGGTGTGCAATTCGGCGCATGCGCCTCGTAATTGGTGAAGCGCAGTACGATCGGCGCGCCGCTTTGCCCGGAAGCGTCGTATGTGGAGCCTGCGATCGCTGCATAAGGCACGCCGCGATCGATCAGCGCGAGCCGCGTTTGCTGGGCCACCAGCGCCGCGGCGTCGCCGTTGTCGCCGCCTGAGGGGGTGCTCAGGATCATGGCGCCGTGTCCCGCGCGAAGGTAGGCGGAAGCGAACCCATCGAGATCGCCCCGCGATTGGTCGGACAGCGCCACGTCGTCCTTGGCGACGGGGATGTCGAGCCGAGCGCCCGTCTGTTCCACATCGATGTGGTGACGATCCGCTGCAGAAGCGATTGGCGGGCCTGGCGGCGGCTTCGCCGTGGCGCAAGCGCCAAGCGTGGCGACACTGGCAAGAAGAAGAGAGAGGCGCGCGTTCATGATTTCCTCATGGCATCACGTGGCCGTTGGGCCCCTGCAGCCTGCGTTCATCACCGGTTTCGTCCGGCCCGCGATACATGGCGTTTAAGCGGCCGCTGAGCAGGCTTTGCGCCTCGGTCGCATCCATGAAGCCGTCGGCCGGCGTGTGCATGTCGTTGGGGTTGGCGGGATGCACCAGATAGGGCGTCACGATGATGACGAGTTCGGTTTGATTGTTCAGGAAGTCGCGTGAGCGGAACAGCGAGCCGATCACCGGCGTGTCCATCACGCCCGGCACGCCTTCCAGCGCGTGTCGCGTGCGTTCCTGAATGAGGCCCGCGAGCACCAGCGAGCCGCCCGAAGGCATTTCCAGCGTCGTTTCCGCGCGCCGCACCTGCAGCGCAGGGATGGTGATGCCATGAATGACCGTCGTCGTGCCGTCTGCGTTGCGCACCGGCGTATCGCCCGTGTTCACGGCGCCGTCCGAGGTGAGCTCGCTCACTTCGGTCGACAGCTTGAGCGAGATGCGGCCGCCGGAGAGCACCACGGGCGTGAAGGAGAGGCCCACGCCGAAGGGTTTGAACTCGACCGAGATCTCGCCTTGGTCGCTCTTCACCGGCACCGGAAACTCGCCGCCCGCGAGGAAGCGCGCGGATTCGCCGGAGACTGCGGTCAGGTTCGGCTCCGCCAGCACCCGCAACAGGCCGACCCGCTCGAACGCTTGCACGGCGGCGTCGGTCCTGCGCGTCGATTGCACGTCGGCGGGGCCGTACGTCACTTTGCCCGTGCTTGGATCGAACTGATAGCCCTGGACGCCGGCGGTCGAGGTCGCCTGATCCGGGCTGATCACATTCGATCCCGGGTAGGTGAGGCCATGCGGGACGAGGATGTTTTCCGCCACGCCGCCGGAAGCGGAAAAGCCGCCCAACGCCGCGCCGTTGATCGAGTAGCCGTTCTGGGTGAGCACGTTGACGAACGCGTCATCCGGCAGCAGCTGATTGACCAGCTCCTGATAGTTCAGGTTGATGCCGAGCTGGCGCACCAAAGTGCGGCTCATCTCGACAACGCGCACGCGCACCAGCACCTGCTCGCTGCCTTCGACCTGGATCAGGTTGATGACGCGCGGGGCGTTGCCGCCCGGCTGTTGCGTGCCTGGCGCTTGCGGGCCGCCGGAAAAGTGCCCGTCGCCGGAGCCCGTGCCGCCGCCGATGCCGAGAAAGGTGAGCGCGAGCTGATAGGCGCGGTCGGATTCCGCCGCGCTGCGCGCTGTTCCTGACAGCACCACCGAGGCGTTGACGGCTTCGGCGTGAACGTTCGCGTCTGGCGCGTGGCGCTGAATGAATTCGTTGAGCGCGGCGACATCCGGCTCGACACGCACTTCGACATTCGCGACTTGGCGCCCGGCAGCGTCGAAGAAGAAGATATTGGTGGTGCCGAGCGCGCGGCCAACAATGTAGGCGCGTCGCGCGGTGCGCACCATGGCGTCGGCGATTTGCGGATTTGAGACGAGCACGTCGCGCGCATCCGCCGGCAGATCGACGATCGCGGCCTTGCCGAACGGCAGAACCAGCGACGCGGAATTGGGGCCCGAGCCGCCATGATTGATCCGCATGCCGCCGGTTGCGCTTGCCGGCTCAACCTGCGCCGCCGCGAAGCACGGAGAAAACGCGACCGCCGCGGACAAGGCCGCGGCGAAAGAGGCCCGCAAGGGCTTGCCGACACTCACGAGCCGCCTCCATTCGAGACGACGCCGAAGGCGTGAATGCGCACCCCGCCGCCGGAATTTTCGCTGACTTCAGGGATGCCGCGCGCCGCCGAAGGGGGGCGCAGCCCGGGAGGCTCGCTCTCCACGCCGCGCAGCGCCAGAGTGATGTCGCCCATCTCGTCGGCCTGAGCGAGGATGCGCGCATCGTCCGCCGTCAATTCGAGAACGGCGGTGTCGCCTTCGGCCTGCTCCGGCGCTTCGCCCGTGGTCTGCGTCTGCACCTTCTCGCCGATGGCCAGAACGCGCACGTCCTGCAGGATCACTTCGCTGCGCACTTGCTCGCGGGCGTCGCCGTCGTTGTGTGAGGTGTCGCGCGCCGTCATGATCACGTCGACATGGTCGTTCGGCTGAATGAAATCGCCGGCCGCCGTCTTGGATTCGATCTTCACGGCGATTGCCCGATAGCCAGGCTCAAGCTGCGCGGCCATGAAGCCGCGCGTATTGGCTTGCACCACCGAGCCCCGCACGATCGGCTCGCCTTGGATGAACGGACGGCGCGTTACGGCGCCGACGAGATCAGCCTGCTGGGTAGCGGAGACGAACTGCGAATTGACCGACGCCTGCGGGAACAGGCGCGGACCGAAATCGGCGGAGGTCAAAGCCGCGCCTTGAGGAATGTCGTGCAGCGCGACGAGCACTTGCTCGCCGGCGATCGCGGCGGCCTCCGCCTGATGCGGAGAAGGGCGCGCGCCCATGCCCTTGATCAAGAAGAGCGCGGCGATGGCTGCCAGGAAGGCGACGCCTAAAACGATCAGCTGTCGCGCTGACATACTCGAGACTCCCCGCGTCGACTCTTAACAAACTTCAAATCGCACCCAACCATGCGCCGAGCTAAGGCAGGGTTAACGGCGCGGCGGCGAACGGAAGCGCGCCAAGCGCCGCAACGCCGCCGGCCATGATCGCAACGCCGTAGGGCACGCCGCCGCGCGGCTTTAACAACCGGTTTACGAAGGCGGGGCGCGCGTCATTCGGCTTCAATTGGAAGCGTGCGGCGAGCAGCATGGCGGCCATCACGCCGCCGGCGATCATGGTCCAAACGAGAAACGGCAGGAACGCGCCAAGTCCGGTCCATACCGACGCCGCGGCGATCAGTTTGGCGTCGCCTCCGCCCATGAAGCCGAATTGAAAAAGCAGAAAGCCGACAGCGAGCACCGCAAAACCGAAAGCGAGATGCAGCCCGACGGTCGCCGCCGGGATCCCTGTGGCAAGCGCGCTGAGCGGAAACAGCGCTGCAAGCGCGAGCGAGAGCCAATTGGGGATGGTCATCGTGGCGACATCGGAGCATGCGGCGCCGACGAGGAATGCGATGAAGATCGCCAGCGGCAAGGCTTCGAGCATGCGTAACTTTGCCCTCACGCCCTTGAAGAAATGATGAACCGGCGCGGCGCTCGGCGGGCGCCGGCGCAAACAAAAACGCCGCCCTCGAAAGGGCGGCGTTCGGAGTAGGGGAATGAAAGGGCGCAACCGTCCGCCGCCGCGCGGCGGACGGCGCCTTAGCTGAGATCAGCCGCCGAGTTGGTCGGCGATCGATTGGAACGTGGCGTCGAGGCCCGTGCCGAGGTTCGTCACAGCGGTGATGATGACGACGCCGATGAGGGCGGCGATCAGGCCGTATTCGATCGCGGTGGCGCCATCTTCATTCTTGAAAAAACGTTGCAGCATTGGAGACTCCCATTGTGTCGAGTGCTTATCACCAGCCCGGAAGAGGCGCCGCACCCGACGACCCAAACCAAGCATGTGGAACTTAGCCCGCCACAATTAAGGCCGAGTTTAAATTGCGGCATGAACTGGGCAAATCGTCGTAAACAGAAATCAACGATGCTTGCGTGATTGTTTATGCAACAACGCGCCCGCGAATGCTTGCATTATAATGCATACATTGTTGCGGCGAAACATTGTGCGCATCCCGTCGTTATCGCGCGGAAGGCGTGGCGTTTGCGAAGCGGCAACCATTTCATGCGTAGCAACCTATAAGAAGAAGTGTCGATTGGAGCGCGCATGCACGCGGAGAAATGGTTGAATCGCGCAGCGGGCTTGAGCGCTTGGTTTGCGGCCGCCTTCATTGTTCTGGTTGCGAGCATGAGTGTCGCGCATGCGGATGGCTCGGATGGTCTGCGCGGCGTTGCGTATGCGCCGGCGCCGCGGCCGGAGGGCATCAATATCTCGCTCGACCAGGCGTTTCCCATCCATCTCGCCGCACCGGCCGAAGGCATTGCGGTCGGCAATCCGGCGATCGCCGGCGTCTCGGTGCAGAACGACCGCCTGCTGTTCGTGACCGGCCGTTCTTATGGTTCGACCAATCTGGTGATCGTCGGCGCCGGCGGACACACGCTTTATTCCGGACGCGTCACGGTTTCTCCGGACGAAACCGGCGTCGTCATGGTGACGCGCGGTGTTGAATCGGCCCGTCTCGAATGCACGCCGCTGTGCCGTCCGCGCGCCGACATCGGCGAAGCCGCGAGCACCTTCTCGGCCACGACCGACCAGGTGAACGGTCGCGTGCAGCAGCCGCAAAGCCACTAAGCGCGCCGTTAACTCCTTCGTTTGACGGGTTCTCAAGGCTTCTTTGCTTTAACTGGCCTCCTTGGAGGCAGGATGTTGATGCGTCCCGGGAAAATGGGGAACGCGCTGGCGCGGTTCTGGCGCGCCGAGCAGGGCGCGGCCATGCTCGAGTTCGGCATGCTGGCGCTGCCGTTCTTCCTGCTGACCTTCGGTCTCGCGGAAATCTGCATGATCGGTTTCGCGCAGACGAGCCTCAACCACGCTGTCGCGGAGACGGCCCGCACCATCCGCACCGGCGAAGCGCAGCTAAGCAATCAGACGTACGGCCAGATTCAGAGTCAGCTCTGCACCAATTTCTCGGCGCTGTTGCCGGTGAATTGCGACGGGAACCTCTATATCGACGTGGATTCCTTCGCGTCGTTCGTCGACGCAGACGGCGCCGCAGCCGCGCCAGTTGTCGACGGGCAATTGCAGACCGGCAATTTCGGCTACAGCCCGGGCTCGCCGTCCAACGTGGTGGTGGTGCGCGCCTATTATCGCTGGCAGGTCATCACGCCGCTGTTTCAAGGGATCTTCGGCAACGCCGCCAACGGTCAGCGGATTCTCGTCTCGACCATGATGTTCCGCAGCGAGCCTTATAGCTGATGCGTTTCACCGCACGCCTCCGACGCTTCGCACGCGAGACCCGCGGTCTCGCCGCTGTCGAATTTGCTTTGATCGCGCCGATGATGGTGTTCCTGTTGTTCGGGGCCGTTGAGCTGATCGATGCGCTCGATGTGGATCAGCGCGTGCAGAACGCGGCCTCGTCGCTGGCGGATGTCGTTTCGCGCGACACCGAAGTCAGCAACACCGAGCTGAATGGACTATGGTCCGCGCTCGACATCCTCATGTACCCGGACAGCAGCAGCAGCATGTCCGCTTGCATCACCAGTATATCGATCGATTCCTCGGGGACGGCTCACACCCAGTGGCACGAGCAACACAATGGGTTCGGCACGTGTCCGTCGAACAGTGTCAGTCTCTCGTCTTCCATGTTGCAGCCGAACTCAAGCCTGATCGTTGCTGAGACGCACTATAATTACACGCCGCGGCTCAACTTCGTGTTCAACGGCGCGTTCCAGATGAGCCATGTCGTCTACCGCCGCTCGCGCATCGTGGACCCGATCCCCCGCGTCTCTTGACGACGGCGCGGCGCGGGCGCTTTCCTCCGCGCGATGCCTGAGATCCGAACGCCCGCAGAAGCCGTCGATGCGCTCGAACGCATGCATGCGGAGGCCGTCTCCGCGCTGGTCGCGGCGCTGCGGCGCTTCGCCGAGCAGGGGACGCCCCCCAGTTCGGAAGAGCGGGCCAAGTTCCGTTACCCCGAATTGCGCGTCACCTATCAATCGAACGCTGCGCCGCCACGCGTCGCGCGGGCCTACGGGCAGCTCACCTGGCCCGGCGAATACGCCGTCACCATCACGCAACCGTCATTTTTCCGCGCCTATCTGATCGAGCAGCTCGCGCTGCTCGTGGAGGACTACAAGGCAGAACTCAGCGTGCGCGTCAGCGAGACGGAAATTCCGTACTCATTCGTGCTCGACGCTGTCGGCGCCAATGCGTTCGAGAGCGTGCCGGCGGAAGAATTCGCGCGACATTTTCCAAGCCCGCGGCTCGCGCAGGTCGGCGACGCAGTGGTGGACGGGCTTCGCCTTGAACGGCTCGATGGCGCGCGTCCGCTTGCGCTGTTCGATGCGCCGCGCACGGACTATTCGCTGAAGCGGATGGAGCATTACAC
>DASZSK010000082.1:0-17805 GCA_035548735.1 Caulobacterales bacterium | reverse complement strand
ATAGATGTTCGGAAACGCACGGCCGACAATCTTCAACAGAGCCAGTTCGCGATCGGCGTCTTCCGACGATTGCAGCTGCGTGCGGTTGCTCGAATAGAATTGATAGCCGCTTTGCACATTGGCCTGCAGCCGATCGAATGTTTGTTGTTGCTGCTGGAATGCGAACACGACGACCGAGGCCAGAATGCCCGGTATGCCGTACTTGCTGAGCCAACCGCCGCCGCCACCGCCGCCTTCTGCGTCCGCCATTGCAGCCTCCCCCTAGAGTGCGCCCTTGGTTAACACTTCCCGGCAGCGAGGGCGAGTCCGCGTCCTTGTTGCATTTGACCGGTCGAGCCAGCGAGGGCAGATGAGACCGCAGCCATGACCAAATCCAATCCCGGCCGCTTTTTCGAGGATTTCCGCCTCGGCGAAACCATCCGCCACGCCACGCCGCGCACGCTTTCGCCCGCCGACGCCAAGCTCAATATCGCGCTGACCGGCAGCCGCTACGCGCTTTGTTCATCGGACGAATTCGCCCGGACGTCGGGTCTGCCGACGGCGCCGTTCGATCCGCTGCTCGTCTTTCACATCGTCTTCGGCAAAACCGTGCCGGACATCTCGCTCAACGCGGTCGCCAATCTCGGCTACGCCGAAGGCGTGTTTTACGAGCCGGTCTATCCCGGCGACACGCTGGCTTCGGTCTCCGATGTCATCGGATTGAAACAAAACTCCAACGGCAAGACCGGCGTCGTCACCGTACGCACGCGCGGCGTGAACCAGCATGGGCACACGGCGCTTGAATATGTGCGCTGGGTGATGGTCAACAAGCGCGACGCCAGCGCGCCTGCGCCGCAGGAAGCGACGCCGGCGCTCGCGCCCGCGGTGGACGCCAAGAAGCTTTGGCTCACAGATAGGCTCGATTTCTCGCGCTATGATTGGGAGCTGGCGGGCAGTCCGTATGCGTTCGAAGATTACGCGGTGGGCGAGAGAATCGATCACGTCGATGGCATGACCGTGGAGGAGGCTGAGCACCAACTCGCCACGCGCCTCTATCAGAACACGGCGAAGGTGCATTTCGATGCGCTGGCGCAGGCTTCTTCGCGCTTTGGCAAACGGCTGATCTATGGCGGCGTGACGATTTCCATCGCGCGCGCGCTCGCCTTCAACGGCCTCGCCAACGCGGCGATGATGCTGGGGATCAATGCGGGTCGCCATGTCGCGCCGCTATTTGCAGGCGACACGGTCTATGCGTGGTCGGAAGTGCTGGACAAAGCCGATCTTGGCCGCGCAGGCGCGCTGCGCTTGCGCTTGGTGGCGACGAAGAACAAGTCGTGCGCAGAGTTTCCAGACAAGAATGGCGCCGGAGAGTACGATCCCAGCGTCATCCTCGACTTCGATTACTGGGCCGCGATCCCAAAGCGCCGCTAGTCCATTCTCGGCTGAATCGGCGGCGGCGTCGGTGCGGGCAGGGCGAGCGCAACGAGCGCCAGACACGCCGCCGCGGCGAGCGCGCCGACCGTGACCCAGAAGCCGTCCTGCTTCTCGATCCGAATGACGCCGGCCACGGCGCTGCCGACTTGCGGGGCGAATGCATCCGCCTCGCCATGATTGGCGCGCCCCGCACTGCGATTGGCGGCGTGAATAAGCGCCTCGTGCATGTGCTCGAAACTGTAGAAACTCGCGGCGATCGCCAACACCGCGGTCGCGACCATCAGCGCCGAGGCGGCGCGCGCGCGGAGCGCAAAGCTTCCGAGCAAACCGACGACGATGAGCGCAAAGGCCAGGATCGTGAAGATTTCGGGCGAGGTCTTATCCGCCGTCGCGCTCTGGTCGTTCTGCACCAATTGCGGATTGGGTTGAAGGTGGCCGGTCATCATGTCGAAGCCGCTGCCATGCGCGATTTCGTTTCCCGAGCAGGAGACGAGCACCCATGGCAGGAAAAATCCAAGCAACGCGACCAGCTTGGCGATGCGCGCGACCGTGTTGAGGCTGATCATCATCGGCTTGCCCCTAGTGCGCTGCGGTTTGCTGCGCGGCGATCCACGCATGCATGCGCGCTTCCAGCACGTCCATGGGGATGGCGCCGGCGCTCAGCGCTTCGTCATGGAAGCGGCGAATGTCGAAGCGCGCGCCCAGCGTTTGCGACGCTTCGCGCCGCAGCGCCTGGAAGCGCAATTCGCCCACCTTGTACGCCAACGCCTGGCCGGGATCGGAAATGTAGCGCTCCAGCTCCGTCTGGATGTTGTGCGGCGCAAGCGCGGTATTGTCGGTGAAGCATTTGCGCGCGTGTTCGATGTCCCAGCCGAGCCAATGGATGCCGGTGTCGGCGACCAGCCGGCAGGCGCGCCACATCTCCATCGAGAGGCGGCCGAAATGTTCGTACGGCGTGCGGTACATGCCCATGTCGTCGCCGAGCGATTCCGCATAGAGCCCCCAGCCCTCGACGAACGCCGTGAACGAGGCGTTGCGGCGGAAATAGGGGAGATCGCCTTGCTCCTGCGCGAGCGCGATCTGCAGGTGATGGCCCGGCACGCCTTCGTGCAGGATGAGCGCCGGCAGTTCATAGAGCGGGCGTTGATCCAGATGCGTGGTGTTGATCATCAGCCCGCCGGCTTGGCCAAGCGCCGGGCTGCCCGGCCAATAGCGCGCGGTCGTGTAGCCTTCGGCCACATCCGCCGGCACCGGCCGCACCCCGTACGGCAGACGCGGCAGCGTCGCGAACAGATGCGGCAATTGATCGTCGGCGCGTTTGGCGATTTCGGAGGATTTTTCGAGCAAAGCTTCCGGCGTCGTCACGTAGAAGCGCGGATCGCTGTGCAGCATCGCCAGGAATTCCGCGAACGTGCCGTGGAAGCCGGTCTCGGCGATCACCTGATCCATTTCGGCGCGAATGCGCGCGACTTCCTGTTCGCCGAGCGCATGGATCTGATCCGGCGTCAGGTCGGTCGTGGTGTGATAGCCAATGAGATAACGATAATAGGCCGCGCCGTTGGGGGTCGAACGGATGGCGAGGCTGCGGCGCGAAGCCGGCATATATTCAGTTTCGAAGAAATGCACGAAGGCGCGATGCGCCGGCATGATGCGGTCATTGATCAGCGCGCGCGCCCGCGTGCGATAGCTCTCCTGGGTCGCCGCCGGGATGGAATTGGGCATCTGCGCGAACGGCAGCATCAAGGCCGTTGGCAGCGTGTCGTTTTGCGCGCGAACGATCGCCAGCACTCGTTCGTTGACGATGCGCGGCTGCGTGAAGTGCGTGGACACGCCGCGCCGCATATTGGCGACGTTTTGCTCGTACCAGAGCGGAAGCGCTTCGAGCCGCGCGAGCCACGCATCCGCGTCGTCCGCGGATTGGATCGGGGTCGTGCGGGCGAGATAATCGCCGAGCGAGAAGAAGCCGTCGTCATTGCCGAACGGCATGCGGCCGCGATCGAAATCGATGCTGCCGACGTTATTGTCCAAGAGCCGGATAAGAATCGCGCGATTGACGCTTTCGTCGTCCGTCAGGCTGCGCACATCGATTGCCTGGACTTGGCTGCGCAGCGCGACCAGCGCAGTGCGGCGCGTCAGTTCGCTCTGGCGCGATGCGTCGGGCAGTCGGTGCAACGCTTCGCGGTCGCCGTCGAAACCCGCGGTGATCGGATCGGCCTCGCGATCCAGCCGTTCGTATGCAGCGATGGCTTGCGTCAAGGCTTGGTTCTCCGCCCGTGCGAGCGGCGCCGGAATGAGTGCGAAGGCCAGCAGCATGGCGGCGATCAGACGCATCGTAAGTCCCCCTTCGAGCCTTGTGGGTTCTAGCTCGGCGCGGCGGCGCGGTCGATTGACTTGAGGGGCGCGGGGCCTAATGTCCGCCGCGCCGCATTCGCGGTGGATTCCCAAGAGGCTTGGCCCATGCCCGGCGCCGCTCGTCCGGTACAGAGACCCGTCAGTCCGCACCTATCGATCTGGCGCTGGCACATCACCATGGCCGCCTCGATCCTGCACCGCGTGACCGGCGTCGGCCTTTACCTCGCGGCGATCCTCATGAC
Organism: Caulobacterales bacterium; assembly: GCA_035548735.1. GTDB lineage: Bacteria > Pseudomonadota > Alphaproteobacteria > Caulobacterales > Aquidulcibacteraceae > Vitreimonas. The sequence goes on along the minus strand of DASZSK010000082.1, from coordinate 13,798 downwards.
GGTGTGGCTGATCGCCATTGCTTCGGGGCCTGAAGCCTACGCGCCGATCAATCTGCTGCTGACCAGCTGGGTGGGCCAAGTCGGGCTCTATCTGCTGGTTGCTTCGCTCGCCTACCATTTCGCGCAAGGCGTGCGGCATTTGGTGTTCGACACCGCCCGCGGCTTAAAGCCGGTCGACGCCGACGCCAGCGCGTGGTTCGCCATTCTGTTCGCCATCGCTGCGCCCATAGGTTTGTGGGCGTTCCTGAGCTTCGGACGCTAGCCCATGGCCAAAGACAGCGCCTCTAGCATGCGCACGCCGCTTGGGCGGGTGAAAGGCCACGGCTCGGGCCATGGCGGCACTGGGCATTTCATCGGCGAGCGCGTCTCCTCGATCGCGCTCATCATCCTCGGGCCATGGTTCGTCATCACGGCCGCGCTCGAAATGCATGACCCGAGCTTTGTCTCGGCCCTCGATTTCGTGAATGATCCTGTCAACGCTGTCGGAATCATCCTTTTGCTGGCGGCGAGCCTCTACCATATGTGCCTGGGCATGCAGGTGATCGTGGAAGACTACATCCACAAACCCCTGGGCAAGACGCTGCTTCTGGCGGTGAACTTCCTTCTGTGCATCGCCCTCGCGGCGGCGGCGATCTACGCCGTCCTGCATGTGAACTTCTCCGGAGACTGAAGGCTTTGGCCGCTTACGCCTGGAACGATCATACCTACGATGTGGTGGTGGTGGGCGCCGGCGGGTCCGGCCTCCGGGCCGCGCTCGGCTGCGCCCAGGCGGGGCTCCGAACAGCCTGCGTCAGCAAGGTCTTCCCGACGCGCTCGCACACGGTCGCGGCGCAGGGCGGCATCTCCGCATCGCTCGGCAATATGGGCGAGGACGATTGGCGCTGGCACATGTACGACACCGTCAAGGGGTCGGACTGGCTGGGCGACCAGGACGCCATTGAATATCTCTGCCGCAACGCGCCGGCCGCCGTGTACGAACTCGAGCACTGGGGCGTTCCGTTCTCGCGTACGGACGAAGGCAAAATCTATCAGCGCGCCTTTGGCGGCATGACCCGGAATTACGGCGAAGCGCCCATTCAGCGCACCTGCGCAGCGGCCGACCGCACCGGCCACGCCATGCTGCACACGATGTACGGCCAGTCGCTGCGGCACGACGTCGAATTCTTCATCGAGTGCTTCGCGCTCGATCTCATCATGGACAATGGCGTGTGCCGCGGCGTGACGGCGTGGCGGCTGGAAGACGGCACGCTGCACCGCTTCCGCGCGCAGACCGTCATCCTCGCCACCGGCGGCTATGGCCGCGCTTATTTCTCCTGCACGTCGGCGCACACCTGCACGGGCGACGGCAACGCCATGGTGCTGCGCGCCGGATTGCCGTTGCAGGACATGGAATTCGTGCAATTCCACCCGACCGGCATTTATGGCGCGGGCTGCCTCATCACCGAGGGTGCGCGCGGCGAGGGCGGCTACCTCACCAATTCAAACGGCGAGCGCTTCATGGAGCGCTACGCGCCGACCGTGAAGGATCTCGCGCCCCGCGACATGGTCTCGCGCGCCATGACGATCGAGATTCGCGAGGGCCGCGGCGTCGGCCCGAAGAAGGATCATATCTTCCTGCATCTGGATCACCTTGATCCGAAAATCCTGCACGAGCGTCTGCCCGGCATTTCCGAGAGCGCCAAGATTTTCGCCGGGGTCGACGTCACCAAGCAGCCGATCCCGGTGCTGCCGACGGTGCACTACAATATGGGTGGCATCCCCACGAACTATCACGGCGAAGTGCTGACCAAGGTGAACGGCGATCCCGATTCGGTCGTGCCGGGGCTCATGGCCGTCGGCGAAGCCGCCTGCGTGTCAGTGCACGGCGCCAACCGTTTGGGTTCCAACTCGCTCTGCGACCTCGTCGTGTTCGGGCGCGCCGCGGGCCTGCGTTGCGGCGATAAGCTCGAAGCCAACGCCTCGCAGCCCGAATTGTCGAGGAACGCCGGCGAAGCGCATCTCGCGCGCTTCGACCGCTTGCGCTACGCCAAAGGCGACGCCTCGACGGCCTCGCTGCGCGAGCGCATGCAACGCGCTATGCAGGAAACCTGCGCCGTCTATCGCACCGGGCCGGTGCTGCAGGAAGGCGTCGAGCGCATCGCCCAAGTGTGGGGCGATGCGAAGGATATCGGCGTCAGCGACCGCTCGCTCATCTGGAACACCGATCTGGTCGAGACGCTGGAGTTCGACAATCTGATCGCCCAGGCGGCCGTGACCGTGAATGGGGCCGCCAACCGCACGGAAAGCCGGGGCGCGCATGCGCGCGAGGATTTCCCCGAGCGCGACGATCAGAACTGGATGAAGCACACGCTCGCCTGGCTCGACATGAGCACGGGCAAGACCACGATCGATTTCCGGCCGGTCCATTCCTACACGATGACCAACGAGGTCGAGCCGATCCCGCCGAAGAAGCGCGTGTACTGATCTTTCGCCACCGAAACACGAGTTCCTTCAGCAATTGTTTGCCATCGCCGTGGAGACTCGGGTCGAGTGAGTCGCTCGAACGTGCGGAGGCGGCATGGCCAAGGCGAAACGATCCAAGCCGGGCCGAAGCGCGCGAAAAGTGCGCGGAACCGTCCTCAGTTCAGGCTTCACCGGCGTCCTTGCCATGATCGCGGGCGCCGTCTGGCTGACGCCGGGCGGCGTTGACGGCCTCGTTGGCACGAGCGTCGCGCACGATCTGCCGTCGCACCAGCGCGATCCGGGCGACTACGGCTTTCCGCATGGCGCACCCGCGCTGACCGAAGGCGAACTCCGCGGCATCGAAAGCGAGCTCGATCAGAGCATCGCCTCGATGGACGCCGTGCGCGCCTCCACCGATGCGGAGATCGAGCGCATGAAGGCGCTTTCCGATCACGCCGCCGTCATGCCGGTGACCGGCGCGCCGCGCTACGACGACCTCGCCACCTTGCTGCTCGCCGGCCGCGGTTAAGCAGCGGCTCCTAATTGTGATGCCCAAGCAGGTTGCCGAGGGCGTCGCGCGCTTGCTGTTCCGGCGTGCGCTGCTGTTGCTGTTGTTGCGCGGGCTGTTGCGTCGTTGTGGTGGTAGTGGTGGTCGTCGTCGTCGTTGTGGTGGTCGCGGTCGCGTTCTGACCGCCGCCGAACAGACCCGCCAGCGGATTGTTCTGCTGCGTGCCCAAGATGCCGCGCGCGCGGTCGCGGAGCTGGTTCTGCAGGCTGTTGCCGAGATCGGGCGCAAAACTCACATGGCTCCAGGGTCCGTGCACACGGAAGGGGATGCCCAAGCCCTGCAACGCGGCGTCGCCGCCCTGGCCTTGTGCGGAGCGCACGGCGCGCGGCGCGAGGCGCATGTCGAGCGCTTGATTGCCGATATCCACGACGCCTGTGCCGTCGAGGCGCACGAATGGGTTGAGCAGGTGCAGGTCCTGCGTGGCGGCGACGCCGTTCGCCAGCGTGAAATGCGCGCCCATCTCGGCAAAATCCGTGGCGCCGCCCTGGGCGGCTTGCTGACCGGTCAGCGCCGCCTGGATGGTGCGCGCCACCTGCGCGAGGTTCACGCCGCGCCAGGCGCCGTCATTGAAGGTGAACGACGCTGTGCCGCCGAGGGTGCGCATCAGCGCCGCCTGCGAACGGCCGGAGCCGGTGAACGAGGCCGTCACTTGGCCGCGCCCTTGGATGCGGTCGAAGCCGATCGCGTCCGTCAGAAGCGGCAGCGCCTGCACATTTTGCGCGTTGAGCTGCACGCCGATGCGCGGCGTCACCGCCGCGCCGTCGGCGATAAGACGCGCCGTTCCCGAGCCGCCATAAAGCGCGATGCGCGTAAGCCGCGCATCGGCGACGCCACGCGCGACACCGAGGTTCATCGCCACGTTCTGGAACGTCATGCGCTGAAATTTGAGCGCGCCGACCTGCAAAACGAGATTGGCGTCCATCGCCTTGAGGCCGGAAAGATCGAGCGGATCGTTGCTCCAGGCCGTCGACGCATTGACGCCGCCCGGGCCGCCTTGCGCTGCGCCTTGGGCGGGCGCCGGCAAATAGGGATTGAGGTCAATCTGCGGCGCGGAAAGCGCGCCGGTCACGCTCATGCGTCCTTGCGCGTCGGTGACGAGATCGAGATCGCCGCGCGCCTCGATGGCGTCGAGCTTGATCGTGCTTTGATGCAGCGTCGTCTTCTTGTCGTCATGCACCATCGTGGCGTTGAGCTGGAAAGCGCCGAAGCCGCCGCCGGCGCCCATCGGCGAACCGATCCAGCTCATCAGCCGGCGCAAGCTCTGCCCGCTGGCCTGCAATTGGCCGCCGATCACGCCGGAGCGTACATTGAAGGCGCCATTGAGGCTTGCATTGAGCGGCGCCGACGCCACAGTCGCGCTGATCGGCGTCTGCCGCTGTTCAAGCACCGCGCGCGGCAACCCAAGTTCGCCGTCGATCTTCACGCGCTCGCCGCGATAATCGAGTTCGGCGTGCATTTGCGCCGGCTGATCGAGCGAACGCAGCGCCAAGTTGGCGTCGACATTGTCCAGCACCGACGGCGGCTGGTTGTCGCCGCCCTGAAAACTGATGCGCCCATGCGTCAGGCGCATGTCGTCGAGATGCAGGTCCTCGATCGTGTTCTGCTGCTGCGGCGCCGTCTGCTCCGTCGGGAAGGTCCAGTTGGCGCTGCCATCGGCTTTGGCGACGAGGTTGAGTTCGGCCTTGTCGAGCACCAGGCGCTTCACCTGGATGTCGCCGTGCAAAAGCGGCAGCACCGCCACGGCGAACACGATCTTGTCGGCGCTTAGGAACGGCGTGTCGCCGAAGCCCTGCGGATTGGAGAGGCTGGCCTGTTCGGCGGAGAAGCCAAGCGTCGGAAAGAAGGAAAGATTGACGGGGCCGCGCACGACGAGATGCCGCCCGGTGGCTGCGTCGATGCGGCGCGTCGCCTCCGCCAGCGCGGCGTCTTTCGGGAAGAACAAGATAAGTCCGACGACGGCGATGACGAGCAGGCCGACAATCGCGCCCAGGCCGATCAGCAGAATGCGACGAAACGATTTCATTCCGGTCCTCCCGCGGGCCGCGACCATAGCGCTTTCGGCAAAAGAGTGGAGAGCTTTTGCGCCCCGCCGCGCGCCGGCGCTTTGATCGACCGCATGGCGCGAACGGGAATGTGAAAGCGAGCCGCATCGCGGCCTTTGCGACACAGGCGCAGCTGGGCTATTCCGAGACGGTGAGTTTCTTCCCAGCCATGATTGCGGAGATGGGCGCGCGCCGCAAACGCCTGCGCGCGGCGTTCGGCGATCGCGCCCAGTCGCTGACGGAATTCCTTGTGCTGAGCGGCCTCATCGTCGGTTCGCTGGGCCTTCTGATCGCGCCCTGGATGCCGAGCGCTGCGCCCTGGGGCTTTGCGCTGCCGTTCGCTTTTCTGGCGGGTTACGTTCTGGTCGAAGGTCGCCGCCAGCGCGCGGTTGAACGGCGGCGTGCTTACATCGCTGAACACGACGCCGAGATGGACGAGGCGGAACTCAATCGCTTCCGCCGCACCGTGCTTGAAGGCAAGGATCCGCTGTTTCGCGCCGATCAGCTGAGCATGGCGGAGGACGACTTCCACAAGAACGTCGCAGCGCGCCGGCAAGCGCGCCTGGCTGGCGCAGCGGCTGACGTGGCCGCCAATTACGATTGGGCGATCTTCATCTGGTCGATGGCCTGCGCCGTAGCCGGCGCCGCGGCGTTCTTCATCGCCTGGCAAGCGAGGCCCGCGCCGCCGGCCGAGCCCAATTCGTGGACGCCGCCGGAAAACTCCGTCTCCGTCGATTTGCAGCCCTGATTGCCGGTGACAACAAAAGCGTCCGCGCTTAGAGGTTGAAAAAGACGCGTACACGAGGGGGAGGACAGCGTGGCGCAAAATCCGCTCGCGGGCCTCATCCCGCGCGGCTCGATGGGCTTGAAACTCTTGCTCGTCTGCCTGCTCGTGCTGGTGATGGGCGTCCCGCTGTTGATGGTGAACGGCATCGTCGGCGACCGGCAGGGCCGCGCCAATCAAGTCATCACCGAACTCGGCGATTCCTCGGGCGGCATGCAGGTCGTCGGCGGGCCGATGCTGCTGGCGCCCTATCAGCGCGTCGTCGAGGTCAACGATGATCAGGGTCGGCCACAGCGGCGCGTCGTGCGCGGCAATTACATCGTGTTCGCGCAAACCGGCACGGCGATCTCCGATCTGCATGTTTCGCCGCGCCGGCGCGGCATCTACCGCGCCGCGGGCTATACGGCGAGCACCGCCTTCACCGCCAATTTCGATCCGGCCGCAGCAGCGCAGGGCGTCGAGCAGGGCGTGCAGCTGAGCTGGAAGGACGCGCGCGTCGTCATGTTCGTGCACGACAGCCGCGCTATCCGCGACGCGGCCGAACTGCGTTTCGGCGACGGCTCGACGGCCATGCTCGAACCGATGTCCGATCTCGGCACGGCGGTTGAGGTCGCCGGCCCAAACAGCCGCGACTATGCGGCGACCACCGTGAGCGCGACCGGCGGATTACAGGTCTTCGCCGCGCCCGCCCCGCTTGCCAATGGGCCGCGCCCGTTCAGCGTGCAGACGCGGCTTGTGCTCGGCGGCGCGCAGCGCTTCGCGCTCGCGGCGTTTGCGCAAGACACGACGGCGACCATTCGCGGCGATCGTCGCGACGCCAAGGCCGATGGCTATTTCCAGACCACGGAAGCGCTCAATCCGACGCAGCAGGGCTTCGTTGCAACATGGCGCGTGCCGTTCCTAGCCCGCGGCATCGAGAAGACCGCCGATCTCGCAAACGTCAACCTCGCACAGACGGCCGCGCGCGACATGGCGGTGAGCTTTGTCGGCGCCGACGACATCTATCAAGGCGTCGTACGCGCCGTGCGCTACGGCATCATGTTCATCGGCATCGTCTTTCTGGCGACGCTCATCTTCGAAGCCGTCAGCGGGAAGAAGGCGCACCCGGCGCAATACGTTCTCGTCGGCTTGGCGCAGTGCGTATTCTATCTGTTGCTGCTTTCCATGACCGAAATCATTGGCTTCACCGCCGCCTTTTTGATCGCCGCGATCGCGACTGTGGCGCTGCTCGGCTATTACGCCGGCGAGACGTTCAAATCGCGCGCCGTGGGCTTGCGCGCGCTGGTCGGCTTGGCGCTTCTCTACGCCGCCATGTACGTGCTGATGACGCTTGAAGATTTCGCGCTGCTCGCGGGTTCGGTGGTCGCCTTCGTCGTCATCGCCGCGACCATGATCGCAACGCGCCGGATCGATTGGTATGGCCGCGGCGGCGGCGCCGAGCCGGCCGAGTAGCGCGATGCGCGTCGTCGGGCTGGAGCATGTGCAATTGGCCATGCCGCCAGGCGGCGAGCCCCAGGCGCGCGCCTTTTACGAGGGGCTTCTGGGCGTTCCGGAGAAGGCGAAGCCCGAGCATCTCGCCGAACGCGGCGGCTGCTGGTTCGAGCGCGGCCCGCTCAAAGTTCATCTGGGCGTTGAGACCGATTTTCGGCCCGCACGCAAGGCGCATCCGGCCTTTCTGGTCGAGGATCTGGCCGCGCTCGCCGCGCGTCTCCGTCAGGCCGGCTTTCCCCCGCGAGAGGATGAGCCGCTGGAGGGCTATCATCGGCTCTATGTGGATGATCCGTTCGGCAATCGGCTGGAATTGATGGAGGCCAAGTCGTCGCCTTGACGGGGGCCGCAACCCCCGCCAAAGGACCATTCCATGGTCGAACTCACGCTCCCGAAGAATTCCCAGGTCAAAGCCGGCAAGCGCCACAAGGCGCCCAAAGGCGCCAAACGGGTGCGCGAGTTCAAGGTCTACCGATACGATCCCGACAGCGGCGAGAATCCGCGCTGGGATATCTACGAACTCGATCTCGACAGTTGCGGGCCCATGGTCCTCGACGCGCTGATCGCGATCAAGAACCACACCGACTCGACGCTGACCTTCCGCCGCTCCTGCCGCGAAGGCGTGTGCGGCTCGTGCGCGATGAACATTTCCGGACGCAACACGCTCGCTTGCACCAAAGGCATGGACGAATTGCCCGCCGGGACGGTCACCATCTCGCCGCTGCCGCATCAGCCGGTGATCAAGGATCTGGTGCCCGATCTCTCCAACTTCATCGCGCAATATGCTGCGATCGAACCGTGGCTGCAGACCAATACGCCGGAGCCGCAGCAGGAATGGCGGCAGAGCCCGGAAGAACGCGCCAAGCTCGACGGCCTCTATGAGTGCATCCTCTGCGCCAGCTGCTCGACGGCGTGTCCGTCTTATTGGTGGAACAGCGACCGGTTCTACGGGCCCGCAGCGCTCTTGCAGGCGTATCGCTGGATCGCCGACAGCCGTGACGAAAACCAGGGCGAACGGCTCGATGCGCTCGAAGATCCGTTTAAGCTCTATCGCTGCCACACCATCATGAATTGCGCCCAGGTCTGCCCGAAAGGGCTCAATCCGGCGAAAGCGATCGCCGAGATCAAGAAGACCATGGTGGAGCGCAAAGTCTAAGCGAGCTTCAGCCCGCAATGCGTGGCGAAGTGGCGGAAGTCGCGGTCGCACGTGATCAGCGCAACATCGGCGTCGATGCAGCTTTGCGCGATCAAGGCGTCGGCGAGCCGCGCCTTCAGCTTCTTGCCGATCAGCGTCGCGCGCGCATCCGCCGCGCGCCGCCAGAAGCCAGGCTGGATGTCAAGCAGCGGCAGCGAAGCGAGGGCGGCGCTTACATTTGCCTTGGTGCGCGGGTTGGACAGGACTTCAGTCAGAACTGGCGGCGGGAGGACAAGGACGCCGTCCTTGATTGCGGCGACGATAGCTTGCACATCGGCGCCGTTGCCGCCCTCCAGAAAGGCCACCAGCGAGCTTGAATCGCAGGCGATCATTCTTCGTTTTTGTCTTTGCGCAGCTCTTCCAGATCGATGTCCACCTTCACTTTGCCCTGAAGGGCAAGCAAGCGTTGATAGGCGCGCTTGTGCGCCAACTCCTTCAGCGCTTCGCGCACCGTATCGGCCAAGCTGCCGCCGTCACGCATGGCGGCTTCCAGCGTCTCCACCGGGACTTCGACGGTGATTTTCTTCATTTGACCCATCTGGACACCGATACCAGCATTTCAGCCCAGCGTCAAAGTATGGGCTGGTTCGCTGGTCACGGCCCGCTTGGCGGGTCGCGCCATTCACATTCTGGTCCGTTCGGGTCGAACGGCGCATCCGGCGCGGTCGGCAGCACGCGCTCAACGTAATATTTCATCCGCCGCACGACCGTCGGGGCGTCGCCCATCGCGTGCTCCGGCGGGATCAGCGGACCGAAGGTCAGGCGGTAGGTTTTGCCCTGCTTGTTCAGCAGCTCGTGGAACAGCGTCATGTCACGCAGCTCCTTCGAGACCGCACCGAACGTGTGGAACCAGAACGCGTACGGTCCCCCGACATGGCAAGGCAGCACGGGCAGCTTGTGTTTGCGCGCGAGGCTCGCCGCGCTCGCCATCCATTCCGGATCCAGGACAAGGTCGCCGCGCTTCCGCGCCAAACGGCCGGCCGGGAAGATGACGATAGGCCGCCCCTCTGACACGGCTTCGTCCGTCATCTTCAGCGTCAGCCGCGTGCGCTCGCGCGTGCGCTTGGCGAGCACCCATTCCACGGGGATGAGATTGTCGACGAAGCGCGGACAAACCCGGAGCGCGTCGGAGTTTGCGTAAAACATCGCATCCGGCCGTTTCCGCTTGATCGCGTCATAAACCGCGATGCCGTCTGTGATTCCAGTTGGATGATTGGCGAGCAGCAGGAATGGACCGCTCTCCGGGATGCGGTCGGCGCCGGCGAGGTCAAGCCGCACGCTGAGAAGCTGCGCGATGTGTTCGAGCGCTTCCACGCCGCCCATGGGGGCGATCGCGTCCGCCATGCGCACGGCCTTGTCGTAGTTGAGTATTGTGTACAGGAGCGGACGAAGCGCGGGCCAAGCGCTGCTGTTGGAAAGATGCGGCGCGCGCTCTTCGATCAGCACGTCGACGATGTGCTTCTGGAAAGATTGTGTCACCGAATTGATCGCGGCGCGGGCGTTTGCGTGTTCCATCGATTCCTGTCCGACGGAAAAACAAGCACGGCGCGTTAAATCGGGCAAAGGTGCTTGCATTCTATAACAAATCTCGGCTTGCTCGCGGGTGCAGCGGGACGCGGAAATGATCCGGTTTCCACCTCAAATCACAAGGCCGCGCATGTTGAGCGCGTTGGCGAGTTCGGCTGCGGCCGCTGGCGTGGCCGCGTGCCTCAGCCTGTTCGGCTTGGCCTCGGCCCTGGACGCCTCGCCGGTCTATCTGCAGGCGGGTACGGATCGCCTGGAGGCGACGCTGGCGACGGCCGACTGGCGCGCGCCCGGCCGAGGCGGACCGGTGGTGTATCTGGCCACCGCACCCGATTGCGCTCAGTGCAGCCTCTACATGCGGCAGGCGATGAACGAGCTTCGCCAGGACGGTTTCGAGGTCCGGGTGCTGTCGCTCAAGCCGGGCGGCAACGGCCCGCGGCACCGGGCGCTGCGCGCCGTGGTGGCCGAAAACGGCGCCGACATGCGTCTGCCGGCGATGTTCTGGCGCAGCGGCGACCGCTGGCGCGCGGCCTTCGGCGACGACGTAGACGTGCGTCAGCGCGTCCGTTCGGATTCCGGACCCGAAACCTGATACCAGCCCCTCATGAGTTCTGTTCTGGCCGCGTACCGGGAGCGCGTAGCCGCGGGCGCGCTGACCGCCGACGCGCAGCAAGAGCATGCCGCCGAGCGGCTGGATGGGCTGGCTGAGGCGCTCACGCGCTGGTCGCCCAATGCCTGGTTTGGCCGGCGCCCGGCGCCCCGCGGTCTTTATCTCTGGGGCCCGGTCGGACGCGGCAAGTCCATGCTGATGGATCTCTTTTTCGAAGCCGCGCCAGTGCGCGAGAAGGAGCGGGTCCACTTCCACGAATTCATGCTGGCGCGGCATGCGTTCATGCGCGAAGCGCGCGCCCGCAATCTGGCGCAGGATGAACTCATTGCGCTGACGGCGAAGGAAGTCGCCGGCGAGGCGCGGCTCCTTTGCTTCGACGAGATGCAGGTCACCGACATCGCCGACGCCATGATCCTCGGGCGGCTGTTCGAGCGCCTGTTCGAGCAGGGCGTGGTGATCGTCGCGACGTCAAACCGTCCGCCGGACGATCTCTACAAGAACGGGCTCAATCGTCAGCTCTTCGTGCCCTTCATCGCGATGATCAAACAGCGGCTGGAGCCGGTCGAACTCGCCGGCCCGCGCGACTATCGCCTCGAACGGCTGATGGCCGCGCCGGTCTACTACACGCCGCTCGGGCCGGCCGCGGACGAGGCCATGCAGCGCGCCTGGGAGCGGCTGACGCTGGGCGCGCAACCGCATCACGTTACGCTGGACGTGCAGGGGCGCTCACTTCGCGTCGAGCGCCAGGCCGCGGGCGTCGCGCGGCTGAGCTTCGACGAACTTTGCGCGCGCCCGCTCGGTGCGGCGGACTATCTCGAACTTGCCGAGCGCTTTCACACCATCCTGCTTGAACACATCCCGAAGCTGAGCCCCGCGATGCGCGAAGAAGCGGCGCGCTTCCGCATCCTGATCGACGCGCTCTACGAGGCAAAGACCAAACTCGTCGCCTCCGCCGACGCCGAGCCCGCCGCGCTCTATCCTCAGGGCGATCAGAGCTTCGAGTTCGAGCGAACTGCCTCACGCCTCATGGAGATGCGTTCGCAGGACTATCTCGCGCAACCACGCCGCGACGCGGAGTGGAAGCGCGGGATCGTCGAGTAAACTCAGCTGCGGCGGTCGTCGGCCATCCGGAAGACGACGTGCAGATTGACAGGCGAACCGGCCGCGCTGCTGCCGTCAGCGAGTTGCGGCGCATGACGGAATGTGCGCGCAACGCGAAGCGCGGCCGTGCCGAAGCCCGAATGCGCGGGCGTTTCTGAAATCGGCACGCAATCGAGCGCGCCATTGTCCTGGATCGTGCAATGCACGGAGGCTTCGCCCTCGCGGCCGCGCTCCAGCGCGCGATCGGGATAATATTCGGCGAGGCGGCGCGCGCTCGGCGTGCGCACCCACACAGGGCGGCGCGCGCCGTGAATGATGACTTCTTCGCTGTCGGTGGTCGTCGCGCTCACCGGCGTGACGCCGATGGTTTCTTCAGGCACGACGGCGGCTGTGCGCACCGGCGTTGCGCGGCGATGCGCGTGTTGCGGCGCAGGCGCCTGAGTTTCGGCAGGCGCTGCCAAGGGCGCACTTTCATCGGGCGCGGCCGGCGTTGGCGTTTCGTTGGCCGCGCTTTCGGGCGCGACGTTGGTCGTGTCGGACGAGAAATCCGCTGGCGCTGGTTCGTTCTGCGCGATGTCCGTCGCGGGCTGATCCGGCGCGCGATGCGTCCACGCATAATAGCCGCCGCCCACGAGCACCGCGGCGACCGCCGCGCCCAGTAGCCATTTCATGCCGCCGCCGCCTTTGGGCTTGGCGTGGATCGTGTGGGCGCCATGAGGCGGATGTTCACTCATGCTCGTCTCCTGGAAGTTTGCTGTTGGCGGGAACCGGCGCGAAAACGCCAAAGGGCCGTAACGACGGCTGGAACGCCTTAGGCTAGGCCATGTTCCTGCGCGCGCCGTGACGTGGGTCACGGCGCAGTCTTCAAAAGCAAAGCGCCCCTCCCGGAAAGAGAGGGGCGCTGGTCTGTTCGCGTGCGTTCGAGCGATCAGGGCGTCGCTGGAACGGGCGGACTCGTCACGTGCCCCAGCGGCGGGCCCCAATGGGAAATGAAAGTGCCCTGCGCCTTTTCATCGCCATTGACGTGGGATTCGGTGACGAATTGCCGGGTTTCATAGACGATCCCCGGATAGTCCGCGGTGTGCCTGTGCGTCGCGAAGCGTTGTTCCAGCGCCGCTTCGGCGTGCGTCACGTCGCTGATCGAGTTGGTCGCTGTCGCGCGCCAGCCGGCGAGCGAGACGATCGCGCTGCCTTGCGCGGCGTTTTCACTCTGCAATGTTTGAACCTGATTTTCGAGGGTTTGCACGCGGGCCTGCAATTGCTCGACGCGCTGTGACAGCACCTGAACCGGATCCGCGCGCGTGATGTTCACGTTCGGCCCAGGCGCCTGCACCGGATGATTGATGGTTTGAGCCGAGGCCCAGCCGCCGACGGCCGCAAGCAGCACGGCGCCGGCGATAATTCTCTGTTTCATGAACTCCCTCCCTAGCGTCCCTACGCCACTAGAGAAGAATAGGAGAGGCCGCTTGTCCACTGGCGTCCGCGCTACACGCCGCCGCGGATGTGCGGGGCGACATCGGCGGCGTAGAACGCGCGCAAGCGCGCATGCATGGCGCGTTCGAGCGGCGGCAGATCGGAAACGGCGGCGTTGGCGCGCGCCTGTTCCGGCGAACTCGCGCCGGGGATGATGGTCGTCACCGCCTCGTGGTCGAGGCACCAACGCAGCGCGAATTGCGTCATGCTGAGCCCGGGCGGCAAGAGCGGGGCGACGCGTTTTGAAAGCTCGACACCTTTGGCCAGCGGCAGGCCGTTGAAGGTTTCGCCGACATAGAAGGCTTCGCCGTCGCGATTGTAATTGCGATGGTCGTTCGCGGCGAAATGCTGATCGGCGTCGAGCTTGCCGGTTAAAAGCCCGCTCGCCAGCGGCAGCCGCACGATGATGGAGACGCCCTTGGCTTTCGCATCGGGCAGCACACGGATGTTCATCGGCTGGCGCAGGATGTTGAAGATCACCTGCAGCGAAGCCAGCCCCTCGACGCCGAGGCAATAGAGCGCCTGCTCGGTGGTTTCGACGGAAGCGCCGAATTGCCTGATCTTGCCTTCG
>DASZSK010000081.1:0-3550 GCA_035548735.1 Caulobacterales bacterium | reverse complement strand
GCGGTGATGCGGCCCACACATCCCACCGCCGAAAGCGGCGGCTTTGCCGAAGTGTTTTCATGCTCCGTCGGCTGAATCATCCCGATCAGTCGCGGCCCCGCCAACGCCGTATCGAACATCGCCAGATAACGCGGCTCGAAGATGTTGAGCGGCAACTGTCCGCGCGGCAGAAGCAGCACGCCCGTCAGCGGAAACACCGGCAAGGTCCGCGGCAGTTCTTCGATCGAATGATAATGGCGCGGCATCACGAAAACAGGATGGAGGAAAGCTTACGCCGCGCCGCCAGCGTCAGCGGGTCGGCAGGCCCCAGCGCCTCGAACAACGTCACCAGATGTTTGCGTGCCGCATCGTCGTTCCATTTGCGGTCGCGCTTCACGATGTCGAGCAATTCGTTCATCGCGCCTTCGCGGTCGCCTTTTGCATCGAGCGCCAGCGCCAGATCGTAACGGGCCTGATGGTCGTTCGGATCGGCTTCGAGCTTCTTCTTGAACGCGTCCAGATCGCCCGTATCGGCTGCCTGTTCGCGCAGTTTCAATTCGGCTTCCACCGCACGGATGGCTTCGTCGGCCGCGCCGTCCGGCCGCACAAGTTGCAAGGTGTTCTTCGCGCGTTCCACATCGCCTGTCTTCAGATAGCAGCGCGCGAGCCCTGCTACCGCCTTGGGATGTCCCGGCTCGTCCTGCAACACATGGGCATAGGCCTGCGCGGCCATGTTCACGTCGCCCGCGGCGACGGCTTCTTCCGCCGCCGCCAGAACTTCCTCGGCGTGATCGTGACCGGCATGTCCGCCCGTCAATTGCTGGATGAAGGCGCGCAGTTGGGATTCCGGCACCGCGCCCATGAAACCGTCCACCGGCTGACCGTTCTTGAAGGCGTATACGGTCGGGATCGACTGGATGCGCAATTGGCGGGCGATCTCCTGGTTCTCGTCGATGTTTACCTTGACCAGGCGCACAGCGCCCTTGGCCTCGTTGACCAGCCTTTCGAGCATCGGCCCAAGCTGCTTGCACGGGCCGCACCACGGCGCCCAGAAATCCACGATCACCGGCACCTCGCGCGACGCGTCGATCACGTCGGCGGCGAAGGTTTCGATGCTGCTGTCCTTGATGTAGGCGGAAGGCGCAGCCGAGCCGGGTGCGGCCGCAGCCGTGCCTCCGCTGCTCGCAGCAGTGCTGGTTACGGGCCGTCCGCTGGGACCGATCAATGCCATGAAAACCTAACTCCTTGGGCCCGCTGGCCGATCCGGCAGCGCGCGAATTCCGTCACAAAGGTCATTTTTATACGCCGTCTCCCCAAATGCGGCCACAAAAGACCTCTAGGCTCGTCCCAAGTCCCGCCACACCGAGCCGGACCAGGGGAGGACACCATGACCATCACACGCCGAAACGCCCTTTTGACGGGAGCGGCCGCCGCCGCGACCTTGCCGCTGATGACGCGTGCGGCCTTCGCCGCCAGCGACGTCGACATCGCCATCGTGGGCGGGGGCCTTTCCGGTGTCTATGCGGCGCTGCGGCTCGCCACCTCAAAACCCAACCAGTCGCTGCGCCTGTTCGAGATGAGCGATCGGATTGGCGGACGCCTGCGCTCCATCGCCTTCCCGCAGGCGCCCGGCCTGATTGGTGACGCGGGGGCCTCGCGCTTCCTCAATTCTCACCGTCATGTGGCGGGGCTCGCCCGCGCGCTCGATCTGGTGATCCGCCCCACACCGCTCGACCTGCCGCAGGATCGGCTCAACCTCAAAGGGCGGAACATTCCCATTGCACATGCCGGAGCGGGCGTTGACGCGCTGCCCTACGAGATGACGGCCGAGCATCAGAATCTCTCCACCTGGTCCTTGCGCAAGGCGCTCGCCGCCATTGTGCCGGAAACAGCCGGCCTCTCACCGGCGCAGTGGCACGCCAAGCGGCTGTCGCTGAGCGTGAAGGGCAAGCCGCTCTCCGCGTGGACTGCCGGTGCGCTGCTCGCCGATGCCCTGTCGCCGGGCGAACGCGATTACCTGCGCGATACCGCACGCCTCGATGACGCCACGCTCGAAGGCAACGCGCTCGCGCTGTTCGATTCCGTCCTGCGCGATGCCGATTCCGAAGGCCCGTTCTTCACCATCGCGGGCGGCTTCGAATCTCTGCCGCGTGCCATCGCCGAAAAGCTCACGCCATTCGGCGACATCATTTCGCGTGGCGAACGCCTGGTCAGCCTCACCGTGCCCGAAGGCAAGGGCGGCACGTTCAAGCTCGCCTTCGAAGATGCAAGCGGCAATCGCTCGCAGCTCGCCGCCAAGACGGTGATCCTGGCGATGCCGCGCCCCGCCATCGAGGCGATTCCCGATTTCCGCGCGCGCGGCTCCAAGCCATTCGCGCATGCCCTCGGCAGCGTTTCGCAGGTCGCCACGTGCAAGGCATTCCTGCTCTACAGCGCGCCGTGGTGGAAGGATCTCGGCATCCACGGCGGCCGTTCGCTCACCGATGCGTCGGCGCGCCAATTCGTAGCGCTGGGGGCGGAGGAACAGCGTCTGGCAAGCGAAGCCACCGCGGGCTTCGGCCTTCTCGAAACCATGAGCGAGAGCAAGGATGCGGCGGCGCTTCGTGCGCTCGCAGGCCCCGCCAAGCCCGGCGCGTCCGGTCTGTCCTGGCTCGACGCGAACAGCGCACTGGCCCAGGAACTCCACAAGCAGGCAAGCGCCACCTTCGCGGTGCCCGCGCCGGCACCCGTGGCCGCCGCGTTCCAGGATTGGAATATCGATCCGTATGGCGGCGGCCTCGCCGCGTGGAATGCAGGCGCCGATCCGCTGGCGGCATCGGCTGCCATGCTCCAGCCGCTCAAGGGCCGCTCGCTCTATGTCGTCGGCGACACCTGGTCGCCGCGGCAGAACTGGGCCGAAGGCGCGCTCGAACAGACCGAAGCGATGCTGCAGAAACATTTCGGCCTGAACGTGCCGAATTGGATCGCCAGTTAAGCGCGCAGCGGAAGCGTCACGATCGCCGGTTCGTTCGCCACCGCGCGCACGAATTTCAGAAGATCGGCGGGCGACACTGCTGTCGTGCGGTCGTTGCGCAGCGGATGAAAGTTGAGCGGCTCGATCGCCAGCATTCCTTCATCAAGCACCGGCGTGACGATGCGCTTCGTGTCATTTATCAGCGCGAAAGGCGTCACCGATCCCGGCGCTATGCCGAGCGTGGCAATCAACAGTTCCGCCGATCCGAACGAGAAGCGCGGCGCGCCCAGCTGTTTCGACAAGGCGTTGAGGTCGATGGCGAGATCGTCGCGCGCCACAACCAGCCAAAGCCCGCCCTTCTTGTCTTTAAGGAACAGGTTCTTCGTATGCCCGCCCGGCTGCAGCGCATAAAGCGCGGCCGCTTCTTCCACGGTGAAAACGGGCGCATGCTCGTGCGTCTTCCACGCAATGCCGAGCTCGCGGAATCGCGCATAGAGCGCAGCCTCGCGCGCCTCAGGTGAAGGAAGTCCCGCTTCGCTCACGCCTTGGGCACGAGCCGCTTGATCCATTCCGGCAGCGCGAAGGCGGCGGCGTGGATGGCTGGGTTGTAGTAGTCGG
>DASZSK010000080.1:0-3500 GCA_035548735.1 Caulobacterales bacterium | reverse complement strand
GGATTGCTGCGTATCGAGGTCGATGATGCGAAATGCGGTCGCCGTCGCATCCGATTGCGCCATGACGATCTTATGACCGTCCGGCGAAATCGACACGTCGGAAACCGCTGGCAGCCGTCCATAGGCTTCCACCGGAGGCGGGTCGGCGTAAGCCGGCGAAACGCCGGCAAACCCCGCGATTACGCAAACGATTGAAAGCGCCAGAAGGCCGCGCTTGGAGGCGCGGCGCCCACAAACCCAGTGCAGCATTGTACTCCCCTCACTTGCCCCGGGTTTTTGCACGCGGATCGCCGCGCGTCGAGCACTTTGCACCGCAGGATTGCGTTCAATACAGCGTGTGAAATCGGACTCTTCGCGGTTGGGGGGCGGCGAGGCGCGGGCCAAGGGCGCGTGGAACCCGCACGCTCATTTGTGGTTTTCCGCTATGCATTCCGGAGGAGACCCATGCCCGCTACCGAGACGCCGCTGACCGAGGCCAAACGCGCCAAAATCGCAAAGAAGGCCGCGGCCAAGGACGCGATTGCGCTCCTCAAGGCGGACCACCGCGAGGTCGAGGATTTGTTCGCGCAGTTCGAAAAGACCCGCAGCGCCGATCGCAAGCTGAAACTGGCGCACAAGATTTGCACGGCGCTCAAAGTGCACACGCAAATCGAAGAAGAAATCTTCTACCCCGCCTGCCGCGAAGACGGCGTCGAAGACGACACCATGGATGAGGCTTATGTTGAGCACGACGGCGCCAAGAAGCTGATCGCCGAGATCGAAGCTGCGGAGCCGGGCGACGAATTCTACGACGCGAAAGTTCACGTTCTGTCGGAGATGATCAAGCACCACGTGCATGAGGAAGAGATGCGCGGCGGCATGTTCGCTCAAGCGCGCGAGCAGGGCGTCGATCTCAAGGACCTCGGCGAGCAGCTCATGCAGCGCAAGCAGGAGCTGATGGCGCAAATGAACCGCTAGTTTATGCGGGCCGCCATTGTCCGGAAGCGTCCCGGCAGAACGTCTCCGGCGGAAGCTCCTGCTGGCCGTATTGCGGATCGCTGATGGTCGCGCTCACGCTTCTGCACTCGCCGCCTGGGCTGGCGACAGGGCTTGGCGCGCCCACTTGCAATGAACGCGGCTGGCCTTGATCCGACTGCCAGCTATCCTGCACCGGCGCGTTGGCGCTCAGCGATTGATAATATGCGTTTTCGACGCGTTGTTCTTCGCGCGCGCTCAGATACTTGCAGATGCCGTACGTCCCAAGGCCGCCCAAGGCTGCGCCCATGGCGGCATTCTCGCCGCGATTGCCGCGTGGCGCAGTCGCCGCGCCCAACACCGCGCCGACGCCCGCGCCGATCAGCGCGTTGCGTGTGCAGGCCGAAAGCTGCGTCTGATGCGGGGGCGCGCCGCCGCCATAGCCGTAATCCGTGGTCTCGCACGCCGTAAGCGCGACAGCCCCGGCCAGCGCCGCCGCGGCCAAATTGAAACGCATGGGGACTTCTCCTGCCAAGCAGCCTCGCAGCCGCTTGTATCACGATGGAGCGAGCGGCTTTGCGGCAACCGAGTGAAATTCAAGACATAATCATCGCCGCGGGGGCGCTCACGATTTGCTTCCGACCCTTTGCCTCATCGCTTGCTGATAACACCGAAAGGCGTCTTCCGGCGCCAGCGCGGGGATGCTAGGCGAACCGCTCCATTGGGGGCCCGTAGCTCAATGGTTAGAGCCGGCCGCTCATAACGGTCTGGTTGCAGGTTCGAGTCCTGCCGGGCCCACCACCTCCGTCGCAAGCGCTGCACCGGTGACGATCTCTCGCGGCCGACTTTGCTCGCGTTCAGCAACATTCCTACGCCTTAACCGCGCTCAACCAACCTACGTTCCCGATGGCCTCAATCGGGTCGGCGCAGAACGACGACAAACTCCTCATGCCCAACGCCGCCGGGCGCAACCAGCGTGAAGCGCGCATCGATCGCGGTCCAAGCGCCATCGTCGCCGTGAAAGCGCCACGTGGCGCGCTGCGCCATGTTCAGCATGCCTTGTTCGACGCTCTGCGCGAAGCGCTCGCGAAGCGCGACCGCATCCTCGGAAGGCAGAAAATCCAACAGATTGCGCCCCTCGAACTCGCGCTCGCCATGCAACAGCTTGGCGCAGGCATGTGAGGCGAACAGGATCAGACCCGATGGCGCGACCCGCATCACCGTCTCGGACACGTTGTCGACGACGAGGCGATAGCGTGCTTCGGCGCCGACGATGGCGCCCCAGGCCTCACGCGTTTCGTGCATGGAATCGGAGAGCGTTTTCATCAGACGCTGCTTCTCTTCCAGGATTACGGCGAGCGGCAGCATCGTCACGGCCAAGAGCGCCAGATAGCTCTGCTGAGCGAGAAATGTTTCTCGCTCGTCCAAACCCGGCCAGAGTTTCGGACCGTGCCCGTAGAGCGTGGCGAGAACAGTCGTCAGCAGCATCACCACCAGACACACCTCGACGCCGCCCACGCCAAGATCAAGCGCAGCCAGTACGAACACCGGCATCGAAAGCAGACGCAGCGGCGGAATTTGCGGCATCGCGACGGCGGACAGCGCGGCGACAATCACCAAGGCGACCGCCAACGCCAGCTTGCTGAGCTTGCCCTTGAAGCCACGCCAGCGGCCCGCGCCCATGCCGATGAAGATGGGCTGAAACACCAGCAATCCCAGCGCGTCGGCGGCGTACCAGGTGAAGAAGTCGCGTCCGCCCATATCCCTGGCGACGATCGCCGAGGCGCCAGAGGCGATTGCCGCGGAGGCCATCGGCGCAACGACGCCGCTGACGAAGATGAAATAGAAGACGCCGCCTCGCGAAAGCACCTCCGCGCCCTTCGGACGATGCGTGACCATCCAGGCGCACAGCGCGCTTTCGGTCATGTCCGCGAGCAGGAAGGCCAGCGTGAAATCGAGGCGGTCGCCGACAATCAGATGCGCCGAGACGTGTCCAAGCGAAGCAAATGCGACGTAAATCGGCCACTGAGGCAAGGGCGCCGTGCGCAAAGCCCACGCCAGCAGCGCATTGGAAATCCAGATGGACTCGACTTCAGCGCCGAACCGCGTGTAGGCGAGGGAAAAATAGGCGAGAAGCGCGTAACCCACGCCGACCGCCGCTGCTCGCAGCGCGGCCGACCGACCAACGCTCACTCCCGCCGCCATGAGCGACTCCGCTCAACCCGCTGTCGTCTTATGACAGACCCGACACGCCAGCAAGCGAACCAGACGCCGGCGGCGGCTTGGTCAGTTTGGCGCTTTCCAGCCGCGCGGCAAACCGTTGATCATTTCGCTTCGAACATCAAACCGAGCCGAACGCACCGCAGGCGTGAACGGCGCTTCGACCAGATGCACTTCGACGCTATGACCGCGCTCGCGCCAATAGCTCTCGATGCGCTCCTTGAGCGTCGAGGCGCCGGCGTGATCGGTGTAGTTGCCCGGGCCCCAATCGGGATCAAAGGGTGACTTCATAAGCATTCTCTCTCCGGCTGGCGTGAATAGAAGCG
>DASZSK010000079.1:0-9519 GCA_035548735.1 Caulobacterales bacterium | reverse complement strand
CGGGGGGTGTGGGGCCATCAGAATTGAGCGCGATATCGAAAGACGTGCTGCATCCTGCACGCCCCCCACCCCCGGCCCCGCCCCGCGAGGGGGCGGGGAGCGAGCCGCGCTTGGTTCCAGCCGCAAACGCCGCTATGAGAGCGCCCAATTCCATTCCTTCCCGAAGGCCGGAGCGCCCGAGAACGGGCGCAGCAGAGAGGTTTACGTGGTCAAAGTCATCGCCAGCGACGTGCGTAAAGGCAATGTGCTCGAGCTTGAAGACGGCAAGCTCTACGTGGTGATGAGCCACGAGACGTTCCGCCCCGGCAAGGGCACGCCCACCACCACCATCGTCATGCGCCGCATCGTCGATGGGGTGAAGACGACCGAGACCTACAAGACGACCGACGGGCTGGAAAAAGCGTTTGTCGAAGAGGTGAAGCACAGCTTCCTCTATGACGACGGCGACGCGGGGCTCGTGTTCATGAACCCCAACACGTACGAGCAGGTGCACCTCTCCCGCGACATGGTGGGCGACGACGTCGCCTATCTGCAACCGGAAATGATGGTGGACCTCACCATGCATGACGGCGTCGCGCTCTCGATCGAACTGCCGCCACGGGTGACGCTGGAAATCGTCGAGACCGAACCGGTGGTGAAGGGGCAAACCGCCTCCTCGTCCTACAAGCCCGCGAAGCTCTCCAACGGCGTCCGGACCATGGTGCCGCCGCACATCGAAGCCGGCACGCGCGTCGTGATCTCCACCGAAGACGGCTCCTATCAGGAGCGGGCGAAGGATTGATGCTGACGCGTCGCGTCACGCTTTTGGGCGCGGCGGCGCTCGGGGCGTGCACCATCGACGCTATGCCGGACCTTGCCGCGCGTACGCTGCAGGCGCTCGAAACCGACGGCATGCGCCTGGGCGTCGCCGCGCTTGACACCGGATCGGGCCATTGGATCACGCATCGCGCCGACGAGCGCTTCGCGATGTGTTCGACGTTCAAGCTGCTGCTTGTCGCCGACGTGCTGCACGGCGTCGCGAACGGCGGACCCCAGCTCAGCGACCAAGTGCGCTTCAATGAAAGCGATTTGCTCGACTACGCGCCGGTGACGCGCGCGCATGTCGCCGATGGGCCGCTCGGGCGCATGGGCGTGATGAGCGTGGAGCAATTGTGCGAAGCGGCGATCACGCTGAGCGACAACACCGCCGCGAACCTGCTGCTCGATATCGTCGGCGGGCCGCAGGGCCTCACCGGCTTTCTGCGCGAACAAAGCGATGGCGTGACGCGCCTTGACCGAACCGAGCCGACGCTCAATGAAAACGCGCCAGGGGATCAACGCGATACGACGACGCCCGAAGCGATGGCGCGCACGATGCAGCGCCTGCTGGCGTTCGACACGCTCACCCCGGCTATTCCGGGCCATCCTGATGTGCTGGGCGATGCGCTGACGCCGCCGCTGCGGGAAAAACTGATCGGCTGGCTTGTGGCGTGCGAAACTGGCAAAGAGCGCCTCCGCGCGGGCTTTCCGGCGGACTGGCGCGTGGGCGACAAGACCGGCACGGGCGCCAATGGCGCGCACAATGACGTCGCCATCGCCTGGCCGCCCGGGCGCAAACCCATCCTGATTGCGAGCTATATCAGCGGAGACGCGGGCGACAGCGATACGCGCAACGCCGCGCACGCAAGTGTGGCGCGCGTTATCGCGCGCGCCTTCAGTTGAGCGAGACGTAATTCACATAGAAGCGGCTGGCGTCCTGATCGGTGGCGTTCTGAATCCAGAATCCGCTGACGTCCTTATCGACGGCGTTCAGATCGGCCAGCGACACGTTCGCGCCGGTCCAGTCGTTGGCGACGGCGGTAATATGCGCGGCGGTGTTGGGAATGGCGTGCCCTTCCGCGTCGAGCGCGATCACCTGCAATTGCTGACCGCCATGCGCGCCGCCATGCACGAAGAAGGTGAACGTCGTATAGCCGTGCGTGTTGAAGGGTGCGTGCTGGAAGTAGAGCGCCTGATACGGTCCGGCCTGCACCTTGATCGGCGTTTCCGTGGGATCGGAGATCTGAAAGCTGAGCTGCACCGTGGCCCAGCTCCAATTGTTCCAGCCCGGCGCCAGCGTGTTGCCATAGATCTGCATGGCCTGCGTCTGCGGCGGCGTCGTCGTGCTTTGTGCAGCGCCGAGCGCCGGCGACAAGGCGAAGCCGAACGCCAGCGCGCAAATCAGAGCTTTCGGGCTCATCCGCATCATCGTCTCCCCGCGCTTTTCTATTTATATGATAAGTGTAGCACGCGGACGAGCGGCGGCAAGAGCGTCAGTGCGCCGCCGCCGGGAGGTCGAGGTCGAACGCATAGAGCAGCGTGCGCTGGCGGCGGCTGAAATTGTTGTCGGAGATAAGATAGAGCCGCACGCCGCCATCAGCCCGGCGAACGGCGCTGACGCCCTCGAAATTGTCGATCGAAAGCGGCGGGCCGAAATAGGCGATCTCGCGCGCCTCGGCGCGCCCCTGCTCCAGCGCCCCGTGATCGAGTTGCTCCAGGCGGATGCGGATGCCGACCACCGGCGCGAAGAAGCGCTCCAGCGCCAGGATGTCGCCGTTCGGCAAGCGCGCGAATCCGGCGAGCCCATAGCCCGCGCGCATGCGGAAGCGCGCCAGCGGCGGCACGGGCGATTGCGCGTCAAGCGGCGCGCGCCAGATCATGTGACCGCGCTGATCGCCGTGCTCGGCGCCGACGATCAGCGCGCCGGATTGATCCGTCGTCAGCGCTTCCAGCCCTTCATTGTGCGGCAAAAGCTGGGCTTCGGCCAAGGCGGGCGCGCGCTGCGCTGCGCCGAACGGGCCATCGCGATTGAGGTCGTAGATGCGCACGCGCTGCACCTGCTCGAACGACACGGCAAAGCGCCCATCCGGCAGTTGCGTCACATCCTCGGAATCGCCGGCCTCCTTGTCGGCGAAGGGCTGGCCGTCCTCGCCGCGCATCAGCGCCATGCGCGGTTCGGTGATGCCGACGAGATCGCCCGCTTCGTTGAGCGCGATACGCGCCGAGAGCCAATCGCCATTATCGGAAATGGCGATGAGGCGGCCATCGTCGAGCACGACGAGGCCGGAAAGGCCGCCGAAGGCGTAATCGGTGGAGCGCAGCTGCACGCCGCCGCGAAACGTCAGCGCGCCGACCTTCGCTGCGCCAAGGTCAACCGGCGTCTCCGTGACGGTGATGTTGCGCCATTGATCCGGATCGGGCGGCGCGACCTGTTGCGAGGCCGCTTGGCCGCAAGCTGTGAGTGCGAGTGCGAGAACCGCCGTGCCGATCGTCCTTCTCCCCTTGTGGGAGAAGGTGGCTGAGCACGCAGTGCGAAGTCGGATGAGGGGAGAGAGCGCTTCGTCAGCGAGGGTCGCACACACACCCTTCATCCGGTCTCCGTTCGCTGCAGCGAACTCCGACCACCTTCTCCCACAAGGGGAGAAGGACGATTTGGCCATCCATCGCGCCACTTACGCGGCTCGCGCGGGCGAGCGGCGTTGCGGACGCGCTGGCGCGGCCGGCGCTTCTTCGTCGAACAATTCGGCCAGCTTCTCCGTCATCACGCCGCCAAGCTGTTCGGCGTCGGTGATGGTGACGGCGCGGCGATAATAGCGCGTCACGTCATGGCCGATGCCGATGGCGATGAGTTCGACCGGCGAACGCGTCTCGATCCAATGGATCACGCTACGCAAATGCCGCTCCAGATAGTTGCCCGGATTGGCGGAGAGCGTGCTGTCATCGACCGGCGCGCCATCGGAAATGACCATCATGATGCGGCGCTGTTCGCTGCGGCCGATCAGACGATCATGCGCCCACATCAAGGCTTCGCCGTCGATATTTTCCTTGAGCAGCCCTTCGCGCATCATCAGGCCGAGATTGCGCCGCGCGCGCCGCCACGGCGCATCCGCGCTCTTATAGATGACGTGGCGAAGATCGTTGAGCCGGCCCGGTTGCGGCGGACGCCCGGCCGCGAGCCAATCTTCTTTCGAGCGGCCACCTTTCCAGGCGCGCGTGGTGAAGCCGAGGATTTCCACTTTCACGCCGCAGCGTTCCAGCGTGCGCGCGAGAATGTCGGCGCAGAGCGCCGCCACCATGATCGGGCGTCCGCGCATCGAGCCGGAATTGTCCAACAAAAGCGTGACCACCGTGTCCTTGAACGGCATGTCCTCTTCCTGCTTGAACGAGAGCGCCGACATCGGATCGATGATCACGCGCGTCAGGCGCGCGGTGTCGAGGATGCCTTCTTCCAGATCGAACGACCAGGCGCGGTTCTGCTGCGCCAGCAAGCGGCGCTGCAAACGATTTGCGAGGCGCCCGACCACGCTTTGCAGCGGCTTCAGCTGCTGATCGAGATAGGAGCGCAGACGCGCCAGCTCCTCGGCGTCGCAGAGTTCTTCCGCCGAAATCTCTTCGTCATGCGCGCGCGTGAACACCTTGTAGTGCGCGTTGGGATCATCGGAGACGTCGCGCTGCTTCGGACGGATGGGGCGATCGCCCTCTTCGTCACGCTCGCTCTCGTCCTGGTCGTCGGAATCGATGTCGATATCGACCGTCGTGGTGCGCTCGGAATCGAGGTCCATCTCGGTGTCGATCGATTGCAGATCGGCCGGCGCCTCTTGTTCTTCGTCCTGCTCAGTCCCCTCCGGCGGTTCGCTCTCCGGCGGCGGCGCTTCGTTCTCCGCATTCTCTTGGGTTTCGTCTTCGCTGGGTTCGGAGGTCAGCTCTTCGCCGAAGCCCAGATCGGTGATGAGATCGCGGGCGACGCGCGCGAATTCGCGCTGATCGCCTTCGAGGCCGGAGAGCTTGTCGAGCGCCGCGCCCGCTTGCGCTTCGATGTGCGGACGCCACAGCGCCACCATCGCCTGCGCGTTGGCGGGCGGCTTCAGACCCGTCAGCCGCTCGCGCACGATCATCGCCAGCGCGTCCGCCAGCGGCGCGGCCGCGCGATCATGGATGCGGGCGAAGCCCTTGCGCTCGCACTGCTCGGTCAAGGCGGCGGTGAGATTGCTGGAGACGCCTTTCATGGCGTTGGCGCCAAGCGCCTGTACGCGCATATCCTCCGCTGCGTCGAACAGCGCGCGCGCATCCGGGCCTTGCGGACGCAGGCGCTGGTGCGCGCCTTCGTCGTGATAAGCGAGCCGAAGCGCCATGGCGTCAGCCTGGCCGCGAATCTTCTCCGCCTCGGGCTCGGTGATCACGCGCGGCGGGTGCGGCAGCGTGATGCGCCCGGGGGCGGCGCGCGGACCCTCCGCGCCGAAGGCGATTTCGAGATCTTCGTCGGCGCCGGCCAGCGCGCGCGTCGACTGCGAGAGCGCGCGCTTGAACAGTTCCGAGGGGGTCTCGCGGGCCGACATGAGAACTAGATAGCGGGTGGCGCAGCGCCCGCCAATGCTTGCCTTAGCTAAGCTGGTTAGCTAACTTAACGGCATGGCCGACAAAATCACCATCCACGTCGCCAAGACCAACCTCTCGAAACTCGTCGCCAGGGCCGAGGCCGGCGAGGAAATCGTGATCTATCGCGGCGACAAGCCGGTGGCGAAGCTCGTGCCGGCGAATGACGTGAAGCTGCCCGACCGCACGCCGGGCTGGCTCAAAGGCGTCGCCGAGATCGACGACCGCTTCTTCGACCCTCTGCCGGAAGAGATGCTGCTGCCGCCGCGAAAGCCGCGCAAGAAGTGAAATTCCTGCTCGACACGCACACGCTGATTTGGTGGGCGAGCGACGATACAAAGCTCTCCCTGAAAGCGCGCAAGGCGATGAAGGCGCGCGCCAGTACATTGTACGTCAGCGCCGCGAGTGCGTACGAGATGGCCTACAAGTTCAACATCGGCAAAGCGCCAAAAGTCCAGGCGCTGCTGCGCGATCTTCAAAATCTGATGGCGGAGCACGGCCTCGAGCCGCTACCGATCACGCTGGAGCACGGCCGGCGCGCGGGCGAGTTGGACGGCGCGCATCGCGATCCGTGGGATCGCATCCTCGCCGCGCAGGCGATCGTCGAAGACCTAGCGATCATCAGCAATGACGAGAAGCTGAGCGAACTCGGCGCGAAGCGGTTTTGGTGAAAGCCGCGGCGTTCAGCCCTTCTTCGCGGCCGCCAGGATGCGGCGCTCCATCGTGTAGCGGTCGGTGACCGCTCTTACGTTCCGCACCGCGCCGTTCTCGACGTCGGCGAAGCCAGTTGCATAGAGCGCGGCGCTCGCGCCCTCATGGCCGTTCAGCTCCGGCAGGCCGCCGGCATACTGACCCGCCATCTTGATCTGAAACGCCACGCGCTTGCCCGCCGACATGATGTCGACGACGTCGGTCGTCGCGTTGAGCAGCAGCACGCGCGCGATCGACGGCGCGACGCGTTCGTCATCGAGGCTGCCAATGCCGCTCTTGAGCAGCCCACCGTCCTTGAGCCATGCCGACACGGCCGCTTCGCTCGCGGGATCGGCCTTTTCCACTTTCGCCGTCCAAGGCGCGTAAGCCGGCTGATCGACGGGGTCTGGCTTCTTGCTGAGCAATTGCCGCCGGCGGGCATAATAATCCTGCTCGATACGGCATTCCGTGAGGCGCTGGCCGTTCCAGCGATAGAGGCTGACGCCCCGCCACGCCGTGTCGGCGTCGTACTGCACCGAGTGGCCGTATTCGCTGAACGCCATCGCGCAGCGATCGCCGTTGGAGAAGAAATCGTGCACGGCGAACCCCAGGCCGGGATAGGCTTGAAACTGGCGCTCGGCGGCCGGCTTGTACGCCGCTTCGCGCCCGGTGAAGACGTGCTCGCCCATGTAGAAGGTGTAGTCGTCGGCCATGATCTGGTCGGCGACCGAGAAGTCGTGCGTCGCGGTGTAGGCGAAGCAATAGCGTTGCAGCAGCTTGCTGAGAGGATCCAAGGTGTGACGGCCTTCCGCTGGCGGCGCCCTTTGCGCGCTTGCACGAGAATACGGCCGTTAGCCGATCCTCAAAACACGCGCAAAAGGCTGCTTCGGTAGAAAAATGTCCGAAGTTCGGTTTGATCACAAAGGAGGAGGCATTCGGGCTAACGACGAAAGCGCAAGATGAAAGCCACGCCGAGCCTGAGTCCAAGCGCTCCGATGCCTACCTGCAAGAAAATCGGGTCAATCGTAAGCCAAAGCTCAAATGTCATGCTTGCACCTCTTTAGAGGACGATGCAGCCGACCGCTCAATCACTCTAGGTGCCGATTTGCTGTGAAATCAAAGCGCCTCAGGCGCGACTCGACCTTCTTCTACAAGTCGTTTCAGGAAGCGACGATACTCCTCAAGGCAAGCTTCGACTCTGGTCAAACTGGCACCGGTCGCATCCGCGACTTCCTCAAGCGCATTGTTTTCGAATTGCTTACCTCGCGCACGGTAGGCGCGCCTAATCGGCTCACTGTAGCAGCGCTTCCTT
Organism: Caulobacterales bacterium; assembly: GCA_035548735.1. GTDB lineage: Bacteria > Pseudomonadota > Alphaproteobacteria > Caulobacterales > Aquidulcibacteraceae > Vitreimonas. The sequence continues at coordinate 2,126 of DASZSK010000079.1, read as the reverse complement.
GAGCCAAAGACGGCTTGCGTGGCCCTCGCGATGTCCTGAGTCATGCCGGGTGGCGGCGCTATCACCGTATTCGCAGCAATTTGGTCCAACTCATACTCCGACGCGCCGCGTGCCGCATGGAATCTGCGGCGAGCAGCCACGGCCGCCGCTTGGAGTTCCGGCCATCGATACTTGTGCTCCACCTCTTTACGAGCTGCTTCTGCGCGACGGATAAGCGCCCGACCTTCCAAGCGGTCAAAGGCCTCTTTACGTGCGCGCTCCTTCAAGAAGTTATGCGCCCTGGCTCCGATTGCCAGACGTCCCAGGTAATCAAGGGAGGGCTTCCTGCCAGCTCCCTCTCGCTTGCCGCCTCTCGCCACTAAGCCACCTTCACCCGCGTGGCGGCTTCCGGCAGGTCGGCGCCGAAAGCACGCTGGTAGAATTCCGCGACCGTGGGGCGCTCGAGTTCGTCGCACTTGTTGAGGAAGGTCATGCGGAAGGCGAGGCCGATATCGCCGAAAATCTCGGCGTTCTGCGCCCAGGTGATCACTGTCCGCGGACTCATCACCGTCGAGACGTCGCCGTTCATGAAGGCGTTGCGCGTCATGTCGGCCACGCGCACCATCGCCATGATGGTGCGCTTGCCTTCGGCGTTGTTGTAGCTCGGCGCCTTCGCCAGCACGATCGCCGCTTCGGTGTCGTGATCGAGATAATTGAGCGTGGCGACGATCGACCAGCGGTCCATCTGCGCCTGATTGATCTGCTGCGTGCCGTGATAGAGGCCGGACGTATCGCCCAGGCCGATCGTATTCGTCGTCGCGAACAGGCGGAAAAACGGATTGGCGGTGATGACGCGGTTCTGATCGAGCAAGGTGAGCTTGCCGCTCGCTTCCAGAACGCGCTGGATCACGAACATCACGTCCGGGCGGCCGGCGTCATATTCGTCGAAGCAGATCGCCACCGGGCGCTGCAACGCCCAGGGCAGCATGCCTTCGCGAAACTCGGTGACCTGCTTGCCTTCCTTGAGGACGATGGCGTCCTTGCCGACCAGATCGATGCGGCTGACATGGCTGTCGAGATTGATGCGGATGAGCGGCCAGTTGAGCCGCGCGGCCACCTGCTCGATGTGGGTGGATTTGCCGGTGCCGTGATAGCCCTGCACCATGACGCGGCGGTTGAAGGCGAAGCCAGCGAGGATCGCGAGCGTCGTCTGCGGATCGAACTTATAGGCCTCGTCCACCTCGGGCACGTACTCGGTCTTCTTGGAGAAGGCCGGGATTTTCATGCTGCCCTCGAACCCGAACAGCTTGGGCGTGACCTCTTTGTCGGGCTTCATCGAGAGGAGATCGTCTGCGCTGGTCATTACGCCTCGGAATATAGGATGTCGGGATCGAACTTACCGCGCTGCGGCAGGCCGGCAAAGGCGGCGTTTTAGACGAGTCCGCCGGCTTTGAGGGTCTGGTAGGCCTGGACCACGCGCTGGAGCTGGGCCTCGGCGCCGCGGTCGCCCCCATTGGAGTCCGGGTGCCATCGTTTGACCAGCTCGGCATAGCGCGCCCGGATGGCCGCGCCATCAGCGCTGTCGTCCAGCGACAGGGCCTCGAAGGCCAGGGTCTGGAGCCGGGTGAGCCGGCGGCGCGGCTGCGCTTCGGCCGGGGCGGTTTCCCCCTCCGCGCCGAACATCCCGAACGGGTCGTTGCGGCGGCCGGCCTGGTAGCCGCGCATGGCCGACGAAAAGCGGTCGAGCCGGCCGGAGCGGAAATTCCAGGTGGGGCGGTGGCCGGTCTCCTCGGCGCGCTGGAAGCTCGCCACCTCGGCGTCGCTCATGCCCGAGAAGTAATTCCAGCGCCGGTTGTAGTCGCCGGCATGTTCGTAGCAGAACCACCAATAATCATTGGCGTGCTCACGGCTCTTCGGCGCGCGATGGACACCGGCGCGATTGCATCCCACATGATCACAAGCACGCTCCTGCGGCTCGCGGCGAACTTCCTCCTCCGCGGCTGGCTTGCGCACGCGGATGTCGACATATTTGGGTCGGTATTCGAACGCCGCGGACATCGGAACGTGAGTATGGGCGCCAAGGGTTAAGCGGACAAGGAATTGACAGACGCGAAATCCCCCCTTTCCCGCGCTTCGCGCATAAAAAA
>DASZSK010000078.1:0-11736 GCA_035548735.1 Caulobacterales bacterium | reverse complement strand
GCCAGCGTCGAGCATCGCGGCCGAAACCAGCGGCGCATGTTCGCGCGCCACGAGATATTGGCCGAGCTTGGCGATGTCGTCACGCATCAAAGTGAGGCCCCAGCCAGTGAAAGGCTGTGCGGATGAGTCAAGCGTGCGGCGTGTCGCGCGAATGGTAGGGCTCAAATGCAGCGGCGCGTAAACGCCGTCGACCAGAACGTCATTGAAGAAATCGGCGCTCGCACCGTGCCGCGCCCGCCAGAAATCTTGCATGGCGGTCCCGAGCGCATAGGTGTCGCTGGTGTGATAGACCCAACGCTGGCCCGGCGCCTCCCGGCCAGGAAACATCGTGCAGGCGAGGTGGATTTTCGTGGCGTGCTGGGTGGTGACGAAGAAGGCGCTGTCCGTCATCGCGTTCTCGTCGGCCTGATCCTCGGCGGAACGATAGCGGCCGGCGGCCATGTCGAGCGCATTGAGGAAAGTGGCGCCGTCCCACGCCCCACATGCCGGCACGTGCGCGGAGATGAGCTCCTGCGATGCGCCCGGATTCAGCGCCTCCATACGCATGAGCCCGAGTGCGCCGACCAACGTCTTCGCCAGGGAGTAGGACGGAACGTCGATGTTCTCGCAGAATGGGTAAGGTCCCGCGCGCGTCTCGCAACCACCGAGATAGTGCACGCCGTCGGCGATGACGCCAAACGTCGTAAGCGACGCCGGATGAATGTCCGCGGGCGATGCAAAGGCCGAGAGATCAACGCCGGGATGATCGACCGCAAGCTGCGCGAACGGCTTGCTGGGCATGCGCGCGGCGCGTTCGAGTGCATAGGCCGCGGCGATGGCGTCCGCATGTGGCGCGCCGCGCCGATAGGTCGCCTGCGAGACGCCCCACGCGTCGAACTGATTGTAGGCGCAGGTTTCCGAAGCGATCTCCCAGGCGACGCGAGAAATCGTTGCTGCGTCGTCGAAGACGAAGGTGAGTACGCCATTGTGGGTGCAATTAGCGACGGTTTCCACGAGCGCGAAGGGTACCGCGGCGCGTGTGAGGCCGCCGTCGGCCGGCTCATCCCACACCCGGCCCGGTTCGACGGAGATATCCCATTGCGGATGACCGCTGACGACGGGACCGCGCAGCGCCGGGACGAGTTCATCGCCGACCTGGACCAGCTCCATTTCGAAAGGCGGCGGCGCGCGCAGACGAAGCTGTCTGTTGTTGGCGTAGTGAAACGTATCGATCCGGCCGCGGAAGCCGGTCATGGTCAGATCGAAATGCAGCACGCCGCGAAACGTGTGCGAAGGCGCACGCGCATCGACGCTTGGCGCGAACGCCGCCATGGGCGCAAGCGCGTCGAGCTGCGCGTTGCCTGTCAGGAAGGCGCGCGTCAGCTCAACGCGAGGATCGGCAGAGGCGCATGGGGTCGACAAAAGCGCGACCAACGCGAGGAAGAGCGAGCGGATTTTCATGCGATGTCGGCGCCGCCTTCCCGCAGACGCTCGGCCATCGGGCCGAGACGGTGCGCCACGCCGCGCCACTGATCGAGCGAGTCGCGGTACATGGGGCGGCGCACCTGCGCTGCGCTTGCGGTCGCACTCGGACCCGACGCTTCATTGAAGGCGAGGCACTCGTCGCGCCAGTCGAGCCCGCAATGCGCAAGCAGACGGCGTGTCTCGTGTTCCTGGTGTTCGACCAGGTCTTCGTAGCGGATGTCGAGAATGCGCGCGCCTAGATGCGCGCGCCAATGTCGCATGAGGTCGAGATAGGCGATCTGATAGCGCGCGATGTCGTCCTGGCTATAGGAGAACGGATAGCCCATGCGAAAGAGCGTTTTCAGCATGGCGTAGCCGCTAGCCATGGGGTGGCGTTGAAGATGCACGATCTTCGCGTTCGGCAGCGCCTTCGCGATAAGACCGAGATAGAGGAAGTTGAGCGGCGTCTTGTCCACGAAGATGGGCGCCGCGGCGCCGGCGCCGCGCACGGATCGGCAGTAAGAAGCGCCAAGCGCCGTCATATCGGCATTTGCCGCGCGGGCGATGCGTTCGAGTTTGTCGGCGCTCCTACCAGCGGCGCGCGTCACCGCAAGCGCCAGATCGTTCAACTCGCCACGCGATTCGACGCTCGGATGGCGGCTCAGGATGCGGTCGACCAGCGTGGTGCCGCTGCGCGGCAGGCCGACCACGAAGATTGCGGCGTCTTGGGCGTAGCCCAGCGTTGTTTTCGCGAAGAAGTCGGCGTCGAACACGCGCGCGATCGCTTGCATCGCTTCTATATCGGCTTCTACGCGATACGCCATCTGCGCGCGCCGCGCCGCGGCGCCGCGCTGGAGATGATCGAAGCTCCGATCCATTTCGCCAAGATCTTCCAGCTCCTTGGCGAGCGCGTAGCGCAAGGCGTAGGGCGCTTTCTCTTCGCCGACGCGGCGTAGCGCCGTTTCCAGTTCGACGACGTGATTGCGGTCGGGTGTCTGCCGCCGCAGCGTGGCGCGATTGTACGCCGCGTCGAAATCGTCGGGCTTTGCCGCGATCACGGCGTCGAATGCCGCCTCGGCTTCATCCATGCGGCCCATCGCGAGGGCGCACGCGCCCGCCTGATAGCGCGCATCCATGTCATTTGGCGCGAGCGCCAGGACCTGCTGCATGCAGGCGTCCGCCTCCGCGTGCGCGCCCAGATGCGTGTAGGTCTCCGCCGCGCGGCGGAGCACGGTCAGATCCTCAGGATGAGCGACGCACAGAGCATCGAGGCGTTGTCGCGCCGCCGCCGTGTCTCCCGCCATGATTTCCGCTTCGATGCAGGCGAGCAAAGCGCCGATATGAGTCGGCCTCAGCGCCGTCGCCTGCAGCGCCGCGGCCAGCATGGCGTCGAAGTCGCTCTCCATCTGCGCGGCGCGCGCGAGGATGAGCCATGGCTCGACACGGTCCGGCGCGATTTGCGTAAGCGATCGCGCAAGGGCGCTCGCTTCGTGCGTCGCGCCGCGTCGAAGCCGTGCATCGGCCTGAGCGATGGCCGCCGCTACGTCAGCCAGAGGCGCTGCAGCGGCGGCCATGGTCTCAGAAGCGGAAGCCGACGGTTGCGCCGAAGGTGCGGGGGAGGGAGATGAGATCTTTGGATCCATTCCCGTAATATCCCTGACCCGGGTCCGTTCCCATATAGGCTTGGGTGTATTCGCCGGTCACGCCTTCCTCATTGCCGATATTCTTCACCCATACCGAGAAGTCCCAGCGGTCGGTGGAGAGCGTGGCGACCGTGTTGAAGATGGCGAAGCCTTTGAGATCGACATTGAACAGCGGCGAAAGGCTGATCGCGTTGCGCGTCGAGGATTGGTAGGAGCCGTCAACCCGTGCCGTGAAGGTGAAATTCCCCACCGGGTGTGACCAATCGAGCGCGCCATTGATCATGTTTTCCGGCGCGCCGGGCAGGCGGTGACCCTTGCGGTCGATCAGCGTGCCGATCGGGGAGTAGAAATCTTCGTCGAGCTCGGCGTTCAGGTACGTATAGCCCAGCGAATAGTCGAAGCCGTTGCCGAGCGGACCGGAGAGCGCCAGCTCAAGCCCAGCCGAATGCGCGCTGCCCGCGTTCTGCACGGCGTAGAAACCCCACGCCGGCGTCGCTGTGTTGAGCTGGGCGTCCTGCCAGTCGATATAGAACAGGCTCGCGTCGTAGCGCTGGCCGCCGATGCGGCCCTTCACGCCAACCTCGTAATTGTCGACCGTGTCGGGATCGTAGGTTTGCCAGCGCGGATCTTCGGCGAAATTGCCGGTCGTCGGCACGGCGTTGGTGCCGCCGCGGCGATAGCCTTGCGACCATGTCGCGTAGAATAGATCGTCGTCGCCGAAGTGATAAGCGGCGTTCAGTTTCCACAGCGTGCCGCTGTCGCTGATGTCGAACCGCGTCGTTTGCGGCGTGAACAGGCCCGCATAGAGCGGCAGGCTCATATAGGTTGTGTTCTTCGACTCATTGTCGAACCAGCGGACGCCGCCGGTGATATCGAGACGCGGCGACACGTGCCAGGTGAGTTCGCCGAACACGGCCTGATCGGTGAAATCCTCGTCACGCGAATAGCCGAAATCCTGGTCGCCGGTGACGGCCGCGGCAAAAGCCGGGAACGCGGTATCCCACCAGCGCTTGAAGCCGCGCAGATAGCTGTTCTGCGTCGCGACGCGGTTCTGATCTTGATAATAGACGCCGAGCACGTAGTCGAAATTGCCGCCGTCATCGGTGACGAGGCGGAACTCCTGCACGGTGGACTTGTCTTCGAATGTGCGGACGGCGGACGCCATCGGCCGCGGATAATTGTAGTAGAAGCTCAGGAAGCCGGCATGCGCGTAGAAGCCGGTGTTTTCGCTGATGCTCGACCCCTCGTGATCGTACCAGGACGTGCTGGACGTCAGCGTCGCGAAGCCGAGATCGAGGTTGGCTTCCGCCGAGACGATGTCGAGATTGCGGTCGGACGGCTCGAGTTGGATCGAGCCGCTTTGATGATCGCCGTAGGGCTGCCCGTAGCCGTTTGCGCCGAGCACCTGGCCGCGACGGCCGCCAATGTCGTCTTCCTGATGGAAATAGTTGAGCGTGAGATCGAACGTGTCGGTCGGCTTGAAGAGCAAGCTCGCGCGTCCGAACCAGATATCGACCGTGTCGGCGTCCTTCTTCGAATAGTAGGAGGCGGCCGGATTGAGAACGCCTGAGGGCGCGACGGGGATGCCGTTGGCGTCAAGCTGGTAGAGATTCACGTAATCGGTGATGCCGGGATAGTCGGCGCGCGCCACCGACGCGCGCAGCGCCAACGTGTCGCCAAGCGGGATGTTCACAGTCAGGTCGCCGCCCCAGCCGATTCCATCCGAGCCGTCCACTTGCGAACCGGAGACCTGGCCATGACCGCCGAACTCGCCGAGCTTCGGCGCATTCATGACGTACTTGACCGTGCCGCCGAGCGCGCCGGATCCGTAGAGCGTGGCTTGGGGTCCACGCAGCACTTCCACCTGCGCGATATCGGTCAACAGGAAGTTGGCGAAGATCGGCGTATCGTTGACGTAGGTCGACACCGTGGAGACGGCTGACACGGCATAGTCGCCGAGAGCGGCGCTATCGACGTTGAGGCCGCGAATGCGAACGCCATTGATCACGGCGCTGTTGCGTTCGCCGCGATCGACGACGCTGACGCCGGCCACAGAACGCAGCAATTCCGTGGAATCGCGCATGCGCGCCTGTTCGATCTGCTGACCGGTAACCGCGGTGATGTTGTAGGGGACGTTGAGGATGTCCTCGCTCCGGCGCGTCACCGTGACGATGACTTCCTCGCTTTCCGACGCAGACGCCGATGGTTGCGCATCCTGCGCCAGCGCGGGTGTTGCGAACATGCTGGCGAGCGCTGCGCCGCCGAGCACCGTACCGGCTAGTAGGCCGCTCTTCTTCGTGTTGAACTTCATAACCTTCCCCCGTTCCAATCGCTCAATCCCATGCGTCCGCTTCAATCTTTGCGTTTCCCCTGTGTGTCCTGGGTCCCTGGCTTCCTCAGTGCGCCCAGCGCATCGAGCGCGGCCGACTTCGCGTCAGGCGCGTAGGGCGGAAATTCGTGGCCGCCGTCGCGAAAGCTTTTCAGAACCTGCCCGAGGCCGTGCCAGCCGCTCTCGCGGACGCGGCGCACATATTCGAAGTCCACGACCACCGGCATGATCTCGCGATCAACCGCGGCCTGATGCAGCACTTCGCCGCCCGGCCCTGTGATCAGGGAGCGACCGAAACCCAGGCGTCCTGCGACGTTAATGTCGAACACGTAGCACTGGTTTTGCGCTGCGGCGGCGCGCGCCATCGCCAGTTCGACATCGCGGTCGATCGTGTTGGTCATGACGGGATGGAGGATCACCTCGGCGCCCATCCAGGCGAGCGTCCGTGATGTCTCCGGAAACCACATGTCGTAACAGATCGCGACGCCGCACCGGCCCTTGCCCGGCACGTCGAAGACAATGCAGCGATCGCCCGCCGCCACGCCCTGCTCGTAAGGCAGGAACGGATACATCTTGCGGTAGCGGGCAATCACCTCGCCGTCGGGATTGATCACCGGCGTCGTGTTGAAGATTTTCGCGCCGCTGCGCTCGTAGAGCGAGCCGGGCAAGAGCCAAAGGCCGCATTCGCGCGCCACCTGGGCGAAGCGTTCCTCGGTCGGACCGGGCAGGGGCTCGGCGAAATCCAGCTTCGGCCCGAACGCCGCCAACTCGCCGACGACCACCATCTCGACCCAAGGGAAACGCCGCTTGAGCTGCCGGACTTCCTCGCTGATCGCGTCGACATTGTCGCCGTGATCGAGGGTGAGCTGGAGACCGGCGATCGCCAGAGTCGTCAAAAGAGGCGCTCCTGCCGCGCGAAATTGCCAGGCAAGCGTGCGCTCCAGCGTTCTAAGCGAATAGAGCCAGCGCCGACGCTTTTATGGCGCCAGCGCCGACGCTGCGGCACAGCCCCGCATCGGGCGACCCCTGAAACTCCGGCTGCGTTTCGCGCGAGAGATGTGTTGATGGAGCCAGAGCCTTGATTAGGCTGGCGCCAGGACGAATTGCTGTGGCCGCGGACGAGACCAACTTCCTGATCGATCTGGACGGCGAGGCGCCGTTGCAGCAGCAGATCCGCGAGCGGCTCATTCACGCCATCGCCACTGGCATCCTTGAGCCCGGCGGCAAGGCGCCGTCGTCACGCGGTTTGGCGCGCAGGCTTGGCGTTTCGCGCAACACCGTGCTGATCGTCTATCAGCAGCTGACCGCCGAAGGGTATCTCGTCGCGCGCGAGCGGCAGGGGCTTTTCGTCACCGATGATCTGGTTGAGCTTGCGTCGCGAAACGTGACGAAACCAGCCGCGGCGGGCGGAGCAGAGCCGCCGCCATGGCGCGCTCTGATGAAGCGCCGCAGCCGGCTCGATCTATCGCGCCGCATCCCGCCGGATTGGATGCTTTATCCATATCCGTTCATGGAGGGCTGCTTTGATCGCGAGCTCTCCTTTATGGCGGAATGGCGCGACGCCTCACGCGCCGCGTTCGCGGCGTCGCAATTCTCCGCCTGGTCGATGGATTTCTGCGACGGCGACGACGAGAAGCTGGTGCATGAAGTGCGCACCAAGATTCTGCCGCGGCGCGGCATCGAAGCGCGCGAAGACGAATTGCTGATCACGGAAGGCTGGAAGCAGGCGCTCGATCTGATTGCGCACCTCTTCATTGACGCGAAGTCGGTCGTTGCGCTCGAAGAGCCGGGTCTGCCGGAAATCCGCGAGCTGCTGCGCCTGCAGCGCGCCGACATCGTCGCGCAGCCGGTGGACGATGAGGGCATGGTCGTCGATGGTCGCTTGGACGCGTGCGGCATGTTCATCGTCACGCCGCGCCGACATGCGCCGACCGGCGTCGCCATGTCGCGTGCCCGGCAGAAGGCGCTGCTGCGCAAAGCAACCGACCAAAATGCGCTTGTCGTCGAGATTGACGCGTCTGGCGCGGGCCTCAACGAACAAGCGCCAGCGCTCAAGGCGCGGGCCGGCGGCGAGCGCGTGCTGCACGTGTCCAATCTCTGCGAAGTGTTCGGCCCAGGCTTGCGCCTTGGCGTCGTGGTCGCGCCGGCCGAAGTCATTCGCGAATTGCGCAAGATACGAAGCCTCGGCGCGGGGACCGCGCCGCGCGCCGCGCAGCGCATAGGCGCGCTGCTCATGTCGCTTGGTCACCACGATGCGACGGCGACGAAGGTGCGCCGCTCGATCGGGCAGCGGCTTACCGCGCTGCGTGATGCGCTCAATTATTACCTGCCGCGGCTTGTGCTGATCGATCCGAAGCTCAGCGGCGCATCGATCTGGGTGAAAGGCCCGCCGGGGCTCAAGGCTTCACTGCTCGCCAAGGAAGCGGCGAAGCGCGGCGTGCTGATCGAACCTGCCGAGCGCTTCTTTCATCATGAAGCCAGCGGCGCCAATGCGTTCCGCATGGGCGTGTCGAGCATTCCGCTGGATCGTATTCGCGACGGCGTCGCGGTTCTGGCCAAGGTCGTCCACGAACTCACCGATCCGACGCTCGATCGCCTGGCCGCCGATCGTCCGATCTGGCTCCGCGACGAACAGCTCGCGCACGTCATGCCGGATTCAACGCTGCTCTGCCGCACCGCGTATGGCGATCCGTATTCCGTTGAAGTGCGCGCCGACGGCACGCTGATCGGCAAGGCCGGCTACGCGCACGAGGACTGTGACGAAGGCGAATGGTGGATCGAAGACGATCATTGGTGCCGTCGCTGGAAGAGCTGGTCGTACGGCGATACCGCGCGCTTTCTGACCGTGATCGAGGGCGACCAAATCCGCTGGTACAAGGACGATATGATCCTGTTCAATCGCGGTGTGATCGTCCGCGGCGCCCAGCCGAGCGCCTAGGCCAGCTCAGCGCGAGCGCCGTCCGCGGCCCCAAATATTCATCCACGAGTGAGTGAGTATTGACGCGACCCTAGCGGAAGCGCCATGGTGCAGGCCGGACCGACGCCAAGATCGGCCGGAAAATTAGGGAGGGTCCGGTGCATAGCACAGCCAAAACGCGCGCCGACGCGCCTGTTGAGCGGCGCTGAGCATGGCGACGAGCGAGTCGATCGCGGCGACGGCCCCATCTTCTGAAGCAAAGCCGGCTGCGGCCGGTTCGCGCGCCTGGCTTGCCCTTGTCATGCTGTGCTTCGTTTACGTGCTGAATTTCCTCGACCGGCAATTGCTGTCGATTTTGGCGAAGCCGATTCAAGACACGTTGCACGTCAGCGACGGCCAGCTGGGCCTGATCGGCGGGCTCTATTTCGCATTCTTCTATTGCTTCATCGCCATTCCCGTGGGGTGGCTCGCCGACAAGACCAATCGGGTTGGCGTGCTCTCGCTGGCCTGCGCGATCTGGAGCGGCGCGACCATGGCCTGCGGTCTCGCCGCCAATTACGGGCAATTGGTGATCGCGCGCATGACCGTCGGCTTCGGCGAAGCCGGCGGCGTGCCCCCTTCATACGCGATCATCTCTGATTATTTCCCGCCGGGACGGCGCGGAACGGCGCTCGGCGTTTACAATCTCGGGCCGCCGATCGGCGCAGCGCTCGGCATCGCCTTCGGCGCCTCGATCGCCGCCGCTTTCAGTTGGCGCGACGCCTTCATTGTGCTGGGCGGCGTCGGCATTCTCACGGCGGTCGCCGTGCTGATGTTTGTGCGCGAGCCGCGCCGCGGCGGGCTCGACCGCGACGTCGCGCAGCAAAGCACAGCCAAGGCCGGCTTTTGGTCGACGCTCCGGATGTTCTTCTCGCATCCGGCGTTGATGCTGGCGGCGCTCGGCAGCGGCGCGACGCAATTCATCACCTATGGCCTTGGCAATTTCACCGTGCTCTTCCTCATGCGCGAGAAGGGCATGAGCTTGAGCGAAGTCGCGATTTATTATGCGCTTGTGATCGCGGCGGGCATGGGCGGGGGCATCTTCGTTTCCGGATGGGCGATCGACCGGTTCACGCGTCGTTCCAAACAAGCATATGCTCTGATCCCGGCGGCGACGCTCACGCTCGCCATTCCGTTCTATATCGCTTTCGTCTGGGCGCCGAGCTGGCCGCTTGCGCTGCTGCTGCTGACCGCGCCGACGTTCCTCAACTATTTCTACCTCTCTTCTTCGGTGGCGCTGGTGCAGGAGGAGGTGCGCCCCGATCAGCGCGTGATGTCCGGCGCGCTGCTGCTGCTCGTCATGAATTTCATCGGCTTGGGACTGGGGCCCACCTATGTCGGCGCCGCCAGCGATTTCTTCAAACCCGAACATCCCGCCAATTCGCTGCAAATCGCGCTCTACACGCTGACGCCGTTCTACCTTATCGCGATCCTGCTCTTCCTGTGGCTCGCGCGCGTGCTTAAGAACGAGAAAGCAAGAGCGGAGGAAACGCCCGCATGAACATGCTTCGCCGTCTGTTTGTTTGCGCCGCCGCGGTCGCGTGCTTCGGCGCTATCTCCGCGTCTGGCGCGGAACGAGGTTCGCCCATGACGTCTGCTTCCAACGCGGAGCGCGGCCCGATCGTCAATGCGCCGGCTGGCGCTTTGGAGGGCCGCGTGGAAGGCGCGCTTCATGTGTTCAAGGGCATCCCTTATGCGCAGCCGCCGGTTGGCGATCTTCGCTGGCGGCCGCCTGTCGCCATGCCGACATGGGAGGGCGTACGCAGTGCTGCGGATTTCGGCGCAGCCTGCGTGCAGCCGTCACGCCATGTGCCGAGCATCTACGCCGACGAACTCGGCCGCACGAGCGAAGATTGTCTGACGCTGAATGTCTGGACGCCGGCCGACGCGCACAATGCGCCCGTGTTCGTGTGGATTCATGGCGGCTCGCTGGTGGCCGGGTCGAGCAAGGAGACCATGTATGACGGCACGCACCTCGCCACGCGCGGCGGCGTGATCGTCGTCTCGATCAATTATCGCCTCGGCGCGCTCGGCTATCTGGCGCACCCCGAACTGAGCGCGGAATCGCCGCAAGGCATTTCCGGAAATTACGGTCTGCTCGATCAGATCGAAGCGCTGCGCTGGGTTCAGCGCAACATCAGCGCCTTCGGCGGCGATCCGGCGAACGTCACGGTCGCTGGAGAGTCCGCCGGCGGCTTGAGCGTCATGTATCTCATGGCCGCACCGTCCGCGCGCGGGCTGTTCGCCAAGGCGATTGCGGAAAGCGCCTACATGGTGACCGCTTTCAATCTCAAGGAGCCCGCGTTCAGCACGCCGTCCGCGGAGCAGATCGGCGCCGCGATCGGCGCCGCTGTGCACGCGCCAAATCTTGCTGCGCTGCGCGCCATGGATGCGCAGACGTTGGTCGACGGCGCGGCGGCGGCGCATTACTTTCCGTTTCTCTCGATCGACGGGCAGGTGCTGCAGCGTCAGCTCGTCGACACCTTCGCGCGCGGCGAGCAGGCGCATGTGCCGCTGCTGGCGGGCTTCAACCAAGGCGAGATTCGTTCGCTGACGATTCTCGCGCCGCCGCCGCCGACCAGCACGGGCGAGTATGAACGCATCATCCGAGAGCGCTACGGCGATCTCGCCGACGCCTTCCTGCGGCTCTATCCGAGCAGCAATATGCAGGAAAGCATCTACGCGACCACGCGTGATGCGCTTTATGGCTGGACGGCGGAGCGGCTCGCGCGCAACCAGACCGCCGCAGGCGCGCCGGCCTATCTCTATCTGTTCGATCACGCGTATCCTGCTGCGGACAATGCCGGCCTGCACGCATTCCACGCCAGCGAGCTGCCCTACGTCTTCGGCACGGCCGACCGCACGCCGCCGCTTTGGCCGAAAATTCCGCCGACCAATCGCGAGCGGGCGCTCTCAGATGCAATGATCGACTATTGGACAAGTTTTGCGCGCACCGGGCAGCCGACGGCGCAGCATGGGCCCGTATGGCCGGCCTACGGGACGACCGGGGCGTACATGCACTTCGTCGATACGCCGCAGGTTTCCCAACACGTCTTCCCGGGCATGTACGAGCTGCATGAGGAAGCGGTGCGTCGTCGCTACGCCAACAACCAGCCTTGGAATTGGAACGTCGGCATCGTGTCGCCGCCACTTGGAATGGCGCCCGCGCCAAGCCATTGATGCGTTAGCGAGGGCGGCGCGGCTTCGCCTTCCCGCCGCCTTCTTGCTTCAGGGCGAGAAAGCCTGCGGCCATGAACTTGGCCATGCGCTTCTTGATGGCGGGGAAGTCGTCGGCATGGCAGACGCCGCCCGAGAGGCGGTCGATGCGGCCGGTGCGCGCCAGCGTGTTCATCAGCGCGCCGGTG
>DASZSK010000077.1:0-30980 GCA_035548735.1 Caulobacterales bacterium | reverse complement strand
CGAGACGCGCATCTATGACGGGCCGATGGCCTTGCTGGCCCGGGCGGAGGCGCTGGAGCCCGGCTGCATCCTGACGGACGTCCGCATGCCCGACATGAACGGGCTGGAGCTGGTCCAGGAGTTGAAGAAGCGCGACGTGCGCCTTCCGGTCGTGGTTCTCACCGGTCACGCCGACGTGGCGCTGGCTGTCGAGGCCATGAAGGCCGGCGTCTCCGATTTCCTTGAGAAGCCTTATGATGAGGACGCCCTGCTGCGTGCGGTGGCCGCGGCGCTAGAGCATGGCGAAGGCGAGGCCGCCCGGCAGGCCGAGCGGGCGGAGGTGAATGAGCGCCTGGCCCAACTCACGGGGCGCGAGCGGGAGGTGTTCGACGCCATCGTGGCCGGTGATTCCAACAAGGCGGCCGCCATCAAGCTCGGCATCAGCCCGCGCACCGTGGAAATCTACCGCGCCAACGTGATGACCAAGATGCAGGCGCAGAGCCTCTCCGACCTCGTGCGCATGGCCATGCAACTGGAGCGCTAGGCGCCTTCGGACACCAGATTGCGCGAACGCAAAGCGGCCCTTGCCGACGCCCTGTAAACAGGCGGGCTCATGGACATGCAGACCCCTCCCCAAAAGGCGGCTGTCGTCATTGTCGACGATGACGCGGCCGTGCGGCATGCGTTGTCCTTCGCCCTCGAGACCGAAGGATTCGAAGTGCGGACGTATGCGAGCGGCGAAGCGCTGCTCGCGGCGACGGGAGAGGCAAAGCCGGCTTGCCTCGTGCTGGACCAAAGGCTGCCTGGCGTCTCCGGCCTCGACCTGCTGGCGCGCTTGCGCGGGCAGGGCGTTGTTGCACCAGCCTTCCTCATCACCACGCATCCCGCGCCGCTCGTGCGCGCGCGCGCACTGGCCGCCGGCGTTGAGATCGTGGAGAAGCCGCTGCTTGGCGATGTGGTGACGCGCAAGGTCCGCGCCGCGATCGTCTAAGCCGTGCGAACTTGTTTGCGCTGAATCAAAACCGTGGTGCGCGAAGTTTGGTTGTTTGTCGCATCGATTCTAACCGAGCCCGCCGCCCTTTCCCCCCATCTTGGCTGGCTCAGGCACTGGCGCTCCGCGTGAAGACGCGGAGCGCCTTCTTCTTTGTCTTCAGCGACTGAAGCGGCTCAGCGGCGAACGCGCTGCGGTCTCGGCTTCAACGAGAAGCGCGCCAGCGCCGCGGCCGCGACAAAGGAAAGCGCGCCCGTCCAGCAAGCGGGGCAATGCCCGAGCAACGTGAGCGCCGGCTGCGTCGGCGCGCCGCACCATGCGCCGTGCGCGCTGAGCAAGCGATCGATTGGCGACATGAACGCCTGGCGCACGACGCAGACAACGCCAGGCCACGCGCCGGCGAGCGCCATGAAAATTGCGCTGATCTTGGTGAGCAGATCCTGACGCATGGTTCTTCTACGCCAATCGACCTAGGTCTGTCGAACGAGGAGAGCGTCGCGATTTAACGCGAACGAAACGCAACAACCATGTTCGCGCTTTCAAGGCTTTGACGCCGATCAATTCGCGTGCATGACCATCGCTGTAAGCGTTCACCGAACATCGACGCGCATAGGTCGCGCGGCGGAGGGGAACGCAATGGCGTTTGCGAAAAATTCAGAAGCTTGGCGCGGCGATCTCTTTGGGATCGGCGCGATCGTCATCATCGGCGCGAGCCTGGCCATTTATGGCGCAGCCAACGCCTTCGACCGACCGTTTCAGATTCAAATGTACACAATGCTCGCGGCCTTCGTCCTGGGCTTCGCGGCGCTGATCGGCGCGGTGTCCAAGCAGCCGAAGGAAGAGGAGCGCTCTCGATACCAGAACGGCGTCATCAAAGCGGGCGTCATCGCTTCAATGTTCTGGGGCGTGGCCGGCCTATTGGTCGGCGTCATCATCGCGCTGCAGCTGGCTTATCCGAACATCTTCTATTTCTCAGACTTCGGCTGGCTGAACTTCGGGCGTCTTCGCCCGCTGCACACTTCAGCGGTGATCTTCGCCTTCGGCGGCAACGTCCTTATCGCCACAAGTTTCTACGTGGTGCAGCGCACCTGCCGCGCGCGATTGGCGGGCGGCGCCTGGCCGTGGTTCGTGTTCTGGGGCTACCAGCTCTTCATCGTGCTTGCGGGCACAGGCTATCTGATGGGCATCACCGAGGGGCGTGAATACGCCGAGCCGCCTTGGTACACCGATCTTTGGCTGACGCTTGTCTGGGTCGTCTATCTGCTCGTCTTCCTCGGCACGATTTGGAAGCGGCAAGAGAAGCACATCTACGTCGCCAACTGGTTCTATCTGGCGTTCATCGTCACCATCGCAATGCTGCACATCGTCAACAATCTGGCGCTGCCGGTGAGCTGGACGGGTTCGTTTTCCTATTCGCTGTTCGCCGGCGTCCAGGATGCGCTGACGCAATGGTGGTACGGCCACAACGCCGTGGGCTTCTTCCTGACCGCCGGCTTCCTCGGCATCATGTATTACTTCGTGCCGAAGCGCGCCGAGCGTCCGGTCTATTCGTACCGGCTGTCGATCATCCACTTCTGGGCGCTGATCTTCCTCTACATTTGGGCCGGTCCGCACCATCTGCACTACACGGCGCTGCCGCAATGGGCGCAAACGCTCGGTGAAACCTTCTCGATCATGCTGTGGATGCCCAGCTGGGGCGGCATGATCAACGGCCTCATGACGCTCTCGGGCGCGTGGGACAAGCTCCGCACCGATCCCGTGTTGCGCATGCTCGTCGTATCCGTCGCGTTCTACGGCATGTCGACCTTCGAAGGCCCGGTGATGTCGATCCGCTCGGTCAACTCGCTGTCGCACTACACCGATTGGACCATCGGCCACGTGCACTCGGGAGCGCTCGGCTGGGTCGGCTTCGTATCGTTCGGCGCGCTTTATTGCCTGACGCCATGGCTGTGGAAGCGCGAGCGGCTGTTCTCAGTCGCGTTGGTCGATTGGCACTTCTGGCTCGCGACCATCGGCATCGTTCTCTACATCACGTCGATGTGGGTCGCGGGCATCATGCAAGGCTTGATGTGGCGCGCCTATAACGACCTCGGCTTCCTCGAATATTCCTTCGTCGAAACCGTTGAAGCGATGCACCCGTACTACGCGATCCGCGCGCTTGGCGGCGCGCTCTATCTCGGGGGCGCATTGATCATGGTCTACAATTTGTGGCGCACGGCGCGCGGCGATGCGCCCGCTCTGGTGCGCGCTTCCGACGTGCCGGCTTCGGCCGCGCCGGTCGCCGCGGAATAGGGGGCGCTGAGATGTGGAAATTTCACAAATGGTTTGAGCGCCACTCGCTCATCCTTCTGATCGGCATCCTTGTCGTCGTGTCGATTGGCGGGCTTGTGCAGATCACGCCGCTCTTCTTCATCGAGTCGACGATCGAGCGCGTGCACGGCGTCAGGCCCTATACGCCGCTCGAGCTCGCTGGCCGGCGCATCTACATTCGCGAGGGTTGCTATGTGTGCCACTCGCAAATGATCCGTCCGCTGCGTGACGAAGTGGAGCGCTACGGGCACTACAGTCTCGCCGCGGAGAGCATGTACGATCACCCGTTCCAATGGGGATCGAAGCGCACCGGGCCAGATCTGGCGCGTGTCGGCGGCCGCTACTCCAACGAATGGCATCGCCAGCACTTGATCAATCCGCGCAGCGTCGTGCCGGAATCGGTGATGCCGCCCTACGCCTTCCTGGCCAATGCGGAACTCGATCCTGCGCAAATCCAAGCGCATCTCGTGGCAAACGTCAGGTTGGGCGTGCCGTACACCGCCGATCAGGTCGCCAACGCCGCGGCTGATGAACGCGCGCAAGCTGATCCGACCAGCGGCGAAGCGGTCGATTTCCAACGGCGCTGGCCGACCGCGAAGATCGCCGATTACGATGGCGATCCGGCCAAGCTCACCGAGATGGACGCGCTCGTGGCTTATCTCCAGATGCTCGGCACGTCGGTCGATTTCTCGACCTATCAGGCCGAAGATCCAAACAACATGCGGTGATGCAATGACCTACACAGCCGCCGCTCACTTCGCCGAAACCTGGGGCATGGTGCTGATGACTGTGCTGTTCGCAGCCGCCATCGCCTACGCCCTCTGGCCCGGCAATCGGGACAAATTCAAGGAAGCGGCCAACGCGCCGTTCGATGAGGAGAATGACGATGGCCGATAAGCGGGATGTCGACCATGTCAGTGGCACCGAAACCACGGGCCACGAATGGGACGGACTGAAAGAACTCGATACGCCGCTGCCGCGCTGGTGGCTGATCATCTTTTACGGCTCGATTCTTGCGGCGATCGCGTTTTGGGTGCTGATGCCGGCGTGGCCGATCGGAAACGGGTATACGCACGGCCTGCTCAACTACTCCGATCGCCGCAATGTCGCGGCGGATGTGCAAACGCTGCACAGCGCGCGCGCGCCGAACTATGCGCGCCTGCAAAACAGCAGCTACGCTCAGATCGAGGCGGACCCGCAGTTGCATGAATTTGCGCGGGCGGCGGGGGAGAGCGTGTTCGGAGATTATTGCCGCACCTGCCACGGCGCCGGCGGCGCGGGTGCGCCCGGATATCCAAACCTCGCCGACGACGTGTGGATTTGGGGCGGGTCGCTTGCGGATATCGAGCACACCATCCGCGTCGGCGTTCGCTCGGACAATCCCAATGCGCGCATGTCGCAGATGCCCGCCTTTGGCCGCGACGGCATTCTGACCCCGGCGCAGGTGAACGATGTCGGCGAATACGTGATCTCGATTTCGGCGGCGCGTGCGCGGTTGCATCCCGACACGGCGGCGGCTGGGCGCGGCAGCGCGATTTTCCAAGAGCAATGCGCCGTATGTCATGGCGCCAATGGTCAAGGCGATCGCAGCGTCGGCGCGCCGAGTTTGCAGGATGATGTCTGGCTCTATGGCGGCAGCCGTGATGAGATTCGCCGACAAATCACACTCGGTCGCGGCGGCGTGATGCCGACGTGGGAAGCGCGCTTCGACCCCGCCACCATCCGTGCGCTCGCGATCTATGTGCACGATTTGGGCGGCGGCGAAGCGGATGCGCCTGCGGCGACGACGACGCCCGCTGCGGCGCCGGCGCAGCCGGCCGCGCCGACCCAAGGCGGCGGCTCGTCCATGCGCCGCGCCAGCGCGGCGCCGGCCGCGTCGGTGGCGAATTGATGCGATACGGCCGATGAGCAACGTCACGCTGATCCCACGTCCGCCAAAGGAGCCGAGCGACCATCGCGTCGACGCGCGCGCCGTGAACTCCAAGGAGGCGCGCGCCCTCTACAAGAAGCGGGAGCCGATCTACCCCAAGCTCGTGCATGGGCGTTTCCGCACGCTCAAATGGGCGTTGATGGCGGTGCTGCTCGGCATTTATTATGTGACGCCCTGGATTCGATGGGATCGCGGCCCGCTTCGTCCCGATCAAGCGGTGATGGTCGATTTCGAGCATCGCCGCTTCTATTTCTTTTTCATCGAGCTATGGCCGCAGGAAGTCTATTACATCACCGGCCTTCTGATCCTCGGCGCCTTGGGAATTTTCCTCGCGGCGGCGCTATTCGGACGCGTGTGGTGCGGCTACGCCTGCCCGCAAACCGTTTGGACCGATCTCTATATCTATGTGGAGCGTTGGATCGAAGGCGACCGCAACGAGCGGATGCGCCTCGCAAAGGCGCCGTGGGGCGCTTCGAAAATCGGCAAGAAGATTGCGAAGCACGCTGCGTGGATCGCCATCGCCGTCGCCACTGGCGGCGCATGGGTGTTTTATTTTGGCGACGCGCCGACCTTGTTCCGGGAAATCTTCACCGGCCACGCTTCGACGGCCGTTTATCTCTTTGTCGGCCTGCTGACCTTTACGACTTACGCCTTGGCCGGCACCATGCGCGAGCAGGTCTGCACCTATATGTGCCCGTGGCCGCGCATCCAGGCGGCGATGACGGATACGGACGCGCTGCAGGTGACGTACCGTACGGATCGCGGCGAGCCGCGCGGTCCGCACAAGAAGAATGAGACGTGGGAAGGCCGCGGCGATTGCATCGATTGCAACAATTGCGTCGCGGCGTGTCCGCAAGGCATCGATATCCGCGATGGCGACCAGCTCGAATGCATCAATTGCGCGCTGTGCATCGATGCGTGCGACGACATCATGCAGAAGGTCGGCCGTCCGACCGGGCTCATCGCCTATGATACGCACGCCAATGTTGAACGCCGGGCGCGCGGCGAGAAGGCGCGCTTCCGTTTTGTGCGGCCGCGCACGATCCTTTACGCTGCTGTGATGACGCTGGTCGGCGGCGTCATGCTCTATGCGCTGCTGACGCGCGCCACGCTGACGCTCGACGTGATCCGTGACCGCAGTCCGCCGTTCGTGCGCCTCTCGGACGGCTCGATCCGCAATGACTATACGCTCAAGCTCTTGAACATGGCGCCGCGTACGCGGCATGTGGCGATTTCGCTGACCGGCCTCGACGGCGCAAAGCTGACGGATGGCGACAATCCCATCGACGCGCAGGGCCGCATTCTCGTCGATACCCGGCCCGACGAAGTGCAGACCGTCCGGGTGCATGTCATCGCGCCGCCGACGATTTCCGAAGGGTCCCATCCGATGCGCTTTTCGATTGAAGATGTCGGCACGCATGAGCAATCGGGCAGCGCGTCAGCGTTTCTCGCTGGAGGACAGCCATGAATACGCGCGCAGCGGCGCCTTTTGAACTTCGCGGCGTTCATGTCCTGGCCGGGCTGATCTTCTGCTTTGGCCTGGTGATCGCGGTGAACGTCGCTTTCGCCTTCATGGCGGTGAAGACGTTTCCGGGCGAAGACGAGCAGCATTCATACGTGCAGGGCCTGCACTACAATCACACGCTCGCCGAACGGCACATGCAGGCGGCGTTGGGCTGGCGTGCGGGTGCGGCGCTGGACCAAGGCCCGCATGGCGGCGAGCTTCAAGTTCGCTTGATCGACGCCGATGAGGCGCCGATCGACAGCGCCGTCGTTACCGGCGAACTCGAACGGCCAACCGATTCGCGTCTCGACCGCGCGCTGTCGTTCGCGCCACGCGGCGATGGCGTCTATATCGCGCGGACCGACAATCTGCCCCTTGGCGAATGGCGCTTGCGCGCGCGGGCGCAGCGCAGTGATGGCGCGCTTGACTTCGAACGGAGCTTCACATGGCGGGGTTCGACGTCGCACTGAGGCAGGAGGCGGGCTGCCCGTCCGGGCTCGCGCCGCCGGCGCCGGCCAACGAGGCGCGCGCCGATCCGGCCGCCTTCGTGCGCCGCGATAAGGACGGTCACGACACGCTTGAGCTTCTGGTGCCCGGCGCCAAATGCGCCGGCTGCATGCGCAAGATCGAGGGTGGTCTGAGCGCGCTTCCTGGCGTCAGCGCGGCGCGGCTCAATCTCTCGACGGCGCGGCTCTCGGTGGCGTGGACGCCGGGTGCGCAGAGCGCGGACAAAGTCGTCGAGAAGCTGGCGGAGTTGGGCTATCAGGCGTCGGCCTTCGATCCGGAAGTCGGCAAGCGCCAAGTCGACCAAGAAGGGCGCTTGCTGCTGCGCTGCGTCGCCGTCGCTGGCTTCGCAGCGATGAACATCATGATGTTCTCGGTGCCGGTCTGGTCGGGCGCGGGCGAAATGGGGCCAGGCGCACGCACACTTTTGCATCTCTTCTCGGCGATCGTCGCCATTCCATGCGCGTTGTACGCCGGTCAGCCCTTCTTCCGTTCGGCGTGGCGGTCGCTGAAGCGCGGCCGTACCAATATGGATGTGCCAATTTCACTGGCGGTGTTCCTGACGCTGGGCATGAGCCTCGCGGAGACGCTGCAGCACGGCGAACACGCCTATTTCGACGGCGTCGTGATGTTGCTCTTCTTCCTGCTGGTGGGACGCTACCTCGACCACCAGCTGCGCGAAAAAGCGCGCGCTGCCGCCAGGGACGTGCTGGCGATGCAGGCGACGAGCGCGACGCGCATCGAAGCGGGTGGCCACGCCGTCGCGGTCAGCGCGCGCGATATTCAAATCGGCGACCGATTGTTGATCGCCGCCGGCGAGCGGGTTCCGGCGGATGGCGTCGTCGCCGACGGCGCCTCAGAAATCGATAACTCGATGCTCACGGGCGAGACGCTGCCGGTCAATGTTCAAGCGGGCGCCGCTTTACATGCCGGCGCGGTGAATCTCACGCGCCGCCTCACCATGCGCGTTACGGCGCGCGTGGAGGATTCCGCCGTGGCGCAGCTCGGCAGGCTGATCGAAGCGGGCGAGCAGGGGCGCGCGCGTTTCGTGCGTCTCGCCGATCGCGCCGCGTCGCTCTATGCGCCAGTGGTGCATTCCGCTGCGCTTCTGACATTTCTGGGCTGGCTGTTCGGTCCGGCGCTGTTGCGCCAATGGGGCCTCGATATCGCGGATGTCGGCGTCCGCGCCGCGCTGCAGAACGCCGTCGCCGTGCTGATCATAACCTGTCCGTGCGCGCTCGGGCTTTCGGTGCCGGCGGTGCAGATCGTCGCCACCGGGCGGTTGTTCAAGCGCGGCGTGCTGGTGAAGTCCGGGGATGCGCTTGAGCGCTTCGCGCAGATCGACACAATCGTGTTCGACAAGACTGGAACACTGACGCTGGGCAAGCCGCAGCTCATTTCGGAGGCCGACGTCCCAACACTCAGCGCCGCGGCGCAACTCGCGCGCATTTCACGGCATCCATTGTCGCGGGCGCTCGTTGAGGCGGCGGGGGCGGGCAAGGCGGCAGAGCAAGCGCACGAAGTGCCCGGCGAGGGCATAGAAGGCGTTATCGATGGCCTGCCTGCACGGTTGGGCCGCCGCACGTTTGCGGCGCCGAGCGCCGCCGACGCGCACGATGAACATGCCGAGCTTTGGTTCGCCCGCGGAGACAACGCGCCAGTGCGCTTCGCTTTCGCCGATGCGCTGCGACCCGATGCGGCGGAAACGATTGTTGCGCTGAAGCAACGCGGCCTCGCCGTCGAACTGATTTCCGGGGACCGTCGGAGCGCTGTCGCCGAAGCGGCAGCGGCGGCTGGCATCGACAAATGGACGGCCACCGCCAAGCCTGCCGAGAAAGTGCAACGCCTCGACGCCTTGCGCGCGGCGGGGCGCAAAGTGCTGATGATGGGCGACGGTTTGAATGACGCGGCCGCGCTTGCCGCGGCGCATGCTTCTGCTTCGCCCGGCACGGCGATTGAAGCCAGTCAGGCTGCCTCGGATATGGTGATCCAGGGCGCGGCGCTTGCGCCGCTCATCGAAGCGCTCGACATCGCCAAAGCGGCGCGCGCGCGTGTGTTCGAAAACATCGGCTTCTCGGTTGTGTACAATTTCGTCGCGGCTCCGGCTGCGGCGCTCGGATTCTTGACGCCGCTCATCGCCGCGCTGGCGATGTCGGGATCATCGATGACCGTGACGCTGAATGCGCTGCGGCTTAACCTGATGAAGGAGGCGCGCTGATGGATATCATGATCGGCCTCATTCCCGGCGCGCTGCTGCTGGGCGCAATCGGGCTGTTTGCGTTCCTCTGGAGCTTGCGCTCGGGCCAATATGAAGACCTCAAAGGCGCGGCGAACCGCATCCTGATCGACGACGAAGACAAGCCTTAATCGGCCGCGGCATGCCGCCCACCGCCGACGGCGCGGTGCGTCAGCCACACGAGCGGGATGCACGCCAGCGTCACCCAGGCCGAGAGGCGGAAGAGATCGAGCGTCGCCAGCAAGACGGCCTGATATTGCACTTGGTGCGCCAGCGCCGCCGCTGACTGCGCCAAGCTCATGCCCTGATGCTGCAGCGCGTGCAACGCTTGCGACCAGAGCGGATCGGTGACGCCGCCCGTCGATTCCGCGATGCGGCTTTGATGCAGCGCTTCGCGCTGGTCCCACCATGTGGTGACCAGCGATGCGGCGAAACTGCCGGCGCTGATGCGCGCGAAATTGGTGAGGCCGGTGGCTTGCGGCACCTGCTGCGGCGCGACGCCGTTCAGGCAGATCGTCACCATCGAGATGAAGAACGTGCTCATGCCGATGCCCATCACCAGCATCGGGATCATCAGCGACACGAAATCGACGTCCGGCGTGAAGTCCGATCGCATCCAGAAGGATGCGGCGAAGGCGAACAGGGAGACGGTCGCCGTCAGCCGTGCGTCGATACGCCCAAGAATGCGGGCGATGAACGGGGTGAGAAACACCGCAACGACGCCGCTCGGGGCCATGACAAGCCCCGCCCAGGTGGCGTTGTAGTGCATCTGCGTTTGCAGCCAGAGCGGCAGCAGCACGGCGTTGGCGAAGAAGATCGCGAACGCCACGCACATCGCAATCGTCCCGAACGCGAAATTGGACGAACGGAAGAGGGAGAGATCGACGATCGGATGCTTCTCGCCGACTTCCCAGATCACCCAGGCGATGAAGCCGATGATGGCGACCAACGCTTCGACGACAATCGCCGGCGAGGAAAACCAGTCCGCATTTTTGCCGGTGTCGAGCATGATCTGGAACGCGCCGACCCAGACGATGAGCAGGCCGAACCCGACGGTGTCGATTGGCAACTTGCGCGTCGGCGTCTCACGCGAATTGAGGAAGCGCCAGCACACGAAAGCGCAGAGAAGACCCACGGGCACGTTGATGAGAAAAATCCACGGCCAGGAAATGTTGTCGGAAATGTAGCCGCCGAGGATCGGCCCGGTGATCGGCGCAACGAGCGTCGTCATCGACCAGATCGCCAGCGCTGTCGCTTGCTTCGAGCGCGGGAAGATCATGATCAGCAGCGCTTGCGAGCCGGGAATCATCGGTCCCGAGGCTGCGCCCTGCAAGATGCGGAACAGCACCAGCGAAGGCAGATTCCAGGCGACGCCGCACAGAAACGACATCAGTGTGAACATCAGCACGGAGCCGACGAACGTCCTGACGATGCCATAACGCTGCATGAGCCAACCCGTGACCGGGACGCCGATGCCGTTGCTGACCGCGAAGGCGGTAATCACCCATGTGCCTTGATCGGTGCTGACACCCAGATCGCCGGCAATGGTGGGGATCGACACGTTGGCGATCGTCGTATCGAGCACCTGCATGAAGGTGCCGAGCGCAAGCGCGATCGAAGTGAGTGCGAGCGCGCCGCCTTTGAGCGGCGCTGGGCCCGCATTTGCGGAAGCCTCAGCCATTAGCGTGCGCCGGAAATATCGACGCGCGCGCGCATGGACATGCCCACGCGTAGCGGATGCGCCGCCACTTCACGCGGATCGAGATGAATGCGCACGGGCACGCGTTGCACAACCTTGATCCAGTTGCCGGAGGCGTTTTGCGCCGGGATCAGCGAGAACGCCGAACCGGTGCCGCCGGAGAAGCCGGCGATCGTGCCGTGATAAACGACGGAATCGCCGTACAGATCGGACACCAGCGTGACCGGCTGGCCGACTTGCACGTGGCGGAGCTGGCCCTCCTTGAAGTTCGCGTCGACATAGGCGTTGCCGATCGGCGCGATCACCATCAGCGGCGTGCCGGCTTCGACGCGCTGACCGACCTGCACATTCTTGTTGGAGACGACGCCGGCGATCGGCGCACGGATGGTCATGCGCGAAAGCGTGAGTTGCGCCGCTTGAACACGCGACTGCGCCGCCGCGCGCGCTGCGACCGCCGTGTTGTACGCGTTTTCAGCGGTGCTGAGTTCGTCGGCGGAAACTGCGCCGCCCGGCGCGAGCGCACGACGCCGCGCCAGATCGACGCGGGCGCGGGATAGGTCGGCGTTGGCGCGCGCCAAGTCGGCTTGCGCTTCAGTGACCGCGAGCTGCGCGTCGGCCGGATCGAGCTCGATCAGCACTTGCCCAGCCGTGACGGTTTGCGTCTCGCGCACCAAGACTTGCGCCACGGGTGCGCTGACGAGCGGCGTGATTTCCGCGGTGTCGGCTCCAACGTAGGCGTTGTCGGTGCTTTCAAAGTGCGACGCGTAGAGCCCCCAATAGGCGCCGTAGCCGATCGCGCCCAGCACGACGACGACGGCGAGAATGGTGAGCAAGCGCTGGCGTTGCGAGCGCTTAGGCGGAGCGGCGGCCTCGGAGTGAGCGGGCGCGCGCGTAACGGTGTCGGCCATAAGTGGTTGTCCCCTTCGAAATCAGGATGCGGTGAAGCCGCCGCCCAGCGCGCGCACCAGCGCCACGTCGAGCGTGAATGCACGGCTTTCGAGATCGGCGACCGTGAGGCGCTGTGCGAGCACGGCGTCCTCGGCGATCAGAACGGCTTGGTAATTGGAGAGGCCGCCCTCGTAGCGCAGACGCGCGATGCGGTAGGCGTCTTCATAGGCGTTGAGCGCAGCGCGCGATTCAGAGAGTCGCGTGGAAAGAGCACGCTCGCCCGCGGCGACGTCTGCGACTTGGTGCAGCGCTTCGGTCAATGCTGCGTCATAAGCAGCGATCGCCGCGTCATGCTCGGCGTCGGCGCGGCGGAGGTTGGCCTGCAGCCGACCACTGTCGAAGATCGGCAAGCTGAGCGCTGGACCGATCGAGCCGATATCCGAGCCCGACTGCGTGAGATTGTTCAGTCCCAGCGATTGGACGCCGACAAAGGCGGCGAGATTGACGTTTGGATAGAAGGACGCTTCGGCGCCATGGATGCGTGCGGTGGCGGCTTCGGCGCGCCAGCGAGCGGCGACGACGTCGGGTCGGCGTCCGATCAGATCGGCGGAAAGATTGGCGGGTAACCCAAAAGCATGCAGCGCGATGTGTTGCGGCGGGGTGATGTCGAGCCCGCGGTCGGGGCCGGCGCCGACGAGCGCGGCAAGTTGGTTGCGTGTCTGCGCGATGGCTTCGTCGAGCGCGGCGATTTGCGCGCGCGCCGCTGACGGTGCGGCTTCCGCCTGACGTTGTTCGCCGCGCGTGTCCAGTCCGCTTTGCACGCGCCGCGTCACCAGTGAGACGGTTTGCGTGCGCACATCCAGCGACTGCGCGGCGATCGCGCGTTCCTGCGTCAGCCGCGCGAGATCGGCGTAGGCTTGAGCGATGGCCGTGGAAAGCGTGAGACGTGCTTGCGCGGCTTCTGCGGCCGCGGCGCGTTCATCCGAAGTGGCCGCGGAAATGGCGGCGCGGTTGCGACCCCAAAAATCGAGTTCGTAGCTGAAATCGAGCGCCGCGCGGCCATAATCGTTATAGCCTTGCGGCACGAACGCGGCGGGGATGCCGAAATTGTAGCTCTGCTTTTCCTCAACGATGTTTGCGTTGGCGGAGATGTTTGGGCCGGCGTCGGCGCGCGCCGCGTCGCGGGCGGCGGACGCCGCGCGAAGCCGGGCCTCGGCCTGGGCCAGCGTTGGCGAGCCCTGCAGCCCTTCCTCGATCAGCGCCGTCAATTGGGGGTCGCCATAAGCGCGCCACCAGTCCTGCGTCGGCCAGGCCGCCTCGTTCGCCTGAAAGCTCCGCGCGGCGGCGAAGCTGTCGGGGGAGCGGGCGCTCGCTGCGGCCCGGTCGTCCGGGAGGCTTGCGCAGCTTGCCAACGCCAGAGCCGCCAAAAGGCCGGCCAGGGGCTTTGGCGACGCCAAATTGGCGTTAACCTGTCGAAATCGAACCATTTGATGCTGTTCCACGCCTTGAAATGACCGTACTGTACGGTCACATTGGCAGAATGGGAAGCGAGACCGCTGTGATCAAGGGCGTACACGCGACGCTTGAAAGAAATTTAGCCGGCGAGGAAACGCCGGAGGCGCCGCGCAAGGTCCGGGGCGCCGACACCGAGCGCCGCGCCTCCATTTTGGACAAGGCGGACGAGGTTTTCCTCGAAGAGGGCTTCCAGGCCGCTTCGATGTCGGCCATCGCCGCCCGGGTCGGCGGCTCGAAGGGCACCCTTTATAATTACTTCGCTAGTAAGGAAGATCTCTTTCTCGCTTGCGTGACCCGGCAATGCGAGGATCTGCGGACGCAGATGTCCTCACTCGCCGCCGAGAAGGGGAGCGTGCGCGAGACGCTGACGCGGGTCGGCCAGCGCTATGTCGAGGTCGTGTCCTCCGACAATGTCGTGCGCCGCTTCCGCATGATCGTGGCAGAAGCGGAGCGGGCGCCGGAGCTGGCGCGCGCCTTCTTCGAGACGGGGCCGGCGCAAGGCCGCACCTTGCTCGCCGAATACATTGAGCGCGCCACCCAGGCCGGCGAGCTTGCTGCGGACGATCCGGTTCGCGCCGCCGATCACTTCTTGGGTCTTTGCTACAATCGGCTCTCGAAAGCTCGACTATGCGGTGTCGAGCCAGCGCCATCACAAAAAATGATCGAACAAGAGGTCGCTGCTGCGGTACGCGTGTTTATGGCCGCTTACGGTCCAGGCGCCGCATAGAGTTTGTCGAACTTTGACAAAGACCTGTAGTAAAACCGTAATCTGGTCAGAGTATTCGCAGCGGCAAACGCATCCGCTACATTGAAGCGCGTTTTCGAGCCGCCTCCTCAGCCCTAAGTCGTCTCGGGCCGCGGAAGAGCACGGACACGCAGGAGACGACATGCCGGTTGGGCCGTCAGACGTTGGGCACGCTAAATCGTTCGCGAGGCGCCATTTCTTCTTGGCGGGCGCGATCGGCTTGGTCGCGCTCATGGTCGTCGCCGGCGGCGCCAAGCTGGCTTTCTCCGCGGTCACAGGCGGCGCCAACGCCGCGCAAGGACGCGGCGCCGGCGGACGTATGACGCAAGTTTCGGCAGTCGCCGCCGAGATGCGTCCGTTCACCGATACGATCGAAGCGCTCGGCGTCGCCAAAGGGCGTCAGTCGGTCGATCTCACCGCAAACACGACTGAGCTGATCACGCGCGTGCGCTTTCACGACGGCGACATGGTGCGCCAAGGCGCGGTGCTGGTCGATCTGAAGGCGCGCGAAGAAGCAGCCGATGTTTCCGAAGCGCGCGCGGCGGTCGATGTCGCGCGCAGCACATACGATCGCTACGAGCGTCTGGCGCAGGCTGGATTCCTTTCGCCCGCCGCAATGGATCAATACCGCGCGAACTTGCAGCAGGCCGAAGCCAGTCTGGCCGCGGCGCAATCACGTGAACAGGATCGCGTCATCCGTGCACCGTTCGCCGGCCGTCTCGGCTTGACCGATGTCGCGCCGGGCGCGCTCGTCAATCCCGGCGCCGTGATCGTGACGTTGGACGATGTTTCAGTGATGCGCGTCGATTTCGATGTGCCGGATCGCTTCCTGCCGGTGCTGCATGTCGGCGCGCCGATCAAGGCGCGGCCGGACCCGTATCCGGATCGCATCGCCGAGGGACGCATCGCCGATGTCGATAGCCGCATTGATCCGAATACGCACGCCATCCGCGCGCGGGCGGAGTTTCCCAATCCTGACAATTTGCTCATCCCGGGCATGCTGATGCATGTCGCCATCGAGAACGGCGAGCGTCAGTCGGTGGCTGTGCCCGAAGCGGCAGTGCAGGCGGCCGGCGATCAGTCCTTCGTTTACGTCATCGCGCATGACGGCCAACGCACGATCGCCCGGCAAACGCCCGTGCAGATTGGCGTCAATGAAAACGGATTCGTCGAAATTCGCTCCGGCCTAGCCGAAGGTGCGCGCGTCGTCGCCGATGGTTTGGACAGGGTCGAGCCGAATGCGCCGATCCGCGTGGCCGGCGAGCGCATGGCCGGCGGCGCCGGGTTGCGCGGACGCGAGAGCCAATGACGCTTTCGGACTTTTCGGTCCGCCGACCGGTTTTCGCGGCCGTCGGCGCGATCATTCTCGTCGTGATCGGCATCGTCGCCTTCTTTGCGCTGCCCGTGCGCGAACTGCCGAACGTCGACCCGCCGCAGGTCTCGGTGACGACGACCTATGTCGGCGCGTCGGCTGAAGTGATCGAAGAGCGGATCACGCAGGTGATCGAGCAGCAGATCGCCGGCATCCAGGGCGTCGACCGCATCACGTCGTCATCGCGCGACGGCACGTCGCAAATCTCGATCCTGTTCACGCTCGACCGGAACCTCGACGAAGCGGCGAACGACGTGCGCGATGCGGTGTCGCGTGTGCTTTCGCGCTTGCCGGACGAAGCCGATCCGCCGCGTATCGCCAAGGCCAATGCGGACGCGTCGCCGCTCATCTTCATCACGCTGAGTTCGCCGAGCATGAACCGGCTCGAGCTCTCCGACTACGCCAATCGCTATCTGGTGCAGCGCCTTTCGACCATCCCGGGCGTGGCGCAGGTCTTTCTCGCGGGTGCGCAGCTCTATTCGATGCGGATCTGGCTCGACGCCGACCAGATGGCCGCGCGCGGAATTACCGTGCAGGATGTACGCAATGCGCTCACGTCGCAAAACGTCGAGCTGCCCGCCGGCGCGCTTGAATCGACCGCCAACGATTTCACCATCCGCGTCAATCGCCAATACGTCACGCCCGCGCAATTCGCGCAACTGCCGGTGACGCCGGCGCGCGGCGCGGCGAGCGCCGGCCCCAATTTCGTCGGCGCATCCAACGCCCCGGCGACGGATGCGCAAGGCTCGCAAGCCTATGTCGTGCGCTTGGGCGATATCGCCCGCGTGGAGGAGGGCCCGGATGAACGGCGCCGCACGTTCCGCTCCAATGGGCAAGAAGAGGTGGGCTTTGCGCTGACGCGCCAATCGCAAGCCAATGACCTCGACATTTCGCACGAGGTGCACAAGGCGATCGACGAAATCAATCCGACCCTGCCGGGCGGCGCGCATCTCGATGTCGCCGTCGACTATACCGTCTTCACCTCGCGCGCGATCCACGAAGTGTGGGTGACGATGGGATTGGCGCTGATCATCGTCGCGCTGGTCAACATGCTGTTTCTGGGCGATTGGCGCGCGGCGGTGATCCCAGCGATCGTTGCGCCGATCTCGATCGTCTCGACCTTCATCGTGCTCGCGCCGCTTGGCTTCTCCATCAACCTGCTGACCTTGCTCGCCATGGTGTTGGCGATCGGGCTCGTGGTCGACGATGCGATCGTCGTCGTTGAGAATATTCAGCGGCGAGTGGACGAAGGCGAACCGCCCTTGCTCGCAGCGGAGCGCGGCGCGCGGCAAGTGTTCTTCGCTGTCGTGGCGACGACAATCGTGCTCATCTCGGTGTTCGCGCCGCTCATGTTCCTGCCCGGCTATATCGGGCGATTGTTCGTGGAGCTGGCCGTTGCGATCGCGTCGGCGGTGGCGTTCTCGGCGTTTCTGGCGCTTTCGCTGTCGCCGATGCTGGGTTCAAAGCTGCTGCGGCCGGCCAAGGGCGGCGGCTTCTTGAGCAGCCACGTCGACAAGGCGATGAACAGCCTGCGCGATTCCTATCGCGCATCGCTCGATATGCTGCTCAGCCGCCGAGGCGCGGCCTTGATGGTGGGCGGCGCGCTCGCCGGGCTGACGGCGTTGGCGGCGGTTGTCTTCTTCTTGCTGCCGCAGGAATTGGTGCCGCCGGAAGATCGCGGTCGCGTCGACATTTCGGTTACCGCGCCCGAGGGATCCGGCTACGACTATACGCTGCGCACGGCGCTGCGCACGGAGCCCGCATTCAACCGCCTGCGTCAGCAAGGGCTGGTGGATCGCTATATTCTCGGCGTGCCGCGCTTCAACGGCAATCAGTTCAACACTGGCTTCGGCAGCTTGGTGCTGCGGGATTGGAACGATCGCAGCGTCAGCGCGCAGACCATCGCCGCCGGGCTTAATCGCCAATTCAGTGCGATCACCAGCGCGCGCGTGCTGGCCAGCGTGCGCGGGCCGTTCCAGCGCGGCGGCAGCGGCTCGGGCTCGAACGTCGATCTGATCGCCGAAGGCAACGACTATCCCGAGATTGCGCGCTGGATCGCGCCGATCCTCGCGGCGGCGGAGAATAATCCGGGGCTGGTGCGTCCGCGTCTCGACTATCAACCAACCGCGCCGCGCCTCATTGTCGACATCGATCGCGACAAGGCCGCCGCGCTCGGCGTATCCGCGCAGGAAATCGGCGATACGCTGCAGACCATGTTCGGCTCCTCGCAAGTGACGACCTACGTCAAGACCGGCCAGGAATATGATGTCATCCTGCAAACGCAGCTCGATCGCCGGCGCACGTTGCAGGATCTTGAGACGCTCTATGTGCGCGGGAGCGCCGGGGCGCTCATTCCGCTTTCCAACGTCGTGAAGACGTCGCTGCGCGGCGATACCCCGAACCGCACCCGCGTCGATCGCCAGCGCGCCATCACGCTGACGGCCGAACTGGCGCCGGGATACACGGTGCGGCAGGCGGTCGATTTCTATCGCCAGCAAGCGGCTGCGCATCCGTCGCCGGGCGTCGCCATCGATTGGGGCGGCCAAGCGCGCGACTATCTGCAGGCGTCGGGCGGTGTCGGGATCGCGTTCGCGTTCTCGCTTGCATTGGTGTTCCTCGTGCTCGCGGCGCAGTTCGAGAGCTGGATCAATCCGGCTATCATCATGATGACGGTGCCGCTCGCTGCGCTTGGCGGCCTGTTCGGGCTGTTGATGGCGGGATCGAGCATCAACACCTATAGCGAGATCGGCCTCATCATCCTGGTGGGCATCGCCGCCAAGAACGGCATCCTGATCGTTGAGTTCGCCAATCAATTGCGCGACGAGGGGCGCTCCGTCGCCGACGCCGTGAAGGAGGCCGCCGCGCTGCGCCTCAGGCCGATCATCATGACATCGATCGCTGCGGCGTGCGGGACGCTGCCCTTGGTGTTCGCGGGCGGGCCAGGCGCGGCGAGCCGTCAGACCATCGGCGTCGTCATCATGTCCGGCGCGGTGTTCGCCACCGCGCTTACGCTCTTCATCCTGCCGGTGCTTTACAATCTGGTCGCGCGCTACACGCGCTCGCCGCACTGGACCGCGCAGAAACTCAAGGAGTTCGAGGACGCCGCCGCCGCGCCAGCGGAGTGAAACGGTTCAGTGCTGGCTGCGCGGCAGCCGCACCACCAGCCCGTCGAGATCGTCCGTCACCTTGATCTGACAGGAAAGCCGCGACGTTTCCTCAACGTCATTGGCGAAGTCGAGCATGCTCTGCTCCATGCTGGAGGCTTCGCCTGTCTTCTCCGCCCAGGCCGGATCGACATAGACATGACACGTCGCGCAAGCGCAGGCGCCGCCGCAATCGGCGTCGATGCCGGGCACGCCGTGCTTGATCGCGGCTTCCATCACGGTCTGCCCCACGGGGGCGTCGATGACATGCTCTTTGCCGTTGGCTTCGATATAGGTGATCTTCGGCATAACGCTCCGGTCAGGTCTTGGCTGCGGCGACGATCTCTTTCATCGGCCGCGACTCGTCTTCAAGCACGTTTGGCGCAACGCTGCGTTTGGTTTGAATCAAAAGTTTTGCGCCAAGATATTCGGCGGGGCGATTGACCGCATCCACGGCGATCAACCGGCCCGCCTTGTAATAGAACATGGCGAAGGCGCGCGCTTCCATCGAGCCGCGCAGCACCGCCTGGTCGTAGCCCTGGAAGAGCCCGGCGATCTGGAGCTTCAGATCGTATTGATCCGACCAGAACCAGGGCGCCTCTTCGACCGGCGGCTTTTGCCCGAGGATTGTCGCGGCGACGATCTTTGCGCCCTCGATCGCATTGTGCACGCTTTCAAGCCGGCAGACGCGATCGTCGTAATAGACCATCGGGCGTGCGGCGCAGTCGCCGATGGCGAAGATCGCGGGGTCCGATGTCAGGCATTGCCGGTCAGTCACCACGCCATTGTCGACGGCGAGTCCGCAATGCTGCGCCAGCATCGTGTCCGGGTTCACGCCGATGCCGGCGATCACCAGATCGGCGGGGATTTCCACGCCGTCGGCGAGCCGCACGCCCGTGACGTGCTCCACGCCTTTGATCAGCGCCGGCTGCGCGCTCAGCACGAAGCGCACGCCCTTGCTGGTGTGTTCGTCGAGGAAAAAGCCGGCGACGTCCGGGCTGGTGACGCGCGCGAGCGGGCGCACGGCCGTCTCGATCACCGTGACGTCGAGCCCGAGCTGACGCGCCACCGCGGCGGTTTCAAGCCCGATATAGCCCGCGCCCACCACCACAAGCCTCGCGCCCGGCTTGAAGTCCGTCCGGATGGCGTCGATGTCGGCGATGGAACGGAGCACGTAGGAGCCGGCAAGATCGGCGCCGGCCAGCTTCAGCGTCCGTGGACGCGCCCCGGTCGCCAGCACCAGCGCATCGTAGCCAAGCTCGCGGCCGCCTTCGAGGCGGACGCGCTTGTTGGCGCGGTCAATCCACACCGCCCGCGTATCGGTCAGCAGCGCGACGTTTTCGTGCGCATAGACTTCCGGCGGGCGCAGCATCAGCCGGTCGCGGTCGATCTCGCCGGCGAGATATTTTTTGGACAGCGGCGGACGCTGGTACGGCGCGATCGGCTCTTCGCCAATCAGCGTAATGTCCCCGGCGAAACCGCCCTGCCGGAGGCGCTGCGCCGTCTCGCCGCCGGCCTGGCCGGCGCCGATAATGATCACCCGATTGATTTCACCCGCATTCACGGCGGCACTGTTAGCCGGCTTTGCGCGTCTGCGGAACCTATGGCGGAGCGGAAGGCGCCCTTACGCCGCGTACTTTTCCTCAAGACGCGGTTAGGGACGCTTCAGCTGCGCAAGCCGCCCTTGATGCGCCAACGGCGCTAGTCCAGCATCCGCCGCCCATGACCGCCGGCCTCAGCCTTGATTCGCGCGTGGTCGCGCTGCCCGACGCGGCGGCGACGCATGCGCTGGGTTTCCGGTTGGGCCAAGCCTTGACCCGCGGCGACGTGGTGTGTCTGGTGGGCGGGCTCGGGGCGGGCAAGACGACCTTGGCGCGCGGCGCCATCGAAGCTTGGACCGGACATGGCGAAGAGGCCCCGAGCCCCACATTCACATTGGTGCAAACCTACGAGGGTGAGAAAGGCGGGCTATGGCACGCCGATCTCTATCGGCTGAAGCGGGCGGAGGAGGCTTTCGAATTGGGTCTGGAGGAAGCTTTTGCCGACGCGGCTTGCCTGATCGAGTGGCCGGAGCGCCTGGAGGGCGCGCTGCCCGCCGATCGGCTGGACATTGAACTTGAACCCATGGGCGAGGGGCGCCGCGCGGTATTGACTGGCCGCGGCGCTTGGAGGACGCGCGTCGATGCGATCTGAAGCGCTGGCGAGTTTGTTGAAGGAGACGGGCTTTGCGGCTGCGGCGCGGTTGCCGCTGGCAGGCGATGCGTCGACGCGCCGCTATGAGCGGCTGGTGCTCGGCTCGCGCAAGGCGGTCTTGATGGATGCGCCGCCCTCCGCGGAGAGCCCGCCGTGCCCGCCCGGCGCCACCCCGGCGCAGCGCCGGGCGCTCGGTTGGAACGCCACAGCGCGGCTTGCGGCTTCGCGCGTGGAGGCGTTCGTCGCGGTGGGATCGTATCTGCGATCAATCGGCCTTTCGGCGCCGGAGATCTACGGCGTGCATGTCGCCGCCGGTTACGCGGTGATCGAGGATTTGGGCGACGAACTCTTTGCTCGCGCCGTGCCGGAAGGCGCCGACGAAATCTATCTCTACGAGACCGCCGCGCGCGTGCTGGCGCACGTGCATGCGCAGACGCCGCCGCTGCGGCTCGAGGGCCCGGAGAGCTGTTCGTGGCCGCTCTTGGACTATGACGCGCTGGCGCTTGAAGTGAATCTCGACCTGTTCGCGGAATGGACGCCGCGCGCCGCCGACGTGCGGATCGACGACAAAGCGCGGGTCCGCTGGGAGCATATCCGCAACGATCTGGTCGAGAAGGCGCTGGGTTTCCCGCGCGCTTTCACCATCCGCGATTATCACGCCGAGAATCTGCTGTGGCTGCCGGATCGACCGGACCTCGCGCGCGTCGGCCTTCTGGATTTTCAAGACGCCGTGCGTGGTTGGCGCGCATGGGACTTCGCCATGTTGCTGCAGGATGCGCGGCGCGATGTCAGCGTGTTTGCGCGGGAGGCGGCGATCCAAGCCTATTGCATCGTCAGCAAGTCCGACGAGGCGGCGTTCCGCCACGAACTCGCTGTGCTCGGCGCGATCAACGCCATGCGCATCATCGGCCGCTTTGCCCAGCTCGCGCATGACGGCAAGTCCAAATATGCGGCCTTCATGCCGCGCGAGTGGGCGCATCTTGCGGAAAATCTGAAGCATCCGGCCTTGGCTGAGGCGCGCGCCTTCGTCGAAGAAGTCGCCAAGCCTTATCTGGAGCGCGCGGCGTGAGCCCGAAGACCGCCATGGTGCTCGCTGCGGGCCTCGGCACGCGCATGCGGCCGCTCACCGACGACAGGCCGAAGGCGCTGGTGACGGTGGGCGGACGTTGCCTCATTGACCATGTGCTCGATCGGCTGGTTGAGGCGGGCGTCGAGAAAGCCGTCGTCAACGTGCACGCTTTTGCCGACATGCTGGAGGCGCATGTGAAAAAGCGTCGCGATCTGGAGATCGTCATTTCCGACGAGCGCGCGCGGCTCATGGAAACCGGCGGCGGCGTGAAGCAGGCGCGGCCTCTGCTGGGGGACGATCCGATCTTCGTCAGCAACATCGATTCCGTTTGGGAAGAGCCATACGGCTCAGCGATGCTGCGCCTCGCGCGCGGTTTCGACCCCGCCCGCATGGGCGCGCGCCTGATGCTCGCTGCGCTCGAACAGCAACTCGGCTATGACGGCGCCGGCGATTTCGTCAGGCGTGAGAATGGCGCGATCGCGTTCCGCGATGATCGGCCCAGCGCGCCGTGGGCCTATATGGGCGTCCAGGTGATCGATCCCGCGATTGTTGATCCCGAACCGCTCGAACCCTTTTCCTTCACCCGCGTTTGGCGCCGTCTGGCCGGAGAGGGCCGTCTCTGCGGCGCGCCGCTCGGCGGCTATTGGATGCATGTCGGCGATCCCGGCGCGCGCGCCGAAGCGGAAGCGCGCCTGAAGCTGCCCGCCGCGTCGTGAGCGCGGACGAACTCGGCCTGTTCGAAGGCCCCGCGCCGCGTTTGCGGGCGATCCCGGCTTCGGCGCCGTTTCTCGATGTGCTTGCGGACGCGATGGTGAGCGCACTCGTGCGCGACGATGATCCGTTCGCGCTCTCCGACGCCATCGTGCTTCTGCCCAATCGGCGAGCGTCGCGCGGCCTGGTGGACGCGTTCGCCAAGCGCCTACGCGGCGCTGCGCTTTTGCCGGCGATCAAGCCGCTCGGCGATCTCGACGACGATCCGGATGTGTGGGGCGCTGAGCCGATCGCGCTCGATGTGCCGCCGGCGATCGAAGCGACGCGGCAACGGCTCGAACTCGCCGCGCTGATCCGCGCGCGCGACGCGGCGTCGGGCGGCGTCGCCGATCCTGCGCGCGCAATCGCGCTGTCGGACGAATTGAAGCGCCTGCTCGATTCCGCCGCGGCCGCAGACGAGGTGCGCTGGGACCGGTTGGGCAATCTCGTCGAGGAAAGCGAACTTGCCACGCACTGGCAGCAATCGGCGCAGTTTCTGCAGATCATCACTGATTACTGGCCGCAGCGTCTGAAGGCCGATGGCCTGGCCGATCCGGGCGCGCGCCGCTCCGCATTGCTGTTGGCGCTTGCGCGCGAATGGGAGCGGAAGCCGCCGACGCGTCCCATCATCATTGCCGGCTCGACCGGCTCGGTCGCCGCGACGCGCGCGCTGATGCGTGTCGCGGCGCGCCTGCCGCGCGGTGCCGTCGTGTTTCCGGGACTCGACATCGACCTCGATGACGATGCCTGGGACGCGATTGGCGATCAGCATCCGCAATTCGCGCTTAAGGAGACACTGCGCGCGCTTAATGTCGATCGTCGCGACGTGCCGAGTCTGGGCGAAGAGGATGAGGCGGGGCGCACGCGCCGCGTGCTGTTGCGCGAAGCTCTGGCGCCGGCGGAGAAAACCGCCGACTGGCTGGCGCGACTTGATGCGGCCGGCGGCGCGGTGTTCGTGGCCGCCGGGGCAGAAGGGGTGCGCCTGCTCGAAGCCGCGACCGAAGACGAAGAAGCGACAGCAATTGCGTTGCTGCTTCGCGAGGTGCTGGAGAGCGAGAGCAAGACGGCGGCGTTGAGTACGCCGGATGTCGGCCTCGCGCGCCGCGTCGAGGCCAAGCTCAGGCGTTGGGGCGTCAATCCCGTCGTTTCGCATGGGCGTCCGCTGCGCGAAACGCGGGCCGGCTTGTTCATCGCGCTTCTGTGCGAGCTGGCCGGCGATCCTGCGGAATCGGTGGCGCTTGCGGCGCTGCTCAAGCATCCACTCACCACGCTCGGATTAGGCGCCGAGACACTGGCGCGCGCGCGAACGGCGCTCGAACATGAAATCCTGCGCGGCGCGCGCCGCTGCGCCGAACTCGATGAGCTCGAAGCGTTTGCCAAGAGCCCGCCGGCGAAGGATCTTGCGCGCCGCGTGCGCGAAGCTTTCGCGCCGCTGATCGCGCTGGCGCGCGAGGAGCAAACCACGCTGGCGCGCTTCGCCGATGCGATCAGCGAAACCGCCGAAGCTGTCGCGGACGCAAAAGTGCTGTGGCGCGGCCCGGATGGCGAAGGCGTCGCCGGCCTGCTCACGGAAGCAATCGCCCACGGCGGCGAACTTGGGGCGCTTTCGCCCTACGAAGCGCAACGCGCGCTCACCACGCTGATGCGCGGACGAGAAACGCCTCCCGCGCAAGGCGGCGATCCGCGCGTGGCGATCTGGGGTCCGCTCGAAGCGCGCTTGCAGCGGCGCGATCTGATGATCCTCGGCGGTTTGAACGAGGGCGTTTGGCCCGCGCCGCCGAGCGAGGACCCATTCATGTCACGCCAGATGCGCGCGCGGCTTGGCTTGCCGTCGCTCGACGCGCGCATCGGCCTCGCCGCGCACGACTTTGCGCAGCTCGCCAGCGCGCCGGAGATCGTGCTGACGCGCTCCTTGAAACGCGAAAGCGCGCCGAGCATCGCTTCGCGTTGGCTGTGGCGGCTTGAGACGCTGGTGCGCGGCGCCGGCGTTGAACTGAAATCCGCTGACGCGCCGGTGGCGTGGGCGCAGGCGCTCGATGCGCCCAGCGACACGCGCAAGCCGCGCATCCCGCGCCCCAAGCCGCCGGCGAATGCGCGGTTGAAGCGCATCAGCGTGACACAAGTCGAGACCCTGATCCGCGATCCCTACGCCGTTTACGCTCGCCGCCTGCTCGGCCTCGAGGCGTTGAAGCCGATCG
Source organism: Caulobacterales bacterium (assembly GCA_035548735.1). GTDB lineage: Bacteria > Pseudomonadota > Alphaproteobacteria > Caulobacterales > Aquidulcibacteraceae > Vitreimonas. The sequence goes on along the minus strand of DASZSK010000077.1, from coordinate 5,954 downwards.
GCGCGCCGCCTAACCATGCCGAGCGTGGGACGGCCGTACACGCCGCCATCGAACGCTTCGCCGACGGCGCCGATCCCGCGCGCCTGTTGGAGGTGCTGGACGAAGAATTGCGCAAAGCCGGTTTTCCCGCCGAACGCCGCGTCGCTGAGCGCTCGCGCGTTGCAACTTCGGTGGCGATGCTGCTCGAATGGCTGGACGAGCGCCGCGCCCGCGGCGCGCAAGTCTATGCCGAGAAGGACGGCGCGTTGGCGCTGGCGTGCGGCGTGACGCTCTCCGGCAAGGCGGATCGGATCGAGATCGCGCCGCAGGAGGCGGCGATCCTCGATTTCAAGACCGGCGCGCCGCCCAGCGATCCGCAGGTCGCGTCGGGCCTTTCGCCGCAATTGCCGCTCGAAGCCGCGATGCTTGCGCGCGGCGCGTTCAAGGACGTGCCGAAAGCGAAGGCGAGCGAACTCGTCTATTGGCGTTTCGGTGGCGCTGATCCCGGCGCGCGTGTGATCGATCTCGACATGAGCGCGCATGAAGCCGGCGAAAAGGCGCTTGCCGAACTCGAAAAATTGCTGCGGCGCTACGCCGAGCGCGATCAGCCGTTCCTCTCCAAGCCGCGCGTGCAATTCCTCAAGCCGTATGCGGACTACGATCTTCTGGCGCGGCGCAAGGAATGGGCGGATGCGGAGGGTGACGAGTGACGCCGCTCGAGGCCGCCAACAAAGCGCAGCGGATCGCCGCCGATCCTCGGGCGTCCGTGTTCGTCACCGCGAATGCGGGTTCGGGCAAGACGAAGGTGCTTGTCGACCGCATCGCGCGCCTGCTGCTGCAGGGTTCAAAACCGTCGGCGTTTCTCTGCATCACTTACACGAAAGCGGCCGCCGCCGAGATGCAACGGCGCCTGTTCGAGCGCCTCGGCGCTTGGTGCGTCGCCGACGACGTCAAGCTCGCCGCGGAATTGCGCGCGCTGGCGGGCGACGATGCGCCGATGCCGACGCACAAAGAGCTTGCAGCCGCCCGCGCTTTGTTCGCTCGCGCTTTGGAGACGCCGGGCGGCTTGCGCATTCAAACGATCCACGCTTTCTGCGAGCGCTTGCTTGGGCGCTTTCCGCTGGAGGCCGGCGTCGCGCCGGGCTTTGACATAGCTGATGAGGCGCGGGCCGGCGAAGTGCTGCGCATCGCCCGTGCTGCGTGTGTGCTGCGCGGTGATCCGGAGGTGGCGGACGCCTTCGCGCGCTTCGCGACGCGGTTGCCGAACGAGCATCTGGAGGGCCTGCTCAATCGCCTCGTGTTGCAGCGCTCCGATCTCTTGCGTCACGCTTCGACCAACATCCGCGCGACAATGCGCGAGCGGCACCGCGTCGAACACGAAGCCGATGCGTTCGCGGCACGAGCCGTGCAGGCCGCGCCGTGGTCGCGACTGGAGGAAGCTGAGGCGCTGTTGGCGGCCTCCACGGCCGGCGATCAGAAGCTCGCGCGCCGCATCGCAGCCGCGCGCGCCGATCTGACGAGGAAGGGGCCGAGTCGCGCGGCGTTGATGAGCCTCGCACGCATCGTGCTGAAGGACGATGGCGAGCCTTACGGCAAGACCGTGACGAAAAAGCTTACGGATCGCCACGCTTGGATCGAGCGTCTGTTCGACGATCTTGCGACGCATGTTCTTGCGGCGCTGGAAGGACTTAACGCCATCGATCGCGCCGCTGACGCGGCCTCCGCGTTGATCCTCGCGGTACGTTTGGATGAAACCTACGAAGCTGCGAAGGCGCGGCTGGGCGTGCTCGACTTCGAGGACCTCATCACGCACGCGCATGCTTTGCTGTCGCGTTCCGACGCCGCGCCGTGGGTGCTCTACAAGCTCGACGGCGGCATCGATCACATTCTGATCGACGAGGGGCAGGACACAAGCGGCGCGCAATGGGATCTGGTTGCGCCGCTGCAGAATGAATTCTTCGCTGGCGCCGGCGTGCGCGAAACGCCGCGCACGGTGTTCGCGGTCGGCGATCCGAAGCAAAGCATCTACGCGTTTCAGGGCGCCGATCCGGATCGCTTTCTGTCGGAATCGCAAACGCTGTCGGCGCGCGCCCATGCCGCGGGGCAGCGCTTCTCCGCTCCCGTGCTGGAAACGTCCTTCCGATCCTCGCCGGAAATCTTGCGCGTGGTCGATGCGACGTTCGCCAACAAGGCGCTCGTCTCCGGCATGCAGGCGAGCGATGAAATCCGCCACTTGGCCGCGCGGGCGAACGAACCCGGCGTCGTCGAACTCTGGCCGATTGCGCGCCGCCCGCAGTCGAAGACCTCAGCGCCGTGGGACGCGCCGCTCGATGTGGAGACGGGTACGACTGCGCCGGCATTGCTGGCGAAAGCGGTCGCCAAGGAAGCGCGGCGTTGGATTGATGAGCGGCAGGGCGTGTGGGAGAAGGGCGGGCTTCGTCCGATGCACGCCGGCGATATCCTGGCGCTGGTGAAGAAGCGCGGCGCGCTGTTTCACGAATTGATCAAGGCGTTCAAACGCCAAGGTCTCGCCGTCGCCGGCGCCGACCGCATGACATTGAAGGACGAACTCGCGGTTGAGGACTGCCTGGCGCTGATGCGCGTTGCGCTCGATCCGGCGGACGACCTGGCGCTGGCATGCGTGCTCAAAGGGCCGTGGTGCGATCTCGATGACGATGATCGCGATCTCTTTCCGCTCGCGCACGGCCGCCCCAACGGTCAAACTCTGTACGAGCGTCTCATCGCAGACGATACGCTGCACTATGCGGCGGCGCGCGCGTTCGTGACGGAGCTGACGGCGCGCGCCGGCGCCGACGCGTTCGCATTTCTGAGTTGGGCGCTTGAGACGGTGATTGGCCCCGATGAGCGCTCCGGCTGGGAGCGGTGCTTCGCGCGCCTGGGCGCGGAAGCGCGCGATCCGCTGGACGAATTGCTCAGTCGCGCGCTCAAGCCGTCCGCCTACAGCGCGCCAAGCCTGCAGCGTTTCCTTTACGAGATCGAATCCGACGCAGGACAGATCAAGCGCGAGATGGAGGCCGCCGGCGAATGCGTCCGCGTGATGACGGTGCATGGCGCGAAGGGGCTCGAAGCGCCCGTCGTGATCCTGCCGGACAGCACGAGCCCGGTGAGCGATCGCCCCGAGGACGGGATCATCTTCGCGGAAGACGGTCCGCATCTCTCGCCCGGCGAGCGCAGCGACGACGCGGTCACGCGGATTGCGCGCGCTGCCTACAAGGAGCGTGCGGTCGGGGAGCATTTGCGCTTGCTCTATGTGGCGATGACGCGCGCACGCGATCGGCTGATCGTCTGCGGCGCCCAGCACGGCAATCTGAAGAGCGGCGAGGCGGAAGGAAGTTGGCGCAGTGTTGTCGCGGACGCGATGGCTCGCTTGGGCGAGCCATGCGACACGCCGTTCGGAGAAGGTCTGCGGCTTGGCGCGCCAGTGTTCGCCGACCCAATGAACGAAACCATCGTCGCGCCGCCGCCTTTGCCGACTTGGGCCAAGACACGTGTCGTCGGCTCGAAGCGTGTGGAGATCGCCGCGCCGTCGCGCATGAAGCAAAGCGACGCCGTGTTTTCTCCGCGTGGCGACGGCCAGAAGCGCTTTCACCGCGGGCGGCTGATCCACGGTTTGCTTGAGCGATTGCCGGATGTCTCTGCAGATCGCCGCGCGGCGCAAGCTGAGCTGTGGCTCAAGCGGCAAGGCGTCGAAGCGAGGGAAGCCGAAGCGCTGACGCGTGAAGCGCTCGCCGTCATCGATGATCCGCAATTTGCGGCGGCGTTCTCAAGCTCAAGCCGCGCTGAGGCGCCGATCGTCGGCTCGGCCGCTGGACGGCCGGTGCGCGGGGTGGTCGATCGCCTTGCGGTCGATGAGGGCGGCGTCCTCGTGGTGGACTTCAAGACCGATCGCCCAGCCCCGCTTGAGGCCGCCGATGCGCCCGACGCGTACTTGCTGCAGATGGCGCTTTATCGATCTGTCATGCGCGACATCTTCAAGGGAAAGCCGGTGCGCTGCGCCCTGGTTTGGACCGAGGCGCCGCACCTGATGCAGCTTCCGGATGAGTTGCTCGACCGCGTTTTCGAAGTGTTCACCCGCGGTTGAATAAGGCGATGTTCACGCTTACATCCCCACTCTGACTTTTGAGGAATCAGGAGAGCGCCTTGTCCACTGTGAAGATCACGGACGACAGCTTCGAAGCCGATGTTTTGAAGGCTTCCGGGCCGGTTGTGGTGGATTTCTGGGCGGAATGGTGCGGGCCGTGCAAGCAGATCGGCCCCGCGCTCGAAGAGATCGCGTCCGAAATGGGCGGCAAGCTCGCCGTGGCCAAGCTCAACATCGACGAAAATCCGATGACGCCCGGGCGCTATGGCGTGCGCGGCATCCCGACCCTGATGGTGTTCAAGGACGGCAAGGTCGCAGCGACAAAGGTCGGCGCCATGCCGAAGTCGAAGATCGTCGAGTGGCTGAACGAGAGCATCTAAAGCTCACGTCAGTTCCGCTGAATCGCTGAGCGCTTTGGCGACAAGCAAGAACGAACCGCAAATGACGACGCGCTCGGCCCCAAGGTCGAGCGCGTTTTGCATGGCGCTGTCGAGATCGGACGCGGTTTTCGCATGCGCGCCGAGCGCGGTCGCGAGTTCGGTTGGCGGCGCGCCGTCGGCCAGCGGAATGGCGATGGCGAGATCAGCGGCGTCACGCAAAGCGTTGGCGAAGGCGCGCCAATCCTTGCGCGCGCGCAGCCCGACGATCAGCGCGGTCTTGGCGGCGCGTTTGCGGTTGAGTTGCGCCAGCGCAGCCATGAGCGCGCGCGCCGCGTGCGCGTTGTGGCCGCCGTCGATCCACACTTCAGCATCGAACGGCCTCGCCAGCTCTGCGAGATGTCCGTGTGTGAGCCGTTGCATGCGCCCCGGCCAGACGGCATGCGTCACGCCGCGTGCAAATGCGTCGTCGTCGATCGAGAGGCGCGCCAATGAGAGCAGCGCGGTGCAGGCAAGGCCGGCATTGTCGACCTGGTGTGCGCCGACCAGATTGGGCTCCGGCAGATCGAGCATGCGTGTCTCCGTCTGCACGACCAGCCGCCCGTTCTGCGCGAACGCATCCCACGCGATCCCCTGTTGCAGCAGCGTTGCGCCGACGCGCGCTGCTTCCGCTTCGATGACGTCTTGCGCTTCGTCGCGCTGGCGGGTCACGATCGTCGGGACGCCGGGTTTCAGGATGCCGGCTTTGTGTGCTGCGATCTCGGCGAGCGTTGCGCCCAGAGCGTCCTGGTGGTCGAGATCGATCGGCGTCAGCACACAGAGCACAGGATGCGCGACGACATTGGTTGCATCGTCGCGCCCGCCGAGTCCGGTTTCCAGCAGAGCGACGTCGGCGGGCGTCTCCGCGAATAGGAGGAATGCCGCCGCGACCTGCGCCTCGAATTGCGTCAGCGTTTCGTTCGTCGCAGCGATGCGCCCCGCCGCCGCGATGAGCGCTTCATCGCTCGCGAGAGCGTTCGCAACCCGGAAGCGTTCGCGCAGATTGAGGATGTGCGGCTTGCTGAAGACGTGGACGCGCAGGCCCGCCGCCTCCGCGATCGCGCGCATAAACGCTATCGTCGAGCCTTTGCCGTTGGTCCCGGCGACATGAATGGTGGGCGGCAGCTTCTCCTGCGGATCGCCAAGCGCTTTCAGCGCGCGGTTGAGCGGCGCGAGATCGAATGCGCGGCCATGGCCGAATTCAGGGCCGAACAGCTGCTCAAACGCGTGGAGCGCCCGGTCTTCGCTCACGCGGCCTTTGCTCACTCGGCGGCTTTGGGGCGCGCCTGTTTGCCGTTGCTCTTGCGCGCCTTCGCCGGCGTCCGCGTTTCCGCGGCCGTGTCGGCGGCGATAGTCGCCAGTTCGAGCGCGCCGTCATCCTCCTTCACGGCTTGCACGCGCTTGTGCATGAGGATGCCCAACACATTCGCCAGCGTCTCTTTGAGGTGACGACGGTC
>DASZSK010000076.1:0-4640 GCA_035548735.1 Caulobacterales bacterium | reverse complement strand
CCCCGTTTTCCTCGCGCCGCGAGTCGTACCCCCTTCCGACGCCAGGCGCTACTTCGAATCTCCTCAGCCCAGGCCGGTTATGCGCCGATCAGGTTCTGCATTCGGCCGCTGAATACCGCGCAGATACGCGGGAATAACCGTATCCGGATCGCCCATCATCACGATCTGACCACGATCCATCCAGCAGATCGCGCAGACGGCGTTCGCGAACGGCAGGGGTCGCATTGAGGAGCGGCTGGCGCGCTGGCTGCTCATGGCCAATGACCGGCTTGACGGCGATGAGGCGCCGCTCACGCACGAATTTCTCGCCATGATGTTGGGCGTGCGCCGCCCAGGCGTCACCATGGCGCTCAACGCGCTTGAACAGCGCGGCTTGATCGACACGCAACGCGGCGTGATCGCCATCGCCGACCGCAAGGGCCTCGAAGAGCACGCGAGCGGATTTTACGGCGTGCCGGAAGGCGAGTATCGGCGCTTGTTCCCCTAAAGCGTCGCGGCTTAAGAAAGCCGATGGCCTGGACCAAACGCTTCGCCGGCGCCGCGCCCGAACGCGTCAACAAATGGCTGGCGCAAAGCGGCGTGTGCTCACGGCGAGAAGCCGAAGCGCTGATCGGCCAGGGGCTCGTCAGCATTGATGGCGCGCGCGTCGGCGACCCTGGCCACAAGATCATGCCCGGCCAGACGCTCACTCTGGCCGACGGAGCGGGCGAGCAACTCAGAAGCGCCGTCACCATCGTCCTCAACAAGCCGGTGGGTTATGTCTCGGCCGCCCCGCAGCGCGGCGAAGTCCCGGCCGCGCGCCTCGTAACCGCCAAGTCGCTGGTCGGCAAAGCGGACGTCATTCCCAAGACGACGACAAAACTCGCGCCGCTGGGGCGGCTCGATCAGGATTCCCGCGGTCTGTTGCTTCTGTCTGAAGATGGCGCGTTGGCGAAGGCCGTAATTGGCCCGGAGAGCGAAGTCGACAAAGAATATCTGGTACGCGTGCGCGGGCGCGTAACCGAGCCGAAACTGGCGCTGTTGCGGGAGGGCCTTACGCTCGACCACCGCAGGCTCAAACGCGCGCTGGTGGAGCGCCTCCCGGATGGCCGCCTGCGCTTCGTCCTCACCGAAGGCATGAAACGTCAGATCCGGCGCATGTGCGAAGCGGTCGAACTGCATGTCGAAGACCTGCTGCGCGTGCGCATTGGCGCCGTGGAGTTGGGCGATCTGCCGGAGGGCAAGTGGCGCCCGCTCACACCTGAGGAGCGCGCGGCTCTGATGCGGCGCTAGCCGTTCCTGCGGCGCAACTCCGCCAACACGGCGGCGTCGAAATTCACCGGCGGGTGAGCGTTCAATTGGCGAATGTACGCGCTCATGTCGGAACGGGCGTGCGCGGCGGCGAAGTCCGGGCCGGGAATGAGACCGATCTCGAAAAGATGTTCGTCCGCATAGCCGGTGAGGATGTAGGACGGATGCCACTTAAGTTCGGTCGCCTTGGCGAGTTCGTTGGTGCAGTTGGAAAAGAACGTGTTGTAGAAGCGCGGATGACGCTCCAGATCCGCCGTGCGCCGCAACAGGCGCGAGAGCAAGACGCGCTTCTGCTCATCGGTGATGCGGATTGGATAGATGAACACGTCGTGGTTCAACATCACCGCGCGACGCGTCAGCAAGTCGCGCGCGCCGCCCCAGAGATAATCGAGCTCATAGGCGTTGAACGCGCCGTCGATGGCGGAATATTCCTCATGCTCCTCGCGCCGCGCTTCGATGGTGACGCCGAGCAAGTGATCGCCCTCGAACTCGAACAGCAGGAAGGTGTGGGCGGCGTAGGCCATGCCCGGCTGCGGTTCGACCACGAACCAGACGTTCTTCAGCGCGGAAAAATCGAAATGCGCGGCGTCATAATCTTCTTGCAGCGGACCGTTTGCATCGTAGGTCCACTCGGTCACAGGTCGAACTGCGAAGCTGTCGCGCGCGACGTCAACGTGCGGCGTGCGGGCGAGATAGGGATACCAGGCGCGGTCCAGGCGCGGCGTTTCCCAGGCCCAATGCGTGCAGCCAAGCAAGGCGATCGCCAACAGCATGGCGAGGGCGGGCCGCAACGGGTGCAGCGAAAACCAATCCGCTATGCGCTTCACGCTCTCCTCCCACCTCCTTCTCTAGGCTGCTTTGCGGCGCTTGTTTAGGCGTGTTGACGTTGACCTCGCCTTAAGGATGGCGCCTGGTGCAAACGCTTTCTCAACCATTTCTACCCACGGGTTTTTAATGACGACCTGCGAGAGTGCGCCTTCGTCTCGACCGCTTCTGCTCGTTGTGGCGGCGGCGATGTTCGACGCAAGCGGGCGCGTGCTGATCGCACAGCGGCCGGCGCACAAGATGCTCGGCGGGCTGTGGGAATTTCCCGGCGGCAAGCTGGAGCCCGGCGAGAGCCCGGAAGCGGCGCTCGTTCGGGAATTGCAGGAGGAGCTCGACGTGACAGTCGAACCGGATTGCCTGGACCCGTACGCGTTCGCGTCGCACTCCTATGCGGAGTTTCACCTGCTGATGCCGCTTTACGCCGTGCGGGCGTGGAAGGGCGAGCCGAAGGCGCGCGAAGCGCAGGCGCTTGTCTGGGCCAAGCCGCTGCAATTGCGTGAGTACAAGATGCCGCCTGCCGACGCTCCGTTGGTGGAGCAATTGATCGCTCGGTCGCCGGCGTGATGCGCCGCTTCCTCTCCGACGAACGCGGCGCCACAGCGATTGAATACGCGGTGCTCGCCTCCATCATCACAGTGACGCTGATCACGGCGCTTGCGACGATGGGCGAAAGCGTGGCGCAAATGCTGACCGACGTCGCCGCGCCGTTCAGCTCTTAAGCGTCCTGAGCCGCCTCCCCGACGAGGCGAGTTAATGCTTCTTTTTTCGTGGCACGGGCTTTGCGAAGCCGTCTCGCATGAGACGCTTTTCATCCGCACGCGAAGGCCACACGGCGATCGAATACGCGATGATCGCCGGGTTCGTGGCGCTGCTTCTGATTACCTCGATCTCACTGATCGGCAGCACTGTTGATGGCTGGTTCGACAGCGCCAACGCCGGCTTCGCCGCGTCGCGCTAAGCATCCAGTTCGACATCCCAATAGAGATAATCGACCCAGCTCTCATGCAGGTGGTGCGGCGGAAAACGCCGGCCCATATGCTGCAGCTCGTGCATGCTTGGACGGCGCGGACGCCGCTGCGGACGCATGCCCTGCTCTTTGGCGAACCGCCCGCCCTTCTTCAGATTGCAGGGCGCGCAGGCCGTGACGATGTTGTCCCACGTCGTCCGCCCGCCCTTCGAGCGCGGGATCAGGTGATCAAACGTCAGATCGTCGGTGGCGCCGCAATATTGGCAGGCGAAGCCGTCGCGCAGGAACACGTTGAAGCGCGTGAACGCCGGGGGGCGATCCTGCGCAACGTAGTCCCGCAGCGAGATCACCGACGGCAGCCGCATCTCGAACGAGGGCGAATGCACGACCTGATCGTACTGCGCCACCACGTCGACGCGTTCGAGGAAGACGGCCTTCACCGCCTCCTGCCACGGCCAAACTGAAAGCGGAAAATACGAAAGCGGCCGGAAATCGGCGTTCAGCACCAGGGCCGGCCAGCCGGCCAGGGGGGCGCTGACGACGTTCACGCCCGGCTCCCCTGAGGGGGCTGGGGCGGGATCATGTGATCGGTGATCGACTGATCCAGACTGAAGGCGCGCCTCCTTTTGCATGCTCGCTTTAGCACATAAGCGCTCCGAGCCGCATCTGCACCTATAGCTGATTTGCCGCGACAGATTGGTGACAAGACGGCCACAAGCCCGAATTTGTTCAGCGCGCCGCCTGAATTCGCTTTTGTTTCAAATAGTTCGAGAGGAAGGCGCCACCCAACTGGACCCCGTCCGGTCCGACGGCGTGCGGAACCCCGTACGACACATGCCACTCGGCGCCGAAACCCGCGGCGGCCAGCGCCTCAGCGGAATCGAACATGGCGCCAATCGGGATGGTCCCGTCCTGATCGCCGTGGATCAGCAGGATGGGCGGCGCGGCGGCGACCTCCTGCTTGAGCGTGCGCCCGCCGATCAGCAGCCCGGAAAAACCGAGAATGGCTGCCGGCGGCGTCTTGCGGCGCAGCCCGACATGCAGCGCCATCATCGTTCCCTGCGAGAAGCCAACCAGCGCCAGACGGCTCTCGTCCATCCCGTGCTTCGCCAGCTCGCGGTCCAAAAGGCTGTCGATCGCGGGCGCGGCGGCGCGGACGCCTGCTTCCATCCGATGCGGATCGAGATCGGAGATGGGAAACCATTGATAGCCGCCGGGGACCTGCGCCATCGGCTCGATCGCATTCGGCGACACGAACGCCGCGCCCGGCAGCGCATCTTGCCAGTAGGGCGCGAGGCTGATGAGATCGGCGCCGTTCGAGCCGTAGCCGTGCAGCAGCACGACCAGGGAATCGGGCGCGCCGCCGCGCGCGGGCGGCATGCGCGGGCCGTCGAGGGATGCAGTCATGCGCGTCTGCTACCGCCTCGCGCCGACGCGCGATAGCCTGACATAGTGTCCTTCGTCACCCGCTTCGCGCCGTCGCCCACCGGCTACCTGCATATGGGCCATGCCTTCTCGGCGCTGACCGCGTTCGATGCGGCGCGCGCGGTGGGCGGGC
>DASZSK010000075.1:0-15496 GCA_035548735.1 Caulobacterales bacterium | reverse complement strand
GGGCGCGCCGATCTATGGCAAGCTCGACGCTGAGATCGCCGCGGCGCTGATGAGCATCAATGCGGTGAAAGCCGTCGAGATCGGCGCGGGCTTCCAGGCCGCCGAACTGTCGGGCGAAGAGAACGCCGACGAAATCCGCGCCGGCAATGAAGGGCCGCGCTTCCTCTCGAACAATGCGGGCGGCATTTTGGGCGGCATCTCCAGTGGCCAGCCGATCGTCGCGCGCTTCGCCGTGAAACCGACCTCTTCCATTCTCGCGCCGCGCCAGACCGTGAACACGCAAGGCGAAGATGCCGAGATCGCCACCAAGGGCCGTCACGATCCGTGCGTCGGCATTCGCGCGGCGCCGGTTGGCGAAGCGATGCTCGCTTGCGTGCTCGCGGACGCGAAGCTTCGCCACCGCGGACAAACCGGGCGTTAACCTCGCTCTTTGGCGCGATTTGTAACCTTGAGTTGCTACATCGGCGTCATGCTGAACTCTCAAGCATCGCAACAGCGAGCACGGATCGTGTTCGCCTCGGACGTTGTAACGGGCGCCCTCGTCTTCGCGTTCGTCATTGTCGCGGCCAACGCTTCGCAACTTGCATCGGCGCTGAGCCAACTTCATGCCGGCACAGGGGTCACCACGACGGCGCTCTTCGTTGCGCTTTTCACCGGCATCGCGACGCCGGCGCTTGCGTGGCGGCGTCTCTATCATCTTGCGGCCAATTACATCGCCGTCGGCGATCCGAAGCCCGTCTCGACGCCCTATGTGATTGACGGCGACACCATTGACGATCGCGCCACCGGCGTGCGCTACCGGCTCGCGAATATCGATGCGCCTGAAACGCACGACAATGCGCGGTGCGCATCCGAACACCTTATCGGTATGCTCGCCAAGCAGGAGGCAATTTCGCTCGTGCGATCAGCACGCTCCGTAACCGTACGCACGACATGGCGATGGGATCGCTTCGGTCGAAGAGTGGCCTTCGTGCTCGTCGACGGCGAAGACCTTGGGCATTTGCTTATGCGGCGGGGCCTCGCATGGCCGTGGCGCGGACGGAAGGCGCGTTGGTGTGGGTTTCGCGGCGCTCTCGCTGTTCTCCTGCAAAGGCGCGGCGATCAACTCGCCTGCGCGCGCTGTCACAGGCGAGCCGCGTCGTGAAAGCTTGACCTCTCTGTCCGATGGCTCTTCACATGATTGGAGCGCGACCGTGCGCTTCAGCCGGAGGCCGCCATGGCGAACGCAACCCTCGAAGCCTTCGTGCGCGAAGCGCTCGACAAGGGACACGATCGCGACCGCATCGCGACGGCGCTGCAAGCGGCCGGCTGGACTAAGAAGGAAATCGACGCCGCCCTCAGCGAATGGGTCGTCACCGATTTCGGCATGGCCGCGCCCAAGCCCAAAGCCTACGTCTCCGCACGCGAGGCCTTCCTCTATCTCGTGCTCTTCCTGCTGCTGGGGATCGTCGCCTGGCATCTTGGCTCGCTGTTGTTTGCGCTGATCGACAAGGCCATTCCCGACGTGCTCGATCGCGGCGCCTATCTTACCGATGCGCGCGACTCACAAATTCGCTCCGGCGTTGCCGGCCTCGTCGTCGCCGGCCCGCTCTTCCTCTGGCTTGCGCTGCACATCCGCAAGCAGCGCCACACCAACCCGGCGATGCAGCGTTCGCGCGTACGCAAATGGCTCACTTATCTCACGTTGGTGATCGCCGCCTGCACGCTGGTCGGCGACGCGATCAGCCTCGTCTACAGCTTCCTCTCCGGCGAACTCTCGACGCGGCTGGGGCTCAAAATGTTCGTCATCGCCGGCATCGCCGGCGCGATCTTCCTCTTCTTCATCCGCGACGCGGAACGGGGAGACGATTATGACCAGAAGGGCTGATCTCGGCGTCTGGATCGCCATCGTCAGCGGCGCCGCGATCGTCGTCGCGGTGATCGCGGGGGTGCTCAGCGTCGGCGGCCCCGGGGAAGCGCGGGCGCTGCGGATCGACGCCGCGCGTCTCGTGTCGATGCAGCAGATCGCCGGCGCGGCCCAGTGCGCGTATTCCTACGCCGGCCGCGTTCCAGCCAGCTTGGATCAAGCGCGTGCCGACATCGCCAATCGCAGCACCATGATCGCCGCGTGCGTCAATGCCGACGCGCCCGAACCCGACGCGGCGATTTCCTACGCGCCGGATGGCGCGGACCATATCCAACTGTGCGCCGACTTCTTGCGGCCATCGCCGCCAGAACCCGCGCAAGCGAACCCCTATTTCGCGGCGCAAATGACATTCCCCGAATTGCGGGCGCCGCGGCAGGCGGCCGGGCGGCATTGTTACAGCGTGAAACTGGTCCGCCAGAGCTGATCGCTTCCGCCTTGACGGCCGAGCGCGCGCGTTCTTCACATGAGCCAACACCAGGGGGTGCTCATGCGTTGGATGGTCGCCGGACTTGCTCTGATCGCCGTTGCCTGCACGCAACACGCTGCGCCGCGCTACAATGTCGAAGAGAAATCGATCGCGCAGCTGCAGGCGGACATGACCTCCGGCGCTGTGACCTCAGAGCAATTGGTGCAAGCCTATCTCGCGCGCATCGATAGCGTCGATCGCAGCGGGCCCAACCTCAACAGCGTCATCGCGCTCAATCCGGATGCCCTGGCGCAGGCGCGGGCGCTCGATGAGGAGCGGCGTCAAGGTCACGTGCGCGGGCCGCTGCACGGCATCCCCATTCTCCTGAAAGATAATATCGAAACGCAGGACAATATCCCGACCACAGCCGGTTCGCTGGCGCTCGCCGGCAATGTTACGCATCGCGATGCGCCGCTGGTGGCGCGGCTGCGCGCGGCGGGCGCGGTGATCCTCGGCAAGACCAATCTCTCCGAATGGGCCAACATCCGCTCGAGCAATTCCATCAGCGGCTGGAGCGGCGTCGGCGGGCTGACGCGCAATCCGTACGCGCTCGACCGCAACGCCTGCGGCTCGAGTTCGGGCTCCGGTGCGGCGGCCGCCGCGAGCCTCGCCGCCGTCGCGATCGGCACCGAGACCGACGGCTCGGTCACCTGCCCGGCTTCGATCAACGGCCTCGTCGGCATCAAGCCGACGGTCGGGCTCGTCTCGCGCACTTACATCGTGCCGATCAGCCACAGCCAGGACACGGCCGGCCCAATGGGCCGCAGCGTGGCCGACGTCGCCGCCGTTCTGAACGTCATCGCCGGCAGCGATTCCGCCGACCCGGCCACCGCGCAGGCGGACGCCCATCGCACGGATTACGTCGCCGCGCTCAACGCCAATGCGCTGCAAGGCGCGCGCATCGGCGTGCTGCGCTTCGAGGCGGGCTTCAGCAAGGACGTGGACGCGCGCTTCGCGGAAGCGCTGCAGCACTTACAGGCGGCGGGCGCAACTTTGGTTGAAATAGCGCATCAGCCGTCAGAACTCGATCATGTCGGCGACGACGAACTCGTGGTGCTGCAGAGCGAACTGCGCGCCGATCTCAATTCCTATCTCGCGTCGACACCGCCGGCTGTGCGTACGCGCACGCTCGCGGACGTGATCGCCTTCGACAATGCGACGCCAGCCGAAATGGTGCTGTTCGGGCAGGACTTTTTCGAGAAGGCCGAGCAGACGCACGGCCTGACGGACCCCGCTTATATTCGTGCGCGCGATCGCGCGCGCCGGCTCGCCGGCCCGCAAGGGATCGACCGCCTCTTGCGGGAGAACAATGCCGTGGCGCTGGTGGCGCCGACAGTTGGGCCGGCCTGGACGACAGATGTCGTCAATGGCGATCATTTCACCGGCGGCGCTTCAACGACGCTGCCGGCCGTCGCCGGTTATCCACACGTCACTGTGCCGATGGGCCAAGTGGCGCATCTGCCGGTCGGGCTCTCCTTCATCGGCACGGCATGGTCGGACGCGCAGCTGCTCTCCTACGCCTATGCGTATGAAAGCCATGCGCATGCGCGCCAGCCGCCGACCTATGCGCGGACGATCGAGACAAGCGAGCCCTACGCGACGGCGATCCGGCATTCGGCGCCGCCAGCGGCGCACTGAACGCTCAGGCCCAGGTTCCGAACGGCACGATCTTGTTGTCGATGTCGTGGCCGATATCGGCGCGACCGAGATAGGCGACGCCGGCGTGCGCGCACCAATGCTGCGCGATCTCGACTTCGTTCATGGCGAAATCGGGATCGTTGGCGGGGATCTCCGAGCAGCGGCCGAGCTTCAGCCCCTTGATGCGCCGCATCCTCGGGCTTGCTGTGATGTGGAAGAGCGTACGGTCGATGCGATAGGCGTACTCCGCCACGTCTTCGAGCATCAGCACGTGGTCCGTGAGATCGGGCTCGTAAGGCGTGCCAATCACGTTGCTGAAAATCGTCATGTTGAACGCCGCCGTCTTGGCGCCCTGGAAGGCGGTCGGCTCGAAGCCGCCCTTGTCGCCGTCGACCAGCAAGGACAGCGCGCGCTTCAACGCTGCTTCGCCGTCCACGCGGACGATGTCGATCGGCATCGGCCCGTGCGCCAGGCGCTTGAACCCTTGCGTGTAGAGTGCGGCGAGCAGCGTGCCGGCGTCGCTATAGCCCAGATAGGTCTTGCCGCGCGCCGCGTCGCTCAGCTTGCCCAGCACCGCATCGACGATGCGGCATGAGCCATAACCGCCGCGGGCGAACCAGAGCGCGTCAAAATACGGGTCATTGGCCACTTCAAGGAAGGCCTCGGTGCGCGCCGCGTCAGGGCCGGCGAAATGCCCTTGATTCAAAAAACATTGCGGATGAAAGACGATCTCCGCGCGTTTGGAATAATGCTCGGCGGTGAACGCCTTAACGCGTTCGGCCAGCGCTTCGTCGACGGCGCGGCCGGGCGCGACGACGCCAATTCTGATCTTGCTCATGGCGCGCGTGCGCCGGTCAGCTTGTCAGTGCACATAGGCCCTCATACCTTCCCGCGATGACTCGAAACAGGGCCTATTTCTTCTGCGGAATCGGCGGCAGCGGCATGCTGCCCCTGGCGCTGATCCTGAAAGGCCAAGGCGCGGCCGTGGAAGGCTCCGACCGCTCGCTCGACCAGGGGCGCACAGCGCAGAAGTTCGAGTTTCTCCGCAACCACGGCATTCCGCTGCACGCGCAGGACGGCAGCGGGGTGACAAGCGGCGAGCAGACGTTGGTGGTGTCCGCCGCCGTGGAGGACAGCGTGCCCGACGTGCAGGCGGCGAAGCGCCTGGGCGCGCCGATCATGACGCGCGCGGAATTGCTGGCGGAGCTGTTCAACGCCGCCCCGCGCTCGATCGCGGTCGGCGGCACCAGCGGCAAATCGACGACGACGGCGATGATCGGCTGGATTCTCCATCACGCCGGGCGCGACCCGACGATCATGAACGGCGCGGTGATGAAGAATTTCGTCACGCCCGATGTGCCGTTCGCCAGCGCCCTCGTCGGCAAGAGCGACATCTTCGTCAGCGAAGTGGATGAAAGCGACGGCTCGATCGCCCGCTATAAGCCGCGCGTGGCCGTGCTGAACAATATCGCGCTCGACCATAAGAGCATGGACGAACTGCGCGCGCTGTTCCGAGACTTCGCCGCCAAGGCGCAGACGGCCGTGATCAATCTCGACAACGAAGAGACCGCCGCGCTGATCCCGGCCCTCAAGCCCAATTCGGTGATCACGTATAGTCTGCGCGATCCCAACGCGGCCCTATTCGCCACGTTCATCACGCCGGCGCCGGACGGGATCGTGTTCGAGGCGCGCGAGCGCGGCACGGAGGAGCGGGCCGCAGTGCATCTGAAGATGCCCGGCCCGCACAATGTCGCCAACGCGCTCGCCGCCATCGGCGCGGTGCGGGCGCTCGGCGTTTCGCTGGCGGAAGCCGCCGCGGCGCTCAGCGAATTCAGGGGCGTCAAGCGCCGCCTCGAACTCGTCGGCAGCACCGGCCGCGTCACCATCATCGACGATTTCGCCCACAATCCCGATAAGATTTCCGCGACGCTGGCGACGCTGCACGCCTTCCCGGGCCGCCTCCTCATCATGTTCCAGCCGCACGGCTATGGGCCGCTGAAGTTGATGCGCGACGCGTTCATCGCCTGCTTCGCCGACAATATGCGCCCTGACGACGTGTTGATCATGCCGCAACCGGCCTATTTCGGCGGCACGGTCGATAGAAGCGTCACCAGCGAAGACATCGCCGCCGGTGTGCGCGCGGGCGGGCGTCTCGCCATGGCGTTCGACGATCGCGCGCAATGCGGCGCGCGCCTGCTGGAGTTGGCGACGCCTGGCGACCGTATCATCGTCATGGGCGCGCGCGACGACACGCTCTCGGAATTCGCCGCCGATCTACTGGCGCGGCTGCCCGGCTAGTTCCTTCTCGCACAAGGGACGACGTCAGCGCTTTGCGAGCACGCCCGTATCGCTTAGCCAATCCGCGAGTCGCTCTGGCCACGAATGGATCGAGCGCAGCTGCGAACGGTCGCCCATATTGAAGGCGTGACTGCCCTGCGCGAACACGTGCGCTTCGGCTTGGCCGCCCGCTTGCCGATAGAGGCCCATGAGTTTGAGGATCGTATCGGACGGGCTGACGTCGTCCCAGGCCGACAAAAAGAAGGCGGGCGGCGGCGATTGCAGACGTTCGGGAACACCGGCCGCGCCTGGATAGATGACAATCTGGAAATCGGGCAGGCAGCTTACGCGATCGATGGGATCGCGCGCGTGTGGATCGCCATCGGTTGCGCCATAGGTCGTCATCGCCGCGAGTTCGCCGCCGGCGGACCAGCCCATCAAACCGATACGGTTCGGATCGATCCCCCATTCGCGCGCGCGGCTGCGCACGAGGCGCATGGCGCGCCGCGTATCGTTGGCGGCGTCTTCCACGGTGTAAGGAGAACTGGCTTCGTGCGCGAGCCGGTACTTGAGCGCAAAGGCCGCGACGCCGAGGCCTTGAAAGAATAGAGCGGGCGCTATGCCCTCGGGCGGAAACACCACGTTCTGATGCCCGCCGCCCGGCACGATGACGATGGCCGCGCCGGTTGCTGCTTCCGTCGCAGGTACAAAGGCTGTCACGGATGGATTGTGGATGTTGCGAACCCACCAATCCTGCGCCTGCTCCGGCTCGTTGCGGCGGTTCGCGGGCACGCCCGGCGCGCCGTGCTCCCAGAGATGAATGACGGGCGGCGTACTCGCCGGCGCCTGCGCCGACGCATTCTGAGCGCCTGCGAACGCCGTCGCGGCCGCGCTTACGGTGATGAAATCACGCCGATTCATGAGCGCGCCCCCTGGAACATGGGCTCCTGTCTGTTGGTTCTCTGTGCAACATTTGCTGGTGAAAGGCCATGCTCGAACATCGCCCCCTGTTGCAACGAACCGTCTATGCCAGTGGCGCGTTCATGCTGGTTTTTTCCGCCGCGATGACCGGATCAGCTGTGATGATCACGGGCGGTCTGTTTCCCGCGCAGGCGAGCGACCGCGAAGCTTCGGCGACGCGTTATGTCGATCTGCAAAGCCCCGAGTGGAATGCGGCGAACGCCGTGCAGGACTGGGACGCTACGCAAACGCAGCCGCCTGCGTCCGCCGTTTACACGCCGGCGCCCGCCGATCAATTGCCACCGCAACCGATGACGGTCAGCGAAGAGCGCGCTGCGCCGCCGCTCGATCCTGCTCCAACCTATGACGGCGCGCGATATAGCGACGATGAGGCGAATGCGTCCAAGGACGTCAATTGGGACAAGCTCGAACAAGACATCGCGACGCTCAATGACGACCAGCCTTCAGCCGACGACAACCAGACTTCATCGAATGATGTGGCCTACAATGCCGACGACGCTCCGGAGTCGCTCCAGCAATAAGCACAGTCAGCGCCGACGGAAGCGCATCACCTTGGTTAGGAAGGCGCGTTCGGTCTCCTCGTGATCGAAACCGGCTTCGCCAAACAGCGCGACCAAATCTTCGTTGAGGTATGAACCAAAATACGGCTCGTGAAAGCCGACCGGGAAATATTCCAGCATGCGGTCGAGATCGGTGGCGTCGCCGGTCTGGATCGAATCCGCCAGCACGAGCACGCCGCCAGGCTTGACGATGCGCGCTGCTTCGCGCGCGACATCGCGGCGCACGCGTGGCGGCAATTCGTGGAAAAGATAGACGACCGTCGCCGCATCGAAGCTCGCCTCGTCGAACGGCGTGTGCTCGGCGGCGCCGGTGACGATCTCGGCCTGCCGCCACGGCGCAAGCCGTGTCTTCGCTTCCGCGCAATAGGCCGGTGAAAGATCGACGCCAGTCGCCGGCAAGCGCGGGAACGCTTCGAGCACTTGGCTCAGGAAGCGGCCATTGCCGCAAGCGAGATCGATCAGCTTCAGCCGTCGCTGATCACGCCCCTTGAGCGCACGCGCCAGCGAGCCGAGCGCGATCCGCCGCATCGCGTCAGCCGCGCCGCCAAACAGGATTTCGA
Source organism: Caulobacterales bacterium (assembly GCA_035548735.1). Taxonomy (GTDB): domain Bacteria; phylum Pseudomonadota; class Alphaproteobacteria; order Caulobacterales; family Aquidulcibacteraceae; genus Vitreimonas. The sequence continues at coordinate 7,108 of DASZSK010000075.1, read as the reverse complement.
CCTGCGTGTCATAGAGCTTGGCGCTCTCTTCGGTGAGCCAGCCCCCGGTCTGATAGTGGAAGTTCTGCAAATAATAGGTCGGGTAGCGCGCCGGCTCCGCGCCCGCGCGCACTTCGACGCCGCCGCGCTGCAGGCGCCGCGCATCGACGCGCGGCAAATCCTCGAAGAAGCGCGCGGAATTCTTGAGCGCCGACAGCGCGCGCTCGACGCGCAGATCATTGGGCGCGGGATAAAGCCCCGCTTCGATATTGGCGCGGTCGTTGGCGAAGAGATCAAGGAAAGCGGAGCGGATGCGCCAGGGATCGCCCTCGGGCGCGCGCGGCTCGAAGCGCGGCTCGCCGGGACGATTGAACGGCCCGCTGATCCGGCGCGCCAAGAGATACTGCCCCATGTACCAGGCGACGCGCGCGCCTTGCGCGGCGGCGTAACGCGCTCGGCCCAGGGTGCGCGTCAGAGCCGACATCGAATTTATGAGGCCAGCACGTCGAGCTTGGCGAGCCCGCGTATGCCGGGGATCGGCCGCCAATCGAGCGGACCTTCTTCGGCGCGACGAAGCTTCGGGAAACGCTCGAACAGCCGCATGATCGCCATCTGCCCTTCAATGCGCGCCAGCGGCGCGCCGATGCAGATATGCGCCCCGGCGCCGAAGGCGAGATGCGGATTGGGCCGGCGGGTGACGTCGAATTTGTGCGGATCTTCGAACTTCTCCGGATCGAAATTCGCCGCCATCAGCGCCACCGTCAGCGCGTCGCCGCCATGATAGGGGCAGCCGCCGATCTTGCCGCCCTCCTTCGGAAAGCGCGCCGTGTTGGAGATCGGCGGGTTGTAGCGAAGGATTTCCTCGATCGCCGTCGGCCAAAGCTTCGGATTGCGCTCAAGCGCCTCGCGCGCTTCGGGATGCTTCAGCAGCATCATGATGCCGTTGCCGATCATGTCGGCGGTGGTGAGGTGCCCCGCGACCAGAAGCGCGAACAGATTGTGCAGGATTTCGTGATCGGCGATCGGCGCGCCATTGTCACGCGCGGCGAGGAGATCGCTGACGAGATCGTCGCGCGGCGCTTTGCGGCGCTCTTCCATCAGATGCTTGAAGTGCCCGAGGATGCCGCGTCGCGCTTCGATGGCGAGCCGCTCGGTCTCTTCCGAATTGGTCGGATCGAACGCGCCCTGGCCCGCCTCGGTCCACCGTTTCAGATCTTCGAGCTTGTCTTCATCGCAGCCCAGCAATGCGCCGAGCACGCGGATCGGAATACGCGACGCATAATCGTTGATGACGTCGAACCGCTCGCGGCCTTCGAGCCGCTGCAATTGCGCTTCGATCACTTCGGCGATCAGAGGCTGCGCCGCCGCTGCGCGCTTCAGAAATGCTTCCGCGACCACGCCCCGCACGCGCGCATGATCAGGATCGTCGAGCGTCAGGATGGAGGCGTGCGGACCGAACTCGCCTTCAACCGCGGCGTTCAGCTTGCGCACGTTGGCGATGACGATGTTGTCCGGCGCGCTGTCGTTGAAATTGCGCGACAGGTTCGGGTCGAGCAGCATCTCGCGCGCCAGCGCGTAGGACGTAATCAACACCGCGGGGATAAACGCGTCGCGCTCGGCGGGACGTTCAGCACGCTGCGGATCGTAGAGAGAGAGCGGATCCTCGCGCAGACGCGGGTTGAGCTCCGAATACTCGAAGAAAAGAACCCGTGCTGGCGGAGCCTCGTCCCCCGACTGGCTTCGCATCATCCGCTCTCCTTGCGCCCGTCCGCCTTAACGGAACGGGTGGGCCGTTTCAACGGTTCCGGCCATTTGGTGATGCGGCGCATGAGCCCAGGAATCTGCAGTTTGCCCTCCGGCCTTGTTTTGCCGCGCACCGAAACGCGCGCCTGGTGCACGCTTTCCGGATCGCCCGACACCAAGGGATGCCACCAGAACAGATCGCGCCCCTGCGCCACAAGCCTGTAGGCGCATGTCTTCGGCAGCCAATTGAGCTCTGGCACATTCTGAGGCGTCAGTTTCACGCAATCGTGCACCTTCGCCTGACGGTTGACATAGTCGCCGCAGCGGCAGGCGCCGCTGTCGAACAGCTTGCAGGCGACGTCGGTCAGATAAATTTCGCCGGTATCGTCGTCTTCAAGGCCGACGAGACAACATTTGCCACATCCGTCACAGAGGCTTTCCCACTCCGCCTCCGTCATCTCGGCAAGCGTCTTGGTCTTCCAGAATGGAAGCGCCTCGGCCGGCGCGGCCTTCTTGCCGTCATTGGCTGCGCTCATCGCTCCAGGGCTCCAACGATCTCCACGTGCGGGCTCCAGCGAAACTGATCGACCGGCGTCACCTTTGTGAGCGTGAAACCGAAATCGACCAGCACGCGCACATCGCGCGCGAACGTGGCGGGGTCGCAGGAAACATAAGCGAGTCGGCGCACGCCGGAGCGGCCAATCTGCTCGGCTTGGAGGCGCGCGCCCGAGCGCGGCGGATCGATCACGGCGCCGTCGAACTTCTTCATCTCAAGACTGGCGAGCGGCGTGCGCAGGAGGTCACGTCGCAGGATGCTGACGTGCTTCAACGCACCGCCCGCGCCGTCGGCCGCCTGCTTGAGCGCCGCGAGCATCTCGGCGTCAGCTTCCGCCGCCTGCACTTCCGCGTCTTCGGCGAGCCGCAGCGCGAACGTGCCGATGCCGGAGAACAGATCGATCACGCGCTTCGAACCCTGCAGCGCCTCTTTGGCCAAATGCGCGAGCGTCTCTTCCCCGAGCGCCGTCGGCTGCAGGAACGCGCCCGGCGTCGGCGCAACGACAGCGCAGCCCATGCGCACGAGGGGCGCACGGCGCGTGATCACCGGTTCGCCATCGAGTGAAAGCCGCGCCAGATCGGCTTTTTCAGCGACCGCGGCCGCCTTCTCAAGCGCACTTTGATTGAGCGTCTGCGCCTTGCCGGCGCCTTTCACCGCAACATCGAGGCCGGCTTCGGTCCACAGGCAATGCAGCGTGATCTCGCCGCGCGGCGGCAAGAACAGATCGGCGATCGAGGAAAGCTTCGGCAACGCCGTTTCCAATGGCGACGTCAACACCGGGCACGCGCTGATCACTTGCAGGCGCGCGCCGCCGCGCTCTTGGAAGCCGAGCCGCACGGCGCCGCCTTGGCGCGTCGCGTGAAACGCTGCGCGGCGTCGGCCTTCGCCCCAGGCGGCGACGGTCGGCGCGACATCAAAGCCGATGCCGCGCTTCAGCAGCGCTTCGACCACACGCTGGCGCTTCCATTCAAGGTAGGGCGCCTCGTCCCAGTGCTGCAGCTGACAGCCGCCGCAGCGGCCGAAATGTTTGCAGGGCGGCGTGCGTCGTTCCGGGCTTGCGGCGAGCACTTCCAGAACCTGGGCGCGGTCGCCGCTGAGGCGCGCGCGCACGCGCTCGCCGGGAAGGGCGAAAGCCACATAGATGGGTCCGGTCTCACCCTCGGCCAGCGCATCGCCCCGTGCGCCAATCTCGCCCGTTTCCAGCACGGCCTCGACCGCCGCCGGCGCGGCGGCGCTGGCCCGCGCCTGGTCCGGCCGGGCCCGCGCAAGGCGGTTCAGACGCTTCATGCTGCGTTCAGGCTCGTTCTGCTTTTCTCACCGGCACCAGAGAGACAGGAGTACCCCATGCGCGGTCAAGTTTTGCTCGCTGCGGCGTTCGCGGCTTCCAGCCTCGGCCTGGCCCAGCCGGCCGCGGCTCAGAATTATCCGAGCTACCACGACGCCTATGTGGCGCAGTCGCAGGAATGTCAGCAATCCAAGACGAATCGCACCGTGGGCGGCGCGATCCTTGGCGGTCTGGCCGGCGCCATCCTAGGCAGCCACGCCTCGGCCCGCGGCCACCGCAGCGACGGCGCGCTGTTGGGCGCGGCGATCGGCGCAACCGCCGGCGGCGCGATTGGGAACTCGACCGCCCGCAACGCGGTGCAGTGCCAAGCCCCGCCGCAAGGCGCCTACGACCCTTATTATGGCCAACCCTACAATCAGGGCGGTTATGATCAGCGCGGCTATGATCAGGGCCGTCCCTATGACGACGGCAGCGGCCTCGAAGGCGGCCCGTACCATCCGTCGGCCTATGACAGCCGCCGCGCCGACCGGGACTGCCGTTGGGGCGAACAAATCACCCGCGACCCATACGGCCGTGAAGTGCGCGACAGCGTCTACATGTGCCGCGGCCGCGACGGCGTCTGGCGTGTCGCCGAGCGCTGAAGCCCAAACTCGTAAACCCCTCGAGTGACTTTCGCCCCGGTCCAAAGCCGGGGCGATTTTTATGCGCGGCGAAAATACGCCAGCATTTCGAGATTGCCCTCGCCGCCGCGGATCGGGCTTTCGACGGAACTGACCAGCCTGAAGCCTTGCAGGCCATCGAGCTGCGCAATGGCGACTGCTGCGATGCTCCGCGCTTCGTCGACGTCCAGCACGCCGCCCTTCACGCGCCCCGGCCCGGCTTCGAATTGCGGCTTGACGAGCACGATGAGGTCGGCGGCAGGCGCGGCCAGCGCCAACGGCGTCGCCAGCGCTTTCGCCGCGCCGATGAAACTCACATCGCAGACGATCAACGAAGGCGGCTCCGGCAGATCGGCACGCGTCAGCATTCGCGCGTCGGTAGCCTCGCGCGCGACAACGCGAGGATCGCTGGCGACGCGGGGATGCAACTGCCCGGAGCCGACATCGATCGCGTAGACCCGTGCAGCGCCACGCGACAACAGCACATCGGTGAAACCTCCGGTCGACGCCCCGATGTCAAGACAAGTGCGGCCAGCCGGATCGACGCCGAAGGCGTCGAGCGCATGCGCCAGTTTGACCCCGCCGCGCGACACCCAAGGGTGAGCCGGCGTGAAATCGAGTGCGGCACCTTCGTCGATCATGTCGGAAGCTTTGCGTACGGCGGCGCCATTGGCGGAGACGCCGCCCGCCTCGATCGCGGCGCGCGCCTGGGCCCGACTCGCGGCCAAGCCGCGAGCCACCAACAGCAGATCGGCGCGCGCTTTACTCATGGGCAGGACCTTGCCCATGGACGCGCGGCGCGCAAGGCTTGACTCAGCGCGCCTGAGACGCGCGGGGAGGACGACAATGAGCGATGTGCTTGGCGATCTCGATGCGACTGGCGTCGCTGCGCGCATCCGCTCGGGCGAGATCAGCGCCGCCGAGGCCGCGGACGCCGCCATCGTCCGATGCGAACGGCTCAATCCGCGACTGAATTTCATCGCCACGCCCCTGTATGACGAGGCGCGCGCCCGCGCGGCGCAGCCACTGTCCGGACCATTCGCCGGCGTGCCGACACTGATCAAGGATCTGCTGCCGCTGACCGGCGCGCTGGTGAAGTTCGGCAGCCGCGCGTTCGCGCAATACATGGCCGGCGAACAGCCGCCCATGACCGACGCGATCCTCGCGTCCGGCGTCGTGCCGCTCGGCAAATCGACGACGCCGGAGTTCGGGCTCACGGCCACCACCGAGCCGCTGCTCGGCGGGCCGACGCTCAATCCATGGAACGCCGCGCATTCGAGCGGCGGCTCGTCCGGCGGCGCGGCGGTTGCGGTCGCTTCCGGCGCCGTGCCGATCGCACATGCAAGCGACGGCGGCGGTTCGATCCGCATTCCCGCATCGTGCTGCGGACTGTTCGGCTTGAAAACATCGCGCGACCGCGGCGTTCCGGGGTTGCCCGACCGCAGCGTGCAGATTTCCGTCAATGGCTGTTTAAGCCGCAGCGTGCGCGACACCGCCGCCTGGCTCGCCGCCACGGAGCGCACCGGCGCGGACGCCGCTTTTCCACCTGTGGGCATGGTGGACGGGCCGAGCGAAATGCGCCTGCGCATCGGGCTCGCGCTGAACGATCTCAAGGGCGCGGCCCCGCACGCGGACGTCGCCGCGGCGATCCGCGCCACGGCGGAGGCGTGTCAGAAGCTCGGTCACGAGGTGTTCGAGATCACGCCGCCGATCGACGGCGACAAGTTCGAAGCGGCGTTCCTCATGCGCTGGGCGTTTGAAGCCGCCTCCATCGTCGATCTGATCGCGCAGATGGCGCCCAATCTCGCGCTCGACACACTGTTCGAACCGCTGACATTGCAGCTCGCCGCGCAATATCGCGCGGCGCCCGCTGGCGCGCTCGAGCAAGCCGTCGCGGAATTGGCGCGCGTCGAAGCGACCTACGCGTCGATGTTCGAGAAGATGGATGTGATGCTGACGCCTGTGCTGGCGAAGCCGCCGCCGCGCATCGGCGAACTCTCCCCAACTTTGCCGATGGATGTGGGTTTCGCCCGCGTGCGCGAGTACGCTGTCTATACGCCGCTGCAAAACGCCGCGGGCGCGCCAGCCATGAGCGCGCCGCTGGGCTGGTCGGCGGACGGGCTGCCGATCGGATCGCATTTCGCCGCGCCGAAGGGCGAGGAGCGGCGGCTCCTGGAACTCGCCTACGAACTGGAGGCGGCCTACCCCTGGGCCAGCCGGCGCCCGCCCGTCTGGGCCGGCTGAAAGTCCTTTTTCCCGCCCCGTTTTTTCGCTACCGCCAGCAGCCATGAGACTTCGCTCCACCGTGCTCGCGGCGGCCGCCCTGGCGTTCGCCTCGGTTCCCGCCCTGGCGCAGACGCCCGCCGCGCCGGCCGACCACGGCGAAGCCTGGTACGGGCAGCAATTGGCGCAGCTCTCGGAAGTGATGGGCGGCACGCACTATCTGCGCATTCTCTGCCATGGCCGCGGCGACCAGACATGGCGCGATTACATGCGCGGCATCATCCAGCGCGAGCCGCGTTACAACGCGCAGCTGGTCGAGGGCTTCAATCGCGGTTACCGCCAGCAAGAGGCGCGCTTCGCCACCTGCGATCGCGACGCCTCGCAAATGGAAGAGGAATTGCGCGCGCAGGGCGTGCGTCTCGCCGGCGCGCTGCGCGCCAGACAGCAGGGCCGCTAAATGGATACGGATGCTCAAAAAGCGCTCGCGCTCGATCTCATGCTCGACGCTTGGGACAAAGCGCTTGCGCAGGGCGTCGAAGGCGAAGTGCTCGCCTCGGTCGCGATCTTCGCGGCGCTCGTCGATATGACCGATCGCTTCGGAGCCGACGCCGTGGCTGGCTTTTGCGAAACATTGCCGGAGCGCGTGCGCAGCGGCGAGTTCAC
>DASZSK010000074.1:0-9103 GCA_035548735.1 Caulobacterales bacterium | reverse complement strand
GTCGCGCAGGTGGAGGAGAACACGAAGGCCGAAACGCCCGCTTCGCGCATCACATCGAACAGCACGAGCGACCCCACCACGTTGTTGTCGTAGAATGCGGCCGGATTCTGCACCGAAACGCCGACTTCGATCAGCGCCGCGCAATGGATCACGGCGTCGGGCTTGTGCGCGGCGAACACGGCGGCCAGGCGCGCCTTGTCGCGGATGTCGCCCTGTTCGAACGGCCCCCATTTTACGAATGCAGCGTGACCGTTGCTCAGATTGTCGTACGCAACGACGCGATGGCCGGCACGCGCCAGAGCCAGACAGCAATGCGAGCCCACGTAACCCGCGCCGCCCGTCACCAGAACCGTCGCCATCGCTCCCTTTCCCAAATTCACGCCGGGCTTAAGTTGCCCTAGAGGTAGTGCTCCTGTTAGAGGCTAGCTCCCATGGACGCCACCGAAATCACGCTCCGCGACACCGCCAACGCCCGTCTGCAATCCGAAGCGGCGCGTTTGTCCAAAACAAGGCTGACGGAGCTGTTCGCCGCCAATCCGGCGCGCGTGGAAAAACTCAGCTTGAGCGCCCCGCACCTGTTCGCGGATTTCTCCAAGCAGCGCATCGATGGCGCGGCACTCGATGCGCTCTCGGCGCTGGCCGGGGCCGCGAATTGGGAAGCCTGGCGGGCGCGCATGTTCGCGGGCGACATTGTTAATTCCACGGAACAACGCGCGGTGATGCATTGGGCGCTGCGCGATCCCGAAGGTCCGCCGGAAGTGCTCGCGGTGCGCGACCGTATGCACGATTTCGGTCACGAGATCGGCGAGGCTGGCGAGATTCACGCGGTCGTGCATTTGGGCATCGGCGGATCGGACCTGGGCCCGCGCCTCCTGATCGATGCGCTGAAGCCGCATCGGCGCAAACACATCGAGGTGCGCTTCGCGGCCAATGTCGACGGCGCCGATGTCGTGGATGCGATCGACGGGCTCGATCCGAAGCGCACTCTGCTGGTTGTCGTCTCCAAGACGTTTACGACGCAAGAGACGCTGGCGAACGCGGCTTACGTGCGCAATTGGGGCCCAGCCATCATCACCGCCGCGACGGCGGCGCCCGAGAAGGCCGTCGCCTGGGGCGTGAAGCCCGAGCACGTGTTTCCGTTCTGGGATTGGGTGGGCGGTCGCTATTCGCTGTGGTCTTCGGTGAGCCTCGTCGCCGAGATCGCGCTCGAACACGGCGTGTTCAACGATCTTCTCGATGGCGCGGCTGAGATGGACGCGCATTTCAGGTCAGCGCCATTTACGGAAAATCTCCCGGCGCTCGCCGCGGCGATTCAGCACTGGAATCGTCAGGCGCTCGGGCATTCATCTTACGCGATGATCCCCTATTCGGAGCGTCTGCGGCTGTTGCCCGCTTATTTGCAGCAGCTCGAGATGGAATCGAACGGCAAAGGCGTGAACCGCGAGGGCAAGCCGCTGGCGCAATCATCCGCCGTCGTCACCTGGGGCGCGGCCGGCACTAATGCACAGCATTCGTTCTTCCAATTGCTGCACCAGGGCGTCGACGAAATCCCGGTCGAATTCGTCGTCAATGAAGGCGATCATGAAGGCCCCGCCGATCATCGCGCCAAGCTGCTGGCGAACGCGCTGGCGCAAACGCGCGCGCTGATGGTCGGGAAGTCCACCGAGGCCGTGTATGAGGAGATGATCAAGAAGGGCGCATCCGCCGAGGAGGCCGCGCGTCTTGCGCCGCACCGCACGTTCCGCGGCGATCGCGCTTCGACCATGATCGGCATGGACGCACTTTCCCCCGCCGCGCTCGGCGCCCTCTTGGCCTTCTACGAACACCGCACCTTCACCCAAGGCGTGCTCGCCGGCATCAATTCGTTCGACCAATGGGGCGTCGAACTCGGCAAGGAAATGGCCAACCAACTCGCGCCGGCGTTGGAAAGCGGCAAAGTCCCCGAAGGCATGGACGCCAGCACGGCGGCGTGGATCAAGCGGCTGGCGCGTTAGCATGTTCATGTCGGGAAGGCGGCCAACGGCCCATGCAAGCTTGCGCATTGCACTCGCGCTCGGCTGGACTTTCATCGGCGCATGCTCAACCCAGGCCGCCGCGACACCGGCGGGTGGTCCCGCGATTGTGGAAATCGTGGGCGACTATGCGGGGAAACCTCTGCGTCTCTCGATCGGCGGGCGAACGTTAGCCGAGGGGACAATGCCGCTGCTCCAGCCCGGTGAGTCTTGGCGCATGAGTGTTGAGCCGCCCTTCTCGCAGCAAGACGTGCTCGAACTGGATATTGCGGGCTGTGAGCCGCAGTCACAGCCAATCCAACTTCGCTCAGGCGCCACGACAACTTTGATCATCGATGGCTGCGGCGTCCGCGCGCTCGCGCCGGAGTGAAGCGGCGCCGCCGTTTATCCAGGCCGATACTCGAACGGGCTGTGCGGCGTGAGGCCAAAGGAGCCTTTCGGATTGTTGTAGTCGCCGAGCAGCAATTCGTAATGCAGATGGATCGGGATGGCGTAGCCGGCGGTGTTGCCCATGAGGCCAATCTGATCGCCGGCATGCACTTGCGAGCCGACATGCAGCCCCTGCTGAAACATTGAGAGGTGCGCATAGCGCGTGTAAACGCCGTGGCCGTGATCGATCAGCAACATGTTGCCGTAGTCGTCACGATATTTCATTTCGATAATCGTTCCGTCCGCCGCTGCTGAAATCGGCCCGCCCATGTCGGCGTGATAATCCACGCCTTTGTGCAGGCGGCCGCCGCGTGTGCCAAAACCGGAAGAGAGACATGCGCCATGCGTGGGGTTCACGGCGAGTGCGACGCCCTGCACGTTCACGAGCGGGGTGAAGTGCGCAACATGGCCCGCGCCGTCGCTGGCGGGCGAATTGGTGATCGTCATGCGCGGGCAAAGCGCCAGCACGGATTCGAACGCGCGTGACGCCGCGCTCGGCGCGCCAGCCCCGGCGCGCGGCGCTATCGGCATCGACACCGGCGTGATTTCCGCTTCGCTGCTGTCGGCGTCCATTTCGTGTTCGACGGTAATCAGCTGACCCGCTTCCGCTGCGAGCCGCGAGGCTTCGCCTGAGAGGCGAGTATATTGCTCCTCGGACATGAGCCCGCGCAGCCGGTCGAGATCGACGTTCTGCAATTCAGCGCGCGCGCGTGCGCGCAACGCTTCGGGGTTGATGCGCTCCACCAATTCGGGCGGCGCGGGATAGACGCTGCCTAGAATCCAGCCGCCGACGCCGATCGCCGCCAGAACGGCGAGACGCAACAGAAATGTGAACATGGCCCCACTCCACACCCGTTTTGGGTGCGAACCTATACTTGGGCCAAGCCTGCGTCACGCGGCATGGTTTAAGCCGCTGGAGTCACGCCGCTTTCGAAGCCGCGCGGACAATGTCCTTGAGGCCCCCGACAACTTCACGCACCAGCGCTTCGTCATCGCCTTCGGCCATGATGCGCACCAAGGGCTCGGTGCCGGACTTGCGGATGAGCAGGCGCCCACTCGTTCCCAGACGCGTCTCGGCGGCCTTGATTGCGTCCTTCACCTTTGCGTCGGCAAGCGGATCGCCCTCTTCGATGCGCACATTTTCGAGGATTTGCGGCGCCGGCTCGAACAGGCGGCAGATTTCCGAAACCGGCTTGCCGGACTGCACGCACACGGCCAGCACTTGCAGCGCGGCGAGCAAACCGTCCCCGGTGGTCGAGAAGTTCGACAGCACGATGTGCCCGGACTGCTCGCCGCCGATATTATAGCCTTGCGCGCGCATGGCTTCGACGACGTAGCGGTCGCCCACCTGCGTGCGAATGAGCTTCAGCGACATGCGTTTCAGATAGCGTTCGAGTCCAAGGTTGGACATGACAGTCGCGACAATGCCGGGTTTGGCCAGCGCGCCAGCTTCCTTCCAGCTCGTCGCGATCAGCGCCATCATCTGGTCGCCATCGATCTGATGGCCTTTTTCATCAATGATGATGACGCGATCGGCGTCGCCATCGAGGGCGATGCCGATGTCGGCGCGATATTTGAGCACGGTGTCGCGAAGCGCACGTGTGTCGGTGGAGCCGACCTCTTCATTGATGTTGAAGCCGTTGGGCTCGACGCCGATCGGGATCACTTCGGCGCCCAATTCGTAGAGCGCCGCCGGCGCCACCTTGTAGCCCGCGCCGTTGGCGGCATCGATAACGATGCGCAGCCCGCTCAAACGCAGCCCGCGCGGGAACGTCGCCTTGGCGATCTCGATATAGCGCGCCTGCGCGTCGTCGATACGGCGGGCGCGGCCCAGCGCGCTCGGCGCTGCCAAGTGCTGGTTCAGCGGGCTGTCCATCAGCCGCTCGATCTCCATCTCAGCGTCGTCGGAGAGCTTGTAGCCGTCAGGGCCGAACAGCTTGATGCCGTTGTCGGCATACTTGTTGTGCGAGGCGGAGATCATCACGCCGAGATCAGCCCGCAGCGAACGGGTCAGCATGGCCACCGCCGGCGTCGGCAACGGCCCGAACAGCACCACGTCCATGCCCGCCGCCGTGAAACCCGCCGTCAGCGCCGGCTCGAGCATGTAGCCCGAGAGCCGCGTGTCCTTGCCGATCACAACCAGGTGTCGCCGGTCGTCAGCGCTGGTGAAACGCTTGCCGGCCGCAAGCCCGACGCGCATGGCGATTTCCGGCGTCATCGGGTGGCGGTTGGCCGTGCCCCGGATGCCGTCCGTGCCGAAATACGCCCTGGCCATGAAGAAGCTCCAAATCTGTCGGAAGTTGAAAGACTAATTGAGATGCAAATCAACCGCCGCTAGCGCATGAGACGCATCGAGCCACGGGGACGCCGGGGGGCGCGAGGTTAAGCATGTGCGGGATCATCGGAATTCTCGGCGCCGAGCCGGCCGCTCCGCTTATGGTCGAGGCGTTAAAGCGGCTTGAATACCGGGGTTACGATTCCGCTGGCGTCGCCACCCTGGAGGCCGGCAAGATCGTGCGTCGGCGCGCAGCCGGCAAGATCCGCAACCTGGAAGCGGAACTTCTGAAGGCGCCGCTCGCCGGCGTCAGCGGCATCGGACACACGCGCTGGGCGACGCATGGCGCGCCAACCGAAGGCAACGCCCACCCGCACGCGACCGAGAAGGTCGCCATCGTCCACAACGGCATCATCGAGAACTTTCGCGCGCTGCGCGCCGAGCTGGCGGCGAAAGGCCACACATTCGAGTCGGAAACCGATTCCGAAACGATCGCGCATCTGATCGACGATTTCCTCAAACAGGGCCTCTCCCCCGCGGACGCGGTGGCGCGCACGGTCGCCAAGCTCGACGGCGCCTTCGCCATCGCCTGTCTTTTTGCTGGCGAGAACGACGTGCTCGTCGGCGCCCGCAAGGGCAGCCCGCTCGTCGTCGGCGTTGGCGATGGGGAGATGTATCTGGGCTCCGACGCCATCGCTGTGTCGCCCTTCACCAACCGCGTCATCTATCTCGACGAGGGCGATCTCGCTGCGCTGACGCGCAAGAGCGTGGAAATCCGCGATCGCGACGGCCAGCGCGTCGAGCGGCCAATCATCACCATCGCTGGCGGCGCAGCAGCCGTCGAGAAGGGCAATTATCGCCACTTCATGCAGAAGGAAATTTACGAACAGCCGGAAACCACCGGCCGCACGATCGCGCGCTATGTCGACGCCTATGCGGAAAAAGTGACGATGCCTGATCTCGACGGCGTCGATCTCGCCGCCGATAGCGCGATCCTTATCGGCTGCGGCACCGCCCATTACGCCACGCGCGTCGCGGAATATTGGCTGGAGCAGGTTGGCGGCGCCGCGGTCGAATGCGACATCGCTTCGGAATTCCGCTACCGCAAACCCGCCTATCCGAAGAAGAGCATCAGCGTGTTCGTCTCGCAATCGGGCGAAACCGCCGACACGCTGGCGGCGCTCCGATTCTGCAAGGAGAACGGCCTCAAAACGCTCGCCGTCGTCAATGTCCCGCAATCGACCATCTGGCGCGAAGCCGATGCGCGGCTGCCGACTTTGGCGGGGCCGGAGATCGGCGTCGCTTCGACAAAAGCGTTCACGGCGCAGCTGTCGGCGCTGGCGGCGCTTGCGATCGCCGTGGGGCGCGCGCGTGGGGCGCTGTCGAGTCAGGAAGAAAGCCGCCTCGTGCATGCGTTGATGGAAGCGCCGCGCCTGATCGCCGAAGCGCTTGCCTCGGAGCCGCTGATCGAAGCCATCGCGCAGGATCTGAGCCACGCCCGCGACGTGCTTTATCTTGGGCGCGGCGTGCACTATCCGCTGGCGCTCGAAGGCGCCCTGAAGCTCAAGGAAATCTCCTACATCCACGCCGAAGGCTACGCGGCCGGCGAGTTGAAGCACGGCCCGATCGCGCTGATCGACGAGAACACGCCCGTGGTGGTCGTGGCGCCGCACGACGCCCTGTTCGAGAAGACGCTTTCCAACATGCAGGAAGTCGCCGCGCGCGGCGGCAAACTCATCGTTATCACCGACGCCGCCGGCGCCGAGGCCGTGGGCCCGATCGCCAGCCACATCGTGCATGTGCCCGCCTGCGATCCCTTCGTGGCGCCGCTGGTCTATTCCGTGCCGATCCAATTGCTGGCTTACGCCACCGCCGTGCATAAAGGCACCGACGTCGACCAGCCCCGCAACCTCGCGAAATCGGTGACCGTGGAATGAGCGTGAAAGCCGGAGTGATCGGCGCCGGCGTGTTCGGCGGCCACCATGCGCGCAAGCATCAGGCGGACCCGCGCGTCCAACTTGTCGGCATCTATGATCTCGACAGCGAGCGCACGGCCGTGCTGGCGGAAGATTTGGGCGTCAAGGCTTTCGACAAACTGGAAGACCTGATCGACGCCGTGGATGTCATCACCATTGCCTCACCGCCAGCGACCCACGCCGCAGCCGGCGTCGCAGCACTTGACGCCGGCAAGCATGTCTTCGTCGAGAAGCCAATCGCCACGACGCTGATGGAAGCCGAGGCGATGATTGCGCTCGCCAATCTGCATAGCCGCGTCTTGGCCTGCGGCCATCAGGAAAGGCTGGTGTTCGAGGCGATGGGGCTGTTCGCGGCGCCGGAAAAGCCGCTGCTGATTGAAAGCGTGCGCGAGGGTCCATGGACCGGCCGCAGCGCCGACGTCTCTGTCACGCTCGACCTCATGGTGCACGATTTCGATCTCGCCTCGACGCTGCTCGACGCCGAACCCAGCCGCATCGAAGCCGTCGGCAAAGCGCATCATGGGCCTTCGGCCGACAAGCTCGACGCCCGGCTCTATTTCGCCGAGGCCGAAGCGAACTTCACCTCGAGCCGCATCGCCGAAGCCCGCAAGCGCACCATGCGCATTGTCTATCCGAGCGGGGAAGTGAAGGTGGATTTCCTCGCCCGCACCTTCGAAAACTCGACGCGCTTTAGGCTCAACGCCGATTTTGCCGACACGCCCGCGGGACGCGATCCGCTCGGCCAGAACGTGGCGCTCTTCATCGACGCCGTGCTCGGCAAGGCGCCGCGCCCTGGCGTCACCGGCGAAGAAGCGAAACATGCGCTCAGCCTGGCGCTCGCCGCCGATCGCGCCGCCGGCTTTCCCTCCCTTTCCACATGAGCGCAACCCTCACATCGTCCTTCTCCCCGTGTGGGAGAAGGTGGTCGAGCGCAGCGAGACCGGATGAGGGGTGTTTCCTCGTCCTCGGGAGTCGGCGCGCTCACCCCTCATCCGTCACCGCGCTTCGCGCGCTGACACCTTCTCCCACACGGGGAGAAGGACACTAAATCGGAAGACGACATGATCCCGTTCATCGACCTGCAAAGCCAACGCGCGCGTATTGCTGAACGCGTCGACGCGGCCATCGCGCGCGTGCTGCAGCACGGGCAATATATATTCGGCCCCGAAGTGCGCGCGTTCGAAGCCAAGCTCGCGGCCTTTTGCGGCGCGAAGCATTGTGTCGCCAACGCCAACGGCACGGACGCGTTGGTGCTGCCGCTCTGGGCTTGGGGATTGGGCGCGGGCGACGCCGTGTTCTGCCCCTCCTTCACCTTCGCAGCGACGGCGGAGATCGTGCCCTGGACGGGCGCGACGCCGGTGTTCGTCGACGTGCTGCCCGATACGTACAACATGGACCCGGCAAGCCTCGAAGCCGCGATCGAAGGCGTGAAGCGCGAAGGCCGGCTCAGCCCGCGCGTCGTCATCGCCGTCGATCTGTTCGGACAACCCGCCGACTATCCGAAGATCGCGGCGATCGCCAAGAAGCACGGCCTCAAGCTGATCGCCGACAGCGCGCAAGGCTTCGGCTGCACGCTCGACGGCAAGCACCCGATGCATTGGGCCGATGCGACCACGACGAGCTTCTTCCCGGCGAAGCCGCTCGGCTGTTACGGCGACGGCGGCGCCACGCTGTCGAACGATGACGCCGACACCACCTTGATGCGCTCGATCGCCTTCCATGGCGCCAGCGGCGATGACAAGTACAATTGCGCCCGCATCGGCATGAACTCGCGTCTGGACACGATCCAAGCGGCGATCCTGTTGGAGAAGCTCGCGATTTTCGATGAGGAAATCCGTCTCAGAAACGAGGTCGCGACACGCTATGAGCAGATGCTGTCAAACCTCGTGAAGACGCCCCGCGTGATCGCGGGCGGCGTATCCACCTGGGCGCAGTACACGATCGAAGTCGAAAACCCTGATGGTCTCGGCGCGCACCTGCGGGCCGCGGAAATCCCTACCGCGCGCTATTATCCCAAGCCACTGCACGTGCAGAGCGCTTATCGGGAATTCCCAATTGGCGCGGGCGGCATGAAGGTGAGCGAAGACATCGCCAAGCGCGTCATCAGCTTGCCGATGCACCCCTACCTCGAAGAGACCACGCAGGAAAACATCGCCGGCGCGATCCGCGAATTCGTGACGGCTGGCGGCTGAACTTTCTCCCACAGGGAGAGAAGAGGCGGAGACGGTTGTTTCCGCTGTTCGCGACGGCTCCCCGGCGCTAATTCTTCACTTCAGCATGAGCGGCGACGTTTACGATATCGAGTGCGTGGTGATCGGCGCCGGCGTTGTCGGCCTCGCATGTGCGCGCGCGCTTGCGGAGAGCGGCCGCGAAGTGCTGCTGCTGGAGCGCGCCGACACGATCGGCACAGG
>DASZSK010000073.1:0-9704 GCA_035548735.1 Caulobacterales bacterium | reverse complement strand
GTCGACGCCCGGATAGAGGCGCTTGAGCGCGCGCAGCGTTTGGTAGGTGTAGCGCAGCCCAAGCTCGGTCTCGAGATCGGTGACGACCATGCGCGGTCCATGCGCCATGCGCTTCGCGGACGCGAATCGCGCGGGGAGCGGCGAGGATTGCGGCTTCAGCGGATTTTGCGGCGTCACCAGCCACCAGACGCGATCGAGATGGAGGCGCTTCAGCGCGGTTTCCGCGACATGCGCGTGGCCCTCGTGGGCGGGATCGAACGAGCCGCCGAACAAGCCGATGCGCATGCCGGGATAAGCGAGGGGAAGACCGTGTCTCACGCTGCAGAAATTAAGGGCGCGTCTGGCCGTCGCCGCGCACGACGTATTTGAACGTGGTGAGCTGTTCGGCGCCGACGGGTCCGCGCGCATGCATACGGCCCGTGGCGATGCCGATCTCGCCGCCGAAGCCAAACTCGCCGCCGTCGGCGAATTGGGTGGAGGCGTTCCAGAGCACGATGGCGCTATCGACTTCGCGTAGGAATTTCTCAGCGGCGGCCTTGTCTTCGGTGATGATCGCGTCGGTGTGCTGCGAGCCATATTTGGCGATGTGGGCGATGGCGGCGTCCTCGTCGGCGACAACCGCGACCGCGAGAATGGGCGCGAGATATTCGGTGCGCCAGTCTTCTTCCGTCGCTTGCTTCATCGGGAAGATGGCGCGCGCTGCGGCGTCGCCGCGCAGTTCGCAGCCCTTGGCGACCAGCGCCTCGGCAATTTTCGGCAACAGAGTCGGCGCCACCGCGCGATCGATCAGCAACGTCTCCGTCGCGCCGCAGATGGAGACGCGGCGCATTTTGGCGTTGACGCTGATCTCCACCGCTTTCTTCGGATCGGCGGCTTCATGCACGTAAGTGTGACAAAGCCCTTCCAGATGCGCGAACACCGGCACGCGCGCTTCTTCCTGCACGCGCGCGACAAGCGACTTGCCGCCGCGCGGCACGATCACGTCGATGGCGCCGCCGAGCCCCGCCAGCATCATGCCGACGGCCGCGCGGTCGGGCGTCGGGACGATCTGGATCGCGTCTTCGCTGACGCCGGCTTTGCGCAAGCCGGCGCGCAGCGCGTCGCCGATCGCGGCCACCGAGTGTGCGCTGTCGGAACCGCCGCGCAGGATGACGGCGTTGCCGGCCCTGAGCGAAAGCGCGCCTGCGTCCGCGGCGACGTTGGGGCGGCTCTCGAAAATGATGCCGATGACGCCGAGCGGCGTGCGCACGCGCTGAATGCGCAGACCGTTGGGCCGCGTCCAATCCGCCAGCACCGCGCCGATCGGATCGGGCAGAGCGGCGGTGGTTTCGACCGCGTCGGCGATGGCGGCGAGGCGTTTGTCGTCGAGCGCGAGGCGATCGATGAAGCTTGCGGCGAGCCCCTGCTCTTTACCGCGCGCAACGTCTTCGGCGTTGGCGGCGAGAATCTTCGCGGCGTTCGCGCGCAGGCTCGTCGCCATCTCGCGCAGCGCCGCCGTGCGCTGATCGGCGCCGAGATCGCGCAGGATGGCGGCGGCGGCGCGCGCGCGCCGGCCAAGCTCCAGCATGGCGGCTTCAAGCGGGAGGGCGGGCGTCGGGGCGTTCATGCCTGTTCATGTAGCATGTCCAGCCGTCTTCAACATCGCCTTCCCGTCGCAACATGAACTTTGCAGTCGCGCCCGCGCGACCGGCGCAAATCAGTTTACCCTCGGTCGCGTACGGGGGTGAGCATGATGAGAATGACCCGCCGTGCGGCGCTTGCCTGCGCCGCCGCTTTGGCTGTTGCGCCGCCAGCGCGGGCGCTCGCGCCGCCGGCGCTCTCCAATCATCCGGGCTTCCGCGCCTGGACGCGCCCCGCGCGCATCGGCCGCTTGCCGCTGATGGACCCGGTCGAGACCGAAGCCGGCGCCAAGCGCATGCTGGATTGGCTCGACCGGCGCCCGGCCGTGGTGGCGTTCTGGGCGAGTTGGTGCGCGCCGTGTCTGGCGGAGAAAGCGCAACAGGCGGCTCTGGCGCGCAGGCTCGCGGCGGCGGGCGCGGCGACGCGCATTCTCGCACTGCAGATTTTCGACGACGTCGATTTCGCGCATGGGCGCAATCTGCTCGATCGCATGGGCGCGCGCGGCCTGCCGCTCGGGCGGGCGATGCCGACGACGGAGGCCGACTTCCGCCGCCAGTTCAATGGCAACACTGGTGCGCGCGACGAGGTGGCGTTGCCCGTGGTTTTGCTGTTGGACGGCGACGGCCTGGAACTCGGCCGCGCGATCGGTGCGATGAACGGAGTCGATGGGCGCAGCGATTATTGGCAGGACGAAGCCACGTTCGATTTTCTGTCGCGACTGCTTTAGCCGCCTAGCGGCGCGCTATCGTACACCAGCACGCGCGCGAAGAAGGGCGCACAGCGCTCGACGAAGCGCGCGTGGTCTGGGCATTCGCTCTGATAAAAAGCCTGATCCTTCTCGCTTCGGAACAGGAGCGAGAGCGAATAGTCGAACGAATGATCGATGACGGGGCGCGGCGCGGTCGGCGCGGGGCGGCCGATGAAGCCGTCAGCAAGGTATGCGATGCGCGGCAACAAAGCGAGCTCGCGCTCGAATTCCGCGCGCTGTTCGGCGCTGAGGTCGCTCTTCAGCCAGAAATAGACATTGTGCAGCAGCATCGCTCAGCCTCCGCCCGCAGAGGACAGCACTCAGCTGGCGCGCGCAAGTGGGGGCGGTTCGGCCGCGCGCCGCGGCGCGCAGGGCGGGCTTGGCGCCGTCAGGATGAATTCCGACCCTTCGCCGACCTTGCTTTCCACCGCGACATCGCCGCCCAGCACGCGCATCAGCCGCTGCACCAGTGCGAGGCCAAGGCCGAAGCCGTCATGGCGGCGCGTGAATGAGCGGTCGGCCTGATGGAAGGGCTGGAAGATGTGCGCCAGCGCGGCGTCGTCGAGGCCGCAGCCGGTGTCGCGTACGCTGATGCGGATCAGGCGGAGGCCGTCCTCGGCGCGCTCGACATGGCGCGCGCTGACCACGATCAGCCCATTGCTGGTGAAGCGGCAGGCGTTCTCAACCAATTCGCTGACGCATTGTTCGAGCCTGCGGCCGTCGAGCAGGGCCTGGCCGACATCATCGGCGCAATTGAGCGCGAGCGTGTTGGTGTTGGCGGCCGCGCGTGCGCGCGCCTTGTCGACGACGCGGATCAGCAGAGCGCGCAGATCGGTCGGCTCGGGGGACGCTGAAAGCTCGCCCGCCTCGATCCGTGAATAGTCGATCACCGCTTCGATCATTGTCATGAGACCGAGCGCGGAAGCGCGAATGCGCGCGGCGTCGTCCGGACGCGCTTGTCCTTCGGCGCTCAGATCCTCTTCGAGAATCTCCGCGTAATTGATGATCGCGTTTAGCGGCGTGCGCAATTCGTGTGTCACCGTCGCCATGAATTGCGACTTGGCGCGGCTTGCTTCTTCGGCGGCGAGACGCGCTTCGCGGTTGCGCTGCACCGACTCGAACAGCGCGAGCTGGTCGATACGGGCGCGGTCGGCGCGCAGCAGCACGACGAGAAGCGAAGGCAGGATGACCAGCGCCGAACGGTCGATGCCGCGGCAAAAGAGAATTACCGCAACGGACGCGGCGATCGGGATGCCCAACGCCAGGAGATAATTGGCGCGGTCGTTGGAGAAATAGACCAGCACGTGAATAACGGTGCCGGTCAGCATCGCCGCCGCGAAGAAATCCGCGTCCGGACCGCCGACCGCCCAAGGAACCACCCAGCCCGCGGCGAACACGACGGTGCTGAGGACGCGCAGCACCTCGGCGATCCATTTGGCGGCGCGCGGATTGGTGTGCGCTAGCGGCTCGACGATGTGTGTCGTCGAATTGGGCCGGATCACCAGATCGAAGAATTGATAGCTCAGCAGCCAAACGAGCGCCCACCAGCCGATCCAGATTGCGCCGACCGCCGCCATGATGGATTGCGAGACGAGACGATAGAGGCGAGTGCGCATATGCGCTTCGAGCCCAAGCGATCGCAAATCCCCTCGGATTTGGTCTTTGACCGCCATGTCGCCGCCTCCCGTGCGCGCGGCGACAATTGTGCGCTGGAATTGTAAAGGAACTCGGACCCGACTGATGCGCCGCCTTGCATTAAGCCTCTGGTAGTGGTTGAGCACTACGGGGGGTTGAGCGCTTTGCTGCAGTTTTTCCGAGCGGTCGCGTTATCGCTGGTCGCGCCAGCGGTTGCGTTCGGCATGGCTTACTGGGCCATGAGCAACCTCGTGCAGGTGCAGGCGGACTTGGGCCTTACGGGCCTGGATCGGGCGTGTCTGCCGCAGCTCCAGCAAGCCTATGCAGAGAGCTATCCCGCGATCATCACGGTCTGCCGCCAGCGCTTTGAGCTCTCGGCGCTTGAGCTCAGCGCTATCTTGATCGGCGCAGCTTCAGTGTGCCTGCCCCTGCTGATGGTCGTTTGTTCGCTCATGTCCGGCGCCAACCGCGTGCTCATGGCGATCGTATTTCCGCCCTTGACCGGATTTTCGGCGCTCGCGCTCGCGATCTTCGCGATCGCGCAGAGCGCGTTGGTCGTGGCCGCATGCTTTCTCGCGGGCGCGCACATCTTCGGCAGTCTGGCGATCCGAATCTCGATCGCGGCGGCGGTCGGCGGGATCGTCACCTCATACATCCTGGTGCGTGCGGCGTGGCGCATGACGCGCCCGCTTGAAGTTCGCGCGCACGGCGCGCTGCTGGCGCCGGCTCAGGCGCCAGAGATGTTTTCCTTTGTCGCGGCGTTGGCGAAGAAGACGGGCGCAGCGGCGCCGAAGAACATTATTCTGGGCCTGGATCCGACTTTCTACGTGACGAGCACGCGAGTGCGGCTCGCGGACCAGTTGCTCGACGGGCAGACGCTATATCTCTCGGCGCCGCTGGTGCGTGTCATGACGAGAGACGAACTTGCGGCCGTCATCGGCCACGAGCTCGGCCACTTTCGCGGCGGGGACACGCTCTACAGCCGTCGGTTCGCGCCGGTCTATGTCGGACTCGAGCACGCCTTGTTCGGGATGGCGGCAAGCGGGGGCGCGGCGCGCATCTTGGCGATGCCGGCGATCAGCACGCTCGCATTTCTGCACGGGACGTTCTCGCGCAAAGCCGCAAAAGTGAGCCGTAAGCGCGAATTGGAGGCCGACAAGGTCGGCGTGGAATGCGCCTCCGCGTCGGCGCTCGCCAGCGCCCTGATGAAAGCTGTTCGCGGCGACGTGATCTGGGGCGAATTGCAGCGCCAAGTCGTGACGCAGCAGAGCGAATTGCAGTTCGAACCGAATCTCAGCGCCGCCTTCGCTCGGCTCGCGCATATCCGGCTTGAGACGCCTGAGAATGACGAAACGCTGCAGCTTTCCATGGAGCGGAACACGGCGCACCCGCTCGATTCGCACCCGCCGCTGGCGGTGCGGTTCGAGGCGCTGGGAGTCAAGGGCGCCGATTTCCGGAATGTGGGCGCGGCGTCGGCGGCGGAAAGCGCCGCCGGTTTGCTTGGCGACGTCGAGGAGATCGAGCGCGCTCTCACGCGAGACGTCCATCGCCTTTTCGCCGAAGTCGGCTTTGTCAACGCCGAAGATCAAGTGAAGTTCAGAGCCAAGTCCGCCGCGTTTCTCTCCGCGCATCTCATCCTGGCCGCCGACCTGGCCGACGAAGCGTCGATTGCGCGGGTTGAGGAGATTGCGCGCAAGCGGGTGCGCGATTTCGATCCGGCGCAGTTGCGTGCAACGCTGCAAAATCCCGACCAGCTGATCGATCTGGAGGCCGTGCTGAGCGTGGTCGCGGGCGCCGCGAGTTCGGACGGGCGGCTGATCCTGCGGGAATACGCCGAAGAGATCGTCCATTCTGCATTGCACGACCGGGGGCGGACGCCCGAATTGTTGAAACGCATAAAGGCTGCATGGCTGCCGACCGGCTGAGGCTGGCGTTCTATTTGGCGCGTCGAGCGCTCTAAACCACGACCATATCGTCCGCGTGCACGAGCGCGGCGCCGGCGGCGTAGCCGAGCGCGTCGGCGATGGCGGCGGACTTCAATCCTTTAATCTTGCGCGCGTCCTCGGCGTCGTAACGCGCGAGGCCGCGCGCGATCTCGGCGCCGGACGCATCGAGCACGCGCACAGCGTCGCCCTTTTCGAACGCACCGCGCACATCGGTGACGCCCGCCGGCAACAAGCTTTTGCCCGAGCGCAGAGCCGCGGCGGCGCCGTCATCGACGACAAGCGCGCCTTGCGCGGAAAGACTGCCGGCGATCCATGCCTTGTAAGCCGCCTTCGGCGTTTCGTGCGCCATGAACCACGTCGCCGGCGCGCCGCCGGCGAGACGCGACAGCGGCTTCAGCTCGCCGCCCTTGGTGATGGCGACGGCGCAGCCGGCCTGCGTGGCGATCTTCGCCGCTTCGATCTTGGTGCGCATGCCGCCTGAACCGACGCCGGCCTTGGCATTGGCGCCGCCGGCCATCGCTTCGATCGCGGGCGTAATGGCGCGCACTTCGGGAATGAGCTTGGCGGCGGGATCGGCGCGCGGATCGCGCTCGTAGAGTCCATCGACATCCGACAACAAAATAAGCGCGTCGGCGGAGATCATCTGCGCGACGCGGGCGGCGAGGCGATCGTTGTCGCCATAGCGGATTTCCGCCGTCGCGACCGTATCGTTCTCGTTGATGATGGGGATGGCGCCGAGATCCAAGAGCGTCTCCAGCGTGGCGCGCGCATTGAGCCAGCGGCGGCGGCGCTCGGTGTCGTCGGGCGTCAATAGCGCCTGCGCGACTGGGATGTTGAAGCGCGCGAACGCCTCCTCATACGCGCGCACGAGTTGCGCTTGCCCGGCGGCGGCGGCGGCCTGCTTCTCTTCGAGCTTCGGCGATTTCGTGAGCCCGAGCACGCGTCGACCGAGCGCGATCGCGCCGGACGAGACGATCAGCACGCGTTGTCCGCGTGCGCGCGCTGCGGCGACGTCCTCCGCCAGCGCGGCCAGCCAGGCGCGCGCGGGCTGGCCGGTCTCGGCGTCGACCAGCAGCGCCGAGCCGATTTTGACGACAATGCATGTCGCGGAGGCGAGAGGAGAGTCCACGACGCTGCCATATCGCCGTGCGCGCTCGCTGAAAACAGCAAACTTGCGAACGGCGCGTTTAGCGAAGATCGGCGGCGGCTTCGGCGATGATCTCGAAGGAGCGGAAGCGCTTCGCCGGATCAAACATATCCGAGACGATCATCAGTTCGTCGGCGCGCGTGCGGTCGAGGAAGGCGGCGATGCCGGCGCGCACCGTCTCCGGGCCGCCAATGATGCTGCAGGCGAGCATGCGCTGCGCCTGCGCTTTCTCCTGCGGCGTCCAGAAGGTCTCGATGTCGTCGATCGGCGGCTGCATCGGCTTGCGCTCGCCGCGCACGATTCCGGCGAACGACATTTGCTGCGAGGTCGCCAGCCGCCGCGCTTCTTCGTCGGTTTCGGCGGCGATGATGTTGAGCCCGGTCAACACGTAGGGCGTCTGCGCTTGCTCCGAAGGCTTGAAGCGTTCGCGATAAATGGCGAGTGCGGCGTCGAGGTCCTGCGGCGCGAAATGGGAGGCGAAGCCGTAAGGCAGGCCAAGCTCGGCGGCGAGATGCGCGCCGAACAGGCTCGAGCCTAAAATCCAAAGCGGCACTTGCGTGCCTGAACCGGGGACGGCCTCGATACGCTGGCCGGGCGCCACCGGCGCGAGGAAAGCTTGCAGCTCCAGCACGTCCTGCGGGAAACGCTGCGCCTCCATCGGATCGACGCGCAGAGCGCGTAGGGTAATTTGATCCGTGCCCGGCGCGCGCCCAAGCCCCAGGTCGATGCGGCCGGGGAAGAGCGTCTCCAGCGTGCCGAATTGTTCGGCGATCACATAGGGCGCGTGGTTGGGCAGCATGATGCCGCCGGCGCCGACGCGGATCGTGCTGGTGCCCGCCGCGATATGGGCGATGACGAGCGCGGTCGCGGCGGTCGACACCGTGGGCATGTTGTGATGCTCGGCGGCCCAGATGCGCTTGTAGCCGAGCCGCTCGACATGCTGACCGAGCGCACGGGCTTCATCCAGAGCGGCGCGCCGGCTCGAGCCCTCGCGCACGCGCCCCAATTCCAGAACCGATAGATGCACCACGCTTGCGTTTCCTTCGCCGTGTCGGGGTCATGTGGGGTGGGCGCAGCGCAACGCCAATGACGCGGGCGCTATTTGCCTTCGGCGAAGGTTGTACGCGAGAGGCCGCGCACGAAGCCGATGGGGATGGAGAGCGCGGCGATGAACGGGAACACCATGCCCGCCAGCAGCGGCACCATGGAGACCGCGTCGCCAACGCTCGCCTCCGACTTGTCGGCGAGAATGGTCAGGCCGAGCGCAACGCTGGGAACCAGGCAGATGATGGTGGGTATGTCGAAATAGCGCACCGATTTGCGCTTCGAGAGCCGTCGTCCGATCACGATCAGGAAGCGCCCCAGCACCAGCGACACGCCCATCCAGATGAAGGAGCCCAAGGCGACGATGCCGCCGCCCGCCTTCGCATTGCTGACGGTGTGTCCCGCAAGCAATCCAAGCGCGAGCGCGACGATCGCGGAAATGACGAAGCTCGTCAGCCAGAAGGTGCGCACGAAACTGCGCTGGCGCTTTTCTTCCTTCAAGATCTGGTGCACCGAGCGCTCGGCGCGTGGCGGCGGCAGCGTTGGTTGCGGCGCCGGCGCGGGCGTTGGCGCTACGGAGGACGGCGTCGGCGGCGCCGGCGCGGTTCGGCCGCAGAGCGAACTGAGGCTGGTCCAGAGCAATTGCCGCGCGCGTTCGTCGTTGCGCAGCGTCTGCAGATCGATGGTCTGCAATTGACGGAAGCCGAGCGGCGGCGGCTCTGCGTCCAGCGCGACGGGCACGAGACGGCCGCGATCACGGCCGACGGCGGCTTCGTCACGCACCCAATAGGATTTGCGCGACACCGCCGACCACAAAACGATGACGACTTTGGCGGCGTCGAGCGTCTTCTCGATCACGTCGGCGTATGCATCGCCGGGGATGAGTTCGCGATCCCACCAGACCTCGTAGCCTTGTGCGCTGACGAGCGCCGCGAGTTCGCGCGCCGCATCGCGATCATCGCGCGCATAGGAAATGAACACATCGGCCATGACGACCCCCGCGCCGCCGCTATAGGACCGGCGCGGCTACGAGTCATCAGCATTCTGAGAGAAACGGCTAGGGCGCCCAATCCTCATGCGCATCGCGCTCCGGCTTGGGCGCTTTGCGGCTTGTGCGCACGAGGGCGGCGATCTCGTTCACAAGCTCGCGCACGCCTTGCCCCGAAACGCCGGAGACAAGCCGCACCTCCTTGCCGATGGCGCGCGACAGCGCCGCGCGTTTGCGGTTGGCTTCAGCCGGCGTCATCGCGTCGGTCTTGTTGAGCGCGACGATCTCCGGCTTGGCGGCGAGATCGGCGCTATAGGTTTCGAGTTCGTGGCGCACCGTGCGATAAGCGTTGGTGGCGCCCTCTTGTGTGGCGTCGATCAGATGCACCAAGGCAGCGCAGCGTTCGATGTGGCCAAGGAAACGCGTGCCCAGCCCTGCGCCTTCCGCGGCGCCTTCGATCAAGCCGGGAATGTCCGCCAGCACGAAGCGCTCGCCTTCGCCGACCGTGACGACGCCCAGATGCGGATGCAGCGTCGTGAACGGATAGTCCGCGACTTTCGGCGTCGCCGCGCTCAC
>DASZSK010000072.1:0-5241 GCA_035548735.1 Caulobacterales bacterium | reverse complement strand
ACCGCGGCCGATCGCCCACGACGCTGGGTTTCCGAGCGCGCTTAGCGCCTGATCTCCGTTCCCGGACGGCGTGCGGAGGAAGACCAACTCTTCGTCCGGCGCCTTCGGGTTCCTTTCGCTCCCCGAAGCTGCGAGGCGTCCACGTCGCCGCTTTCCCTCGCATCACGCTCAACCGCATCTCTTGCGCTTAGGGCTGTTGGTCGACCTCAGCCTCCCATGCAGGAGATGCGGGCATGATACGCGCACGGCGAAGTCGGTCGGATAAGTGGCCGCGTCAGACGCAGCTAAATCCGCTGGCGTTTCGCCGTTCGGGATGCGGAAGTGGGGCGGACGCCGCGCGTTCACCGTTTCTTTACCGCAACGGAAAATTTACCATGCAAATCAATGCACAAACATCATCATCCTCACCATGCCTTAACCCCAAAGCGTTTCATTCTGAGACCTCTCCAGAACGGGAGTTGCGCTGATGGCGCGGGTGGTGGTGCTTCTAGGGGGCTTGAGCCCCGAGCGGCCTGTGAGCCTGTCTTCAGGCGCGGGTTGCGCGGCGGCTTTGACGCGCCTCGGGCACGAGGTGATCGAAGTCGATCCGCAAAACCCCGGCTGGATCGCCGAACTCCAGGCGGTGAAGCCGGACGCGGTGTTCAATGCGCTGCATGGCGAGTGGGGCGAGGATGGACGCACGCAGGGCGTCCTGGATTATCTGAAGCTTCCCTACACGCATTCCGGCGTGCTCGCCTCCGCGCTGGCGATGGACAAGGACAAGTCGAAGGCCGTGTTCGCGCAAGCCGGGCTGCCGCTGGCGGCCGGCAAGCTGATGAACCGGCATGAAGCGGCGAAATCGCACCCGATGCCGCTGCCTTACGTGGTGAAGCCAAATGCGCAGGGCTCGTCGGTCGGCATTTTCATCGTCCGCGAAGGCGCCAACCGTCCGCCCGAGCAATTGCTCGATCCCGATTGGAGCTTTGGCGACGACGTGCTGGTGGAGGAATTCGTCGCCGGCAAGGAGCTGACGGTTGCGGTGATGCATGGCCGCGGCGCGCTCGCCGTGACGGAAATCCTGCCCGCTGGCGAATGGTATGATTTCGACGCCAAGTACGCGGAAGGCGGCTCGCGGCACGAAGTGCCCGCGAAGATTTCCGCCGACGTGGCGCAGCGTTGCATGCGTGCTGCGGAAGACGCGCATGCCGCACTCGGCTGCCGCGGCGTGACGCGCACGGATTTCCGTTACGATCCGGCGACCGACAAGCTCGCGGTGCTGGAGATCAACACCCAGCCCGGCATGACGCCGACGTCGCTGACGCCGGAGCAGGCCGCTCATGTCGGTCTGTCCTACGACGATCTGGTGAAGTGGATCCTGGAGGACGCGTCATGGCCGCGATGAAGGCGCGCCGCCCTGGCCGCCGCACGCCGGACAAGAAGCAGAGCGCGCGCCGCATGCCCGCGCCAGCGCCCTATGGCGCGCCGCGTCTCGTCGCGATCAAGGGCGCGTTCGACGGCGAACCGCAGGTCAGCGGCAAGAGCCTGATGCTCGCGCTGACCGGCGTCGTGCTGTTCGCCGGCGCGGCGATCGCCGGCGCCACCTGGATCGGCGGCTCGCTGTTCGATGCGCGTCAAGCGTTCGAGCGCTCCGCTGACGCCGCTGTTGCGACCGCCGGCTTCTCGATCGACCATATCGACGTCACCGGCGAAGGCGTTGCGCCCGCGCGCATCAGCGAAGTGCGCCAGGCCATTGCGCCGCAAGAGGGCCGATCGCTGCTGTCGATGGATCCCGGCGCGGTGAAGGCGCGGGTGGAAAGCCTGGATTGGGTGGCGGAAGCCAAAGTGCGCCGGCTGTGGCCCTCGACGCTGCGGGTCGACGTGCGCCGGCGCCAGGAATTCGCGCGCTGGCGGGAGAATGGCGTGGTTTCCGTGATCGACGCTAATGGCGAGCGCTTGCTCAGCGAACGCGCCGCCGATCATGTGAATTTGCCGCTGGTGGTGGGGCGCGGCGCCGGCCCGAAGGCGGAGCCGTTGCTGCTGACGCTCGAGACGCTGCCGCAGGTGCGCGCACGCACGGCGGCTTTGGTTCGCGTCGGCGATCGCCGTTGGAACCTCGAACTGACGTCGGGAACGCTGGTGCGTCTGCCGGAAGCGCAGCCGGAATTGGCGCTGGCGCGGCTGGAAACGCTGCAAACGCGCCATCGTCTGCTTGACCGGCCGGTGGCTGAACTCGATCTGCGCGCGCCGGGACGTTTGGCTGTGCGCGTCTATCCACAATTAGCCGGCGGCCCGATGACCGCTGGCGTCGGGGGTGTCTGAAGATGGCTTTGGATTACGCCGCTCGCGACGAGGAGCTGGAGCCGCGCGCGCTTGCGCCGCTGGTGGCCGCTCTGGATGTCGGCGTGTCCAAGACGGTGTGCCTCGCGGCGCGCCGCGATCCGGTGCTCGATCTGCATCCGGAGCGGCCGATGCGCGTGCTCGGCGTCGGCGTGCAAGCCGCGCCGGCTGTCGCCAGCGGCAAGGCCGCGGACTTCGACGCCTGCGCACGCGCTATCCGCGTCGCCGTCGATGAAGCCGCCGACATGGCGGGCGCGCCGATCGCGCGCGTGATCGCATCGTATGCGGGCCCCGGCCTCTCAGCGCGCGTGGTGCGCGGCGCCGCGCGCGTGCGCGGCAAGATCGTTTCGGGACGCGATGTCGACGCTGCGCTCAACGCCGCGCTGCGCTCCGGGCCCGCGCCTGACCTCACGGTGCTGCACATGGAGCCGCTGCGCTATTGCGTCGACGGCGGCCCCGCGCTCGATGATCCGACCGGCCTCGCCGGCAAGATGCTGCAGGTCGAGGCGTGCGTTGTCACCGCGCCGACCGAAGCCGTGAATGCGCTGAAGGCCTGTATTCGCCAGGCCGGCGCCGAGGTGGAAGACATCCTGCCCGCGCCGTATGCCGCCGGGCTCGCGGCGCTGACGCCGGAAGAGCGCGCGGGCGCGCTGGTGCTGGACATGGGCGCCGGCGCGCTGGGGATTTCCGTATTCGCGAAAGAAGGGCTGGTGCACGCCGAAAGCGCGCCGGTGGGCGGCGTGCGGCTGACGCGCGATCTCGCCAAGAAACTCGAAACCTCGTTCGCGGCCGCCGAGCGGGTGAAGCTCGCCTTCGGCGCGGTGGGCGGTTCGTTCGATCCCAGGGAAGCGGTGTCGGCCCCCAAGATCGGCCCGGAAGGGCGGCTTGAAGCGGCGACAACATTGCGGAGCGTCATCGCCGATACGCTGTCGCCGCGCCTGCAGGAAATGCTGCTGGCGGCTCGCCAGCGGCTGGCGAAGGCCGGTTTCGCCGGCGAAGCCGGACCGCAGCGCGCGGTGCTGGTCGGCGGCGGCGCGACGCTGCCGGGCATTCGCGAACTGGCGATGGAGAGCCTTTCCATGCCCGTGCGTATCGGGCGCCCGCTGGAATTGTGCGGCTTCGAGCATGGCGAAGCCGGACCGGCTTACGCCTGCGCCGCCGGCCTGTTGCGCTGGCGCTTCGACAATCCTTCGCTCGACGACGTCGACGAGGATTTCCAGCCGACGCTGGCGCATGCGGCTCAAATGATGCGCAGCGCCGCCGGCAACGCCTGGCTCTGGCTGCGCGAGAACTTTTAACGAAAATCCGCTCGCCAAAGGCCAGGATTAGCCGCAAAAGCGCCGCGAGAGTTTCGCAAGTCTAACGAAGCTTTCAGCATCGCCCCTGGAAATCGGAAAACCCAGTGGCACATTAGGCGGGCCGAGAGAATCGGCCCTTCTTGGAGCTCTTATGAGTCACCTGAGCGCGCCAACCCTGCACGAGTTGAAGCCGCGCATCGTTGTGTTCGGCGTCGGCGGCGCCGGCGGCAACGCTGTGAACAACATGATCGACGCGCGCCTGCAGGGCGTGGAATTCGTCGTCGCGAATACAGATGCGCAGGCGCTGACGCGCGCCAAGACGCCGAACCGCATCCAGCTTGGGCAATCGATCACCGAAGGTCTGGGCGCGGGTGCGCGTCCAGAAGTGGGTCAAGCCGCTGCGCAAGAGAGCCAGCCGGAAATTCTCGAATTCCTCGAAGGCGCGCATATGGTGTTCGTCGCCGCGGGGATGGGCGGCGGCACCGGCACGGGCGCGGCGCCGGTGATCGCGCGCACGGCGCGCGAGCGCGGCATCCTGACGATCGCGGTGGTGACCAAGCCGTTCCACTTCGAAGGGCAGCGGCGCATGCAGCTGGCCGAACTCGGCGTGCAGGAATTGCGCAAGCATGTCGACACGCTGATCGTCATCCCGAACCAAAATCTCTTCCGCATCGCCAATGAGCGCACCACGTTCGCCGAAGCGTTCCAGCTTGCCGACCAGGTGCTCTATTCCGGCGTGCGCGGCGTCACGGACCTCATGGTGATGCCGGGCCTCATCAATCTCGACTTCGCCGACGTGCGTACGGTGATGGCGGAGATGGGTACGGCGATGATGGGCACTGGCGAAGGCGAGGGGCAGAACCGCGCGCTTGACGCCGCCCGCGGCGCCATCGCCAATCCCTTGCTCGACATCGTCTCGATGCGCGGCGCGCGCGGCGTGCTGATCAACATCACCGGCGGCTTCGACATGACGTTGTACGAAGTCGATGCGGCGGCGAACGAAATCCGCGCGGAAGTCGATCCCAACGCCAACATCATCCTGGGCTCGACCTTCGACGAAGCGCTGGAAGGGCGCATGCGCGTGTCGGTGGTCGCCACCGGCATCGACGACGAGGCCATCGTCAGCCAGCAGACTATCGTGCAGCCGCCGCGTCGCGCCGTCGAAGCGCCGCCGTTGCGTCGCCGTCCCGAAGCGCCCCCCGCGCATAGCGAAGCGCCGCGCGAGGCGCCGCGTCCGGAACCGGTGCGCGTGGTGGAGCAGCCCTACGAAGAAACGCGCCCGAGCTTCGCCAATGACGCTGAGGCCGAGAAACGTGGCTTCAATCTGTTCGGCTGGATGAAGCGCGAAGAGACGGACGACACCGCTTCGCTGCGCGAGCCGATCGGCGAAATCCGCCGCTCCGCCGAGCTTGCCGCGCCGCAGGATCCCGCGCTCGATGAAGAGCTGGAGATTCCCGCCTTTCTGCGCCGGCAAATGACGCAGCGTTAAAGCACGAAATCGCTGTTGGCGAGGCTGATGAGGCCGCGCAGCACGATCTGGCTGTCGGCGGCGCCGTCGCCGTTCACGTCCATGCTGATGAGCGTGAAGTCGTTGGCGGCGCCGGCATTGTCGATGAAATCGTAGCGC
>DASZSK010000071.1:0-16725 GCA_035548735.1 Caulobacterales bacterium | reverse complement strand
GCGCTGGTGCTGCCGTTTCTCGTCACCGTCTGGGTGATCTGGATGGTGGTGACCTTCATCGATGGAAGCGTCGTGCCGCTGCTGCCGGAGGGCTATCGCGCGCGCGCCGCCGCCGTGCCGGGTGCAGGCGTGGCGATCGCGCTCGTTGCGCTCACTGTTGTCGGGGCGCTCGCCGGCAATCTCCTCGGGCGTCTCATCGTTGGCGCGGCCGACGCCTTTATCGGCAACCTGCCGATCGTGCGTTCGATCTATGGCGGAGCGAAACAAGTGTTCGGCCAAGTCGCCGCGCCGGAACGCACGACCTTCAAGGAAGCCGTGCTCGTGGAGTTTCCGCTGCCAGGCACATGGGCGATCGGCTTCGTCACCAATGACGACGCGACCGAGGTCGGCGGCGATCCCGCCGAAAATCTCGTTTCGGTTTTCGTGCCGCACACGCCGATTCCGGCTTCCGGCTTCTTGCTCTACGTCCCACGCGCGAAGCTGCGTCCGCTGAAACTGAATTCCGAAGAAGCGCTGAAACGCGTCATATCGCTTGGAATCATTCGCGATGAGGAAGGCTCGAAATCCTAAGACGCTCAGCGTGTGACCTTGGGCACGGCGGGCCCGGGCGCCAATCCCTATGGTGGCTCATCGCAAACGTCAGCCGCGAGAGGAAACCACATGAAGACCGTGAAATTCGTCGCCGTTGTGTTGTTCTTGGCCGCCTCGACCATGGTGTCGGTCGCAGGCCCCGCCTCCGCCGGCGAAGGCCGCGGTTATTGCAGCGTCCTGCAGCCCCGTTGCCACTAAGCGGCGCTATTCGATCTTGAAGTCGGACGGCTTCCAATCGGGCTTTGGATATTGCGGGTTCATCTCTTCGAGCGTGCCGCGCACAATCGAGGAGATGATCGCATTTCTGCGCCACTTCTTATCCGCCGGAATGACGCGCCATGGCGCGTGCTCGGTTGAGCAGCGCTCCAGCATCGTCTCGTACGCCGCCTCGTAATCTTTCCACAATTTTCGATCTTCGAGATCGCTGGCGTTGAACTTCCAATTCTTCTGCGGCTGGTCGAGCCGCTCCTGCAGGCGCTCGCGCTGCTCCTTCTTGGAGATGTGCAACATGAATTTGAGCAGGACGACGTTGTTCTCGGTGAGGTATTTCTCGAACGCGTTGATCTGATCGTATCGCTGCTCGACCGCCTTCGCCGGCGCGAGCTTGCGCACTTTCACCACCAGCACATCCTCGTAGTGCGAACGGTTCCAGACGCCGATCACGCCCCTCTTCGGCACAGCCGCGTGGATACGCCAAAGATAGTCATGCGCCAGCTCTTCGGTCGTCGGCGCGCCGAACGGCGTAACAACGACGCCAAGCGGACCGCACTGATTGAACACGCCGCGCACCGTGCCGTCTTTCCCGGATGTGTCGATCCCTTGCAGCACGACCAACAGAGCGCGGGTGCGCTGCGCCCAGAGCCGATCCTGCAGCGTATCGATCTCCTTGGCGTGGGTCTGCGTGAACGCTTCGGCTTCGGGCTTGTCGGGAAAGAGCTGATCGCACACGGCATCGCGATCCCGTAGTTCGACCTTGTCGCCCGGCTTTACGCGCACGTGCTTGTCGATCTCGCGCCAATCCGTGGTCATGTGAACACCACCGTCTTGTTGCCCGTGATCACCACGCGCCGCTCGAGATGCCAGCGCACGGCGCGCGCCAGCACCTGGCATTCGAGATCGCGGCCGATCTCCACCAAGTCCTTCGGCGTATGATGGTGCGCGACGCGCGACACCGCCTGCTCGATGATCGGCCCTTCATCCAGATCAGGCGTCACGTAATGCGCGGTGGCGCCGATGATCTTCACCCCGCGCGCATGCGCCTGCGTGTAGGGCTGCGCGCCTTTGAAACTCGGCAGAAACGAGTGATGGATATTGATGCAGCGTCCAGCGAGCGCGGCGCACGTTTCCGGCGTCAGGATTTGCATATAGCGCGCGAGCACAAGCAATTCGGCGCCGCTCTCCGTCAGCACCGTCAGCATGCGCGCTTCCGCGTCGGCTTTCGCCTGCGGCAACAGGTGAAACGGAATCTCGTGAAAACGCGTCAACGCCTCATAGGTCGGATGATTGGAGACGACGCCGACGATGTCGGCATCGAGCCAGCCGGTCTCTTGGCGGTGCAGCAGGTCATGCAGGCAATGGCCGATCTTCGACACCGCGAGCACGATTTTCGGCCGTTCGGCCGTGTCGTGGATGCGCCAGTTCATTTCGAAGCGACGCGCAATCGGCGCGAATCCGGCTTCCAGCTCCGCTAAGCTCGCCGCGCCCGGCGAGGGCTTCGAGAACGCCGTGCGCATGAAGAAATTGGGCGAGTCGTGAAACTGGTCCGACTCTTCGATCGACAGCCCACGGTCGGCGAGAAACGTCGCCACCGCCGCTACGATGCCGATCGCATCAGGACATTGCAGCGTGAGGATGTAGCGGCCGTGTGACATGGAGGTCAGTAGTCAGTGGTCAGTAGTCAGTAGCAACCGATTTCTACTGACTACTGACTAAGCCCCACTGACTACGAAGCGTAATATTCGACGACGAGGTTCGGCTCCATCTGCACCGGATACGGCACATCGGAGAGCGTCGGCACGCGCGAGAGACGCGCGGTCATCGCCTTGGTGTCGACTTCGACATAGTCCGGCTGATCGCGCTCCTGGCTCTGCAGCGCTTCCAGGACGATCGCCATCGAGCGCGCCTTTTCGCGCACCTCGATCACGTCGCCGACCTTGCACTGGAACGACGGCACCGTGACGCGTCGGCCGTTCACCTTGACGTGGCCGTGGTTCACGAACTGCCGCGCGGCAAAGACCGTCGGCACGAACTTCGCGCGATAGACCACCGCGTCGAGGCGGGTCTCCAACAGACCAATCAGGTTTTCGGCGGTGTTGCCCTTCCGGCGCGCAGCTTCCTCATAGGTCTTGCGGAACTGCTTTTCGGTGATGTTGCCGTAGTAAAGGCGCAGCTTCTGCTTCGCCACGAGTTGCAGACCGAAGTCCGACGTCTTGCCCTTGCGGCGCTGGCCGTGCTGGCCTGGGCCGTACTGGCGCTTGTTGACCGGAGATTTGGGACGGCCCCAGAGATTTTGGCCGAACCGGCGGTTCGACTTGTATTTCGCTTGAACGCGCTTCGTCATGGGCGGTTAGGCCCTTTCTTCCATCGTGACGGGGCCCGGCGGCCTCCCAATCGAGACCGCGACTACCCTGGCGGTTCGCCCGTCGCCCAGCGTGAGGTCCCGCACGGCCAGAGGCCGGCGGTCCAAGAAAGCGGCGCTTTTGATGGAGCGGGCGGCCAAAGTCAACCGCCGGGCTCTCAAGCGCCGCCGAAGTCCTCTATGCTGAACAGCAGCGGAGGCGGCATGAGCTATCTGGAACGGTCCATGGGATCAGGCGAACGCGTGATCGCGCGGGCGCATTTCCACTGGTGGTACGACTTCAAGGCCTGGGCCGCCCTGGTTCTCTTGGGCCTCGTCCTGGTCGGTATTTACATCTTCCTCGCGATGATGATCCGGAAGTGGACGACCGAGATTGCCGTCACCTCCCACCGCTTCGTCATGAAGACCGGCTTCTTCACCCTGCGCACGAGCGAAATCTCGCTTCAGAATATTGAAGGCGTGCAGCTCACGCAGACCGTGTGGGGCCGCATTTTGGGCTACGGGCATCTGCGGATCGAAGGCACCGGCGTCGACGCCGTGCAGATCCCCGACATCGCCGACCCGATCACCTTCCGCGGCGCCATCGAAACCGCCAAGGAGCAGAACGGCGCGAAGGTCGCGGCCACGCGCTAGTGCGCGTCGCTGTCCAGATCGTACTGGCTTTGCAGGAATTTCTTCACGCCAAGATCGGCGATCACCTGGATTTGCGTTTCCAGGAAATCGATGTGCTCTTCGGTGTCGTCGAGGATTTCCGTCAGCAGATCGCGTGACACGTAATCCTGCTTGGTCTCGGCAAGCGCAATCGCTTCGACCAAAGTGGAGCGTCCAGTCTGCTCGGCTGCCAAATCCGCGGCCAACCGCTCCTCGACATTCTCGCCGACGCGCAGCTTGTTGAGGTCCTGCAGGTTGGGCAGACCTTCGAGAAACAGGATGCGTTTGATCAGCTTATCGGCGTGCTTCATCTCGCCGATGGATTCCTCGTAGGTCTTCTTGCCGAGCTTGCCGTAGCCCTCGGACTGATACATCCGCGCGTGCAGGAAGTATTGGTTGACGCTGGTCAGCTCGTTGGTGAGCACCGCATTGAGTTTGCGGATGATGTCCGGATCGCCCTTCATTCGCCTACCCCGCGCGTGTCTGGCCCAATGTCCCTGCGGTTCTGCGTCTGAAAGGGCGCGAATACAAGATTGTAGCCGGCCTCTATCGAGCGGCTATTCGGCGGCGACGAGCGCTTCTTTGCCGGCCGGCTTCAGATAATCCTCGGCGATCTCCGTCAGGCACCGTCCGCAACAGGGCTCGCAGCCATGATGGGCGAGCACGTCCTCCGGGCAACGCGCACCCGCAGTGACAGCCTCCTCGACCTCCCGTTTCGTCACGCCGTTGCAGTTGCAGACATACATGCGTTCGGACCTCGGACCGCCAACAAAGCCGAACCCGAAAGTCCGCGCCTTGAGCCAAAACAAGCTAGCGGCCTCCAAACGCTCTTGCAAGTCATTCGCAGAACTGTGAGCGGGGAAAACACAGCCTCGCCATCGCCAATTCTGGCCTGAAAATTTGACTAGACTGAAATTCCGGTCTAAATATGCGCCATGATCAAGGTCGGCGCATTCGAGGCGAAGACGCAATTTTCCGCCCTGCTTGAGAAAGTGGAGGCGGGCGAGGACGTGCTGATCACGCGCCACGGCAAGCCGGTGGCGCGGCTGAGCAAGGCCGAAACCGCAGCGTTCGCGGATATCGACGCCGCCATCGCTCGAATGAAGGCGCGCCGGAAGGGCATCACGACCGGCGAGGGCGGCTGGAAGGCGTTGCGCGACGAAGGCCGCCGCTAATCATGAGCATCGTCATCGACGCTTCAGTCGCCGCGTGCTGGATTTTCGAAAACGAGGCCACCCCCGCCACGGACGCGCTGCTAGCCCGGGTCAGAGATAGCGGGGGTATCGTGCCGGTTCTCTGGAACTGGGAAATGGCGAACCTTCTCATCGCCGGCGTCAGGCGCGCACGCTTGAGTATGGCTGATGCAGCCGCATTCTTGGGTGATCTCGCTCTGCTGCCCATCGTCATCGACACCGAAGCGCCGGCGCGCGCGTGGCGCGAGACATTCCTCTTGGCGCAGACCCACGCCCTCACCGCTTATGACGCGGCCTATCTCGAACTCGCACAGCGTGCTGGACTTGAACTCGCCAGCAAGGACGGCGAATTGTGCGCGGCCGCCAGATCCGCTGGCGTGAAATTGGCGCTCTGAACAGGAACGACGTGAGGAAAGCCCCAACCATCGGCGTGGTCAGCCTCGGCTGCCCCAAGGCGCTCGTCGACAGCGAGCGCATCATCACGCGCCTGAGGAGCGAGGGCTATCAGCTCTCCGGCGAGTACGAAGGCGCCGACCTCGTGGTGGTGAACACCTGCGGCTTCCTTGACAGCGCCAAGGCCGAGAGCCTGGACGCCATCGGCGAAGCCTTGAACGAAAACGGCAAGGTGATCGTCACTGGCTGTCTTGGGATCGAAGAAGGCCTGATCCGCGAGACGCATCCGAACGTCCTGGAAGTCACCGGCCCACATCAGTACGAAGCGGTCGTCTCCGCAGTGCACACGCACCTGCCGCCAAAGCACGATCCGAAGCTCGACCTCGTGCCCGAGAGCGGCCTTCGCCTCACGCCCCGGCACTACGCCTATTTGAAGATCTCCGAGGGCTGCAACAATCGCTGCGCCTTCTGCATCATCCCCAGCATTCGCGGCGATCTCGTCTCACGGCCGGCCAACGCCGTGCTCAAGGAAGCGGAGTCGCTGGTGAAGGCCGGCGTGAAGGAATTGCTGGTCATTTCACAGGACACCAGCGCTTACGGCGTTGACGTCAAATACGCCGAGAGCAAATGGAAGGACCGCACCGTCCGCGCCAAATTCTACGATCTCTGTAAGGAACTCGGCGATTTGGGCGCGTGGGTGCGTCTGCACTATGTCTATCCCTATCCGCACGTCGATGACGTGATCCCGCTGATGGCGGAGGGAAAAATCCTCCCCTATCTCGACATCCCGTTTCAGCATGCCAGCCCGCGCCTTCTCAAAGCGATGCGCCGCCCCGCCAATCAAGACAAGATGCTCGAACGCATCGCCAAATGGCGCGCGATCTGCCCGGACCTCACCATCCGCTCCTCCTTCATCGTCGGCTTTCCCGGCGAGACGGAAGAAGACTTCGAGACGCTCTTAGACTTCATTGAGCAGGCCGACATCGATCGCGCCGGCTGCTTCAAATACGAGAACGTCGAAGGCGCGCCCTCGCGCGATCTGCCCGATCACGTCGATCAGGACGAAATCGACGAGCGTTATGACCGCTTCATGGAAGTGCAGACCGATCTGGCCCATGCCCGCGGCCAGGCCATGATCGGGCGCGAGATCGACGTCATTTGCGACGGCTGGGACGAAGACGCCGAAGCCTATGCCTGCCGCTCCAAGGCCGATGCGCCGGAGATCGACGGCGTCGTGTTCGTCCAGAGTGAAGCGGAGTTGAACGAAGGCGACATTTTCAAAGTGTGCGTCGCCGCCGCCGAAGGCCACGAACTGGCGGGCGAGCGCGCCGAGTAAAGCTGGGCTGCTGGCCTCGACGGCGTTTGCGCCAGGGCAGCGTAGCGAGCGCGAGCTTGCGTCACTACACTCCGCGCCAACGATAGGCGGAGGGACGGACGTGGCGGAAATCACCCGACGACACATTGCGCTAGCCGGCGCGGCGACGCTCGCAGCCTGCGCGCCTGCTTCGCAACCGCCCCTTGCTCCGCCTCGCTCGCGCCAGTTTCCGCCGGACTTCCTATGGGGCTGCGCCACGGCGGCGTTTCAGATCGAAGGCGCGACGCACGAGGATGGGCGCGGCGACAGCGTCTGGGACGTATTCCAGCGCCAGGCGGGAAAGATCGTGGACGGCTCGACCGCCGATGTGGCCAACGATTCCTACCATCGCTATCCGGAAGACGTCGCGCGCCTCTCCGAACTCGGCGCGAGCGCGTATCGCTTCTCCATTTCCTGGCCGCGCGTGCAGCCCGACGGCGCCGGCGCCATCAACGACAAGGGCGTCGACTATTACAGCCGCCTCGTCGATGCGCTGCTCGCCAAGAACATAACGCCCTATGCGACGCTGTTTCACTGGGACCTACCGCAAGCGCTGTTCGAGCGCGGCGGTTGGTTCAATCGCGACACGACGCAGCGCTTCGCGGACTACGCGAACGTCGTCGCGCAGCGCCTCGGCGACCGGCTGAAGCATTATGTGGTCATGAATGAAGCCGCGGTGCATGGCATCGTCGGTCACGTGCTCGGCGTCGAGGCGCCGGGGCTTAAAGCAGCCGACAAGCTGGGCGCCGTCATCCATCACCAAAACCTTGCGCAGGGCTTGGCGCTCAGGGCGCTGCGCTTGGCGCACGCCGATTTCCAACTCGGCACAACGCTGGCGCTAATGCCCTCGCGGCCGGAGCACGCCTTCATCAGCCTGCTGAACGACATGGCGGCGGACGGCTTCGACGAAGTGTGGAACAGGGCGTTTCTCGATCCCCTGCTCAAGGGCAGCTATCCCAAGCGCGTGCTCGAACAGATCGGCGCCGATCTGCATGACGGCGATCTCGCCCTCACGCGCCAGCCGATCGACTTTCTCGGCGTGAACTATTACGCGCCGACCTACATCCGCTTCGACGCCTCAAGCCCCAGCATGATCGCCGAAGGCAAGGTCCCTGACGGCGTCGAGCGCGACGCGTTTGGCCGCCACGTCGATCCATCCGGCCTTGGCGAAGTGCTGATGCGGCTCAAAACCCAATACGGCAACCCGCGGGTCATCATCACCGAAAACGGCTGCTCCGATCCGTTTGGCTCGGGTCCCGCCGAGATGAACGACCCATTCCGCATCGCCTACCTGCGTCGTCACCTCGAAGTGGTGAAGGCGGCGATGGAGGCAGGTTCGCCGGTGGGCGGCTTCTTCGTCTGGTCGCTCATGGACAATTGGGAATGGTCGCTCGGGTTCACCTCGAAGTTCGGCCTCTGCACCCGCGAGCGCGCGCCGAAGGCCTCGTTCGCCTGGCTGAAGCAGCTTGCCGCCACAGGCCTCCTCGACGCGGCTGCGGCCGCGCGCGGGTAATCTCTCAGCAACCAAATCAGCGGCGTTCTGGGCGAGTCCGATTCGGGGATGGAGGGGACGCCGTGACGCACAACGACGCGCTGGTCGCGTTCCTTGGCATCGACCTGTTCGAGCGCCTGGAATGGGCTCAGCTCACCGACGCCCAACGTGAAGCGATTCTGTCCGTGTTCCGAGTCGGCATCTGCGCCGGGGCGCAATCCGGCGTGGTCTCCGTCATCGACAGCGTCCTGGCCGAAGGCCGCATCGTCATTTGCGAGGACGGCTCACGCTGGGCCGCTCGGGCCGACGACGACGCGCAGATGTTCGAGGATTGGGGCGAAGGCGCAATGATCGCCATCCATCGCGGCCTGGTCTATCGCCTCGACCCGTATGAGGCGGCCGAAGTCGAGGTGCTGGCGCTTTGATCAGCCCTTGCGCGGCGGGTCGCGCCGGTACTGAATGAAGCCGGTCCGCGTGGCGATCTGGTCGTAAAGCGCCCGCGCCGTCTTGTTCGCCTCATGCGTCAGCCAGTAGACGCGGTCGCACTGCAACTCATCCGCACGTGCATAAACCGCCTCGATCAGGGCCTTGCCGATGCCGTGGTTACGCATCTCGGAGGCGACGAACAGGTCTTCCAGATAGCAGATGTTGTTCACCGCCCAGGTGCCGCGGTGCAGCACGCATTGCACCAGTCCGACCAAAATGCCGG
The DNA here is from genome assembly GCA_035548735.1 of Caulobacterales bacterium. GTDB lineage: Bacteria > Pseudomonadota > Alphaproteobacteria > Caulobacterales > Aquidulcibacteraceae > Vitreimonas. The sequence goes on along the minus strand of DASZSK010000071.1, from coordinate 7,764 downwards.
CGTGCTCGGCGACCAGCGCGAACATCGGCTCGGCTGGATCATGCAGGCGCGCCCACGTCGTCTCGATCACCACCGGGTCGAGATGCTGGTTATAAAACTCGCAATAGCGCGCCCACAGCTCTTCCCAATCGGGACGATCTGAAAGCTTCATATCGCGAATGACGAATTCCGGCCGCATTGCGGCGACGCAAGCGCGCAAGCGCGTTCAGCGTCAATAGTGTGCGCGCAGCACGCGCCGCGTTTCGCCCACTGCGCGAAATTGGTTTCCCCAACGGCCCGCTACGGCGGCGCGGGGCGCGCCCTGAGCCCGCCGATTTGATCTGGCTCAAGGCAGCGCTCTCAGAGTTGCTGAAGCTTTTGTGACGCGGAGGGCTTCATGCTGGCGCATCTCGATACAAGCGCGATCATCGCGCTCGGGTTTCTCGGGGCGATCCTTGTGATGAGCGCGGGATTGTTCGGCTGGATGATGACGCGGCGGAACAAGACGAAGACCTGATCCGCCGCATCAAGGCTACGCAGCCGACGCCATGGCGCGATCGAGATTGGCGGAGATGGCGTCGAGGAACGCTTCCGTCGTCAGCCACTTCTGTTGGTCGCCGACCAGCAAAGCTAGGTCTTTCGTCATCTGCCCGGCCTCGACTGTGTCGACCACGACTTTCTCCAGCAGCAACGCGAAGTCGATCAGTTTCTGATTGCCGTCGAGCTTGCCGCGATGCGCAAGGCCCCGCGTCCAGGCGAAAATCGAAGCGACCGAATTGGTCGAGGTCGGCTGGCCCTTTTGGTGCTGGCGATAGTGACGCGTCACCGTGCCATGCGCAGCTTCGGACTCCATCGTCTTGCCGTCGGGCGTCAGCAGCACGGAGGTCATCAGCCCGAGCGAGCCGAAGCCTTGCGCTACGGTGTCGGACTGCACGTCGCCATCATAATTCTTACACGCCCAGACGTAGCCGCCGGACCATTTCAGCGCGGAGGCGACCATGTCGTCGATCAGACGGTGCTCGTAAGTCAGCTTGCGTTTGTCAAACTCGGCCTTGAACTCGGCGTCGAACACCTCCTGGAACAGGTCCTTGAAGCGCCCGTCATAGGCTTTGAGGATCGTGTTCTTGGTCGAGAGATAGACCGGCCAGCCCTTCATCAAGCCGTAGTTGAAGGACGAGCGGGCGAACTCGCGGATGCTCTCATCCAGATTGTACATCGCCATGGCGACGCCGCCGCCGGGCGCGTCGAACACGTCATGCTCGATCACCGTTCCGTCTTCGCCGACGAACTTGATGGTGAGCTTGCCTTTGCCCGGGAATTTGAAATCGGTGGCGCGGTACTGATCGCCGAAGGCGTGACGACCGATGACGATCGGCTGCGTCCAGCCCGGCACCAGCCGCGGCACGTTCTTGCAGATGATCGGCTCGCGGAAGATGACGCCGCCCAGGATGTTGCGGATCGTCCCGTTGGGCGACTTCCACATCTTCTTCAGATTAAATTCCTTCACCCGCGCCTCGTCCGGGGTGATGGTGGCGCACTTCACGCCCACGCCCACCTTCTTGATCGCGTTGGCGGCGTCGATGGTGACCTGATCGTCGGTGGCGTCGCGATGCTCGATGCCGAGATCGAAATATTGCAGATCGACGTCGAGATAGGGGTGGATCAGCTTTTCCTTGATCAAGGCCCAGATGATCCGGGTCATCTCGTCGCCGTCGAGTTCGACGACCGGATTGTCCACCTTGATCTTCGCCATGATCATCCCCTCCGCGCTTGAAGTCGCGGGGGGTCTATCAGCTTGAGCCCTTGGCGCAAGTCGGGCGCGTCAATCCGCCTGCGAGATGGCGTCCATTTCCGCCGGGCTGACGCGCTCGACGCCGTCGAACGGATCGATTTCCGGCAGCGCCGGCGCGGGTTCAGCATGATGAATCGTGATGCTGCGCGGCGCGGCCGGACGAGGGCGCGGCGGCAACGGGCGAGCGCGGATGACGGCCGGCGGCGGCGCATCCGGCGTAACGGATAAGGCCGGCGCGGGTGGCTCGCTGCGCGATCCGAAGAAGAACGCGCCGGCGACGACGGCCAGCGCCACGAACGCCAGCCCGAGAACGATCAGCTCGCCCGGCGCGACCTGCCGCTTGCTCCAGACCTCGGCTTCGGGAAAGGAATGTGCCGACATGGCGCGCGTGCTCGGTCCTTCCACGGTAAAGACTTCCCCTGCCGCATGACCCGCGCACGAAACATGCCGCCTCCCATCGAGGAGACCTGGCCCGCCATCGTGCTGGTGCGCCCGCAAATGGGCGAGAATATCGGCGCGGTCGCCCGCGCCATGCTCAATTTCGGACTTGTGTCTTTACGCCTGGTTGAGCCGCGCGATCGTTGGCCCAATCCAAAGGCGGAGGCCGTAGCCGTGGGCGCCGACCGGGTGCTCGAAGCGGCGCGCGTGGAGTGGAAGCTCGAGGACGCGCTGGCCGACGCGACCCTGGTCGTCGCCGCCACCGCCCGGCCGCGCGCCATGGAAAAGCCGGTCTGGGGACCGCGCGAGGCCGCTCTCAACATCCGCGCCGCCATGGCCGCCGGCGAGAAGCCCATCGTCATGTTCGGTCCGGAAGCCGCCGGCCTTGAGTCCGATGAAGTCGCCCGCGCCGACGCGATCCTCACGCTCCCGGTGAATCCGGGCTTTGCCTCGCTCAATCTCGCCAATGCGGCCTCGATCTTCTGCTTCGCTTACGCCGAGGCGCGGCTCGCCGGCGAAGTGCCGCCCTGGTTCACGCAGCAGAGCCCGCCAGCCACGCACGGCGAACTCGAGAGCCTGTTTTCGCATCTCGAAGCCGAGCTTGAGCATGGCCGCTTCTTCCATCCGCTGGACAAAGCGCCGCTAATGAAGCGCAACCTGCGCGCCATTTTCCTGCGCGCGCGGCTCACACAGCAGGAAGCGCAGACGCTGCGCGGCGTGATCAAGGCGCTGACCATCGGCCGCGGCGGTCGAAAAAAGGACAGCCCGGACGAAGCCTAGGCGCATTACCGCATTGGGGATTCACGCGGGCCGCGAAATTGGTTATCCACATCTCTCCGGCTGGGCGGCGGACGGACGAATGGCGCTGAAAGCAGCGAAGCGAGCGAGCGGCGGCGGACGCGGCCTGGCCTTCAAGGCCTGGGGCGGCGAGCTCGTCGATGTCGACCGCTTCTGGGCTGAATCCTGGGCCAACCTCTACAAGCAGCAAAACGCGCTGGCGAAACGCCTGAAGCTCGCCGACGCCGAATGGGCCGTCGACCAGAACGCGGGACTCATCCAGTTCGAACGCAAGGACGGCACCTTCGTCACCGGACCAGTGCAGATCGTCGGCTCCTGGAATCCGCGCACCTCCATCTTCACCTGGGGCTGGGATCATCCCAGCGTGCACACGCGGCTGCGCTCCGACGCCGAGCGCACGCGCTGGTTCGGCGACAAGCACGGGCTCAACGAACTCACCGAACGCCAGCTCAAGATTTCCGAACTCGACGCCTGGCGCCTCACGGCCGTGGCGATGAAAGTGAACGGCGCGCTCGGGGCCTATCGCGGCCCGACCGACGGCCCCGTCATCTTCATGACGCTCGGGGATTTGAAAATCAGCGGCTGAACGTCTTTGCGGCGCTCGACGCACTGCATTGGCGAGAACGGGACGGCGCATGGCGGTTGACCACTTCGAACCGGCGAAGGGCGGAGACGTCAACCGCTCGTGCTCCGCTTGCAATTGGCCCATCGGATTGCAGGACCGAGAATGCGTCGCGTGCAAAGCGGACGTTGGATTTCCGAATGTGAGGTTCGCCCAACGCCCGTCCGAGTGCGACGCACTGCGCGAGCGCCTTGAAGCGGCGCGCAAGTCGCTCGCGCCGGATCGCCAAGCCGTCTTCGACGCCTGCGTCGACGACCTTAACGCGTCACACGTGGTCATGAATCGCAGCATCGGTGATTTGGCGGACTGGCTGCAGGACAAGCTGCTCCTGCACTATTGTTACCATGCGCAGGTGCGGCTCGGACGCCGTGTTCCCAGCGACAATGTCTATGACCTGCAACGCAAGTCCGCCGAGAACACTGTGAACCCGTTCTTCTTCGAGGATCTGAGCATCGCCGCACTGAGCTTGGACGGCAAAGGCATGCCGTACTACGGACCCTACACGGTGCGTCTCAAAGAAAAGGCGCTCGCTCATCGCGCCACGGTGTTCACGGAAAATCCGTTCATTTTCACCAAACGCCACAATGTGACAGCTGGCGAATTGCCCCCGCCTGGACATCGAGCGCCCTGGCAGGAGCGCGCCTCCGTCGCCATGGCTAAGATCGGAGCAAAGCTGGCTGAGGCTTTCACACCGCCGCTGCCGCGCTTGCTCATGTCCAATGATCGCGACTCGAGTGAATGCGATTTCGTGGAAGTTCACATCTTCGGATCGTTGCACGCTTCCAGCATCGAATCTGTAGCGGGCCCAGCGCCCAGCATTCCCGAAGACGCCGTGCTTTGGTCCAGCGCCAAACGCAAACTTGCTCAACTCGGCGCTAGGGTCGAGGAGACGCCTTGCGCGCTTTGATCGCACCCTCGACTGGCGTCGCCGTTGTGGTCGGCGAGCGCTTCTATCTGCTCGATCTCGACGGCGGCGTAAGGGCCTGCACGATGCAGGACGTGCGAATGACGCTTGACGGGCGGCTTGGAAACCGTCGAGGTCCAGACATTCGAAGAGCTTGGAGATCGTCTTCGCACGGCTTGGCGGGTTCATCGCTGTATGAAGCTGATTCACATCGCAACGGATCCCGGCGAAACGTCGGAATTGCGGGCGAGCAGCGCGGAGTTGGTCGAGAAAAACTTAAGCGATCCAGCGGTTGCCGACAGCGTATCGCGCCATCTCAATGCATCGGGATCAAATCTAGCGCAGCTGCGAAGCGAATTGCGCGTCGTCCGGGGAAGCGACGCCGACGACGCGCCGAGCCCACCGGGAAGCGCGGGGCCGCACATTCTTTGGGTCGAAGAGGACGAACTTCTGCGCGCCCCGCAAATTGAAATGCTCTCGAACATGGGAATAACGGTTGTCATGTGCAACAGCGGCGAAGCCGCGCTTGAGGTTCTCGACCGGGGAAGTTTCCAGGTTCTGGTGGTGGATCAACACCTGATCGATATGAGCGATGAAGAGCTGGCGTCTCGGGCGGTTGCGATGGCGCCGCAGATGCGCATCGTTCGCCTTGCGTCTTACGGCCGCTCCTCCGTGCTTGAGGCGGTCATTCTCAGCGCCCGCGGCTCGCCAAGACGGGCGTGAAATTCGAGCGACGCGAAACGCGCGCCACGCGCAAAGAAGCTCTCACTGTAAGAATGAACCGAGATGCGCTAGCATGCAGGAGGGGAGCCGCGACCCGTAAGGAGGCGCCATGCGCATCACCAGCCTCGTCCCAGTCCTCGTCCTGCCCGCCCTTCTCTACGTCGCACTCTGGTTGATTTGGGGCGCTGATCTCGAACGGCGCTTCTCCGGCGAGCTTTTCTCGCTGCACATGGTCAGCGGCGACACGTGGCGCGTGACGCTCGGCGCGGCGTTTTCGCTTCTCTCCGTCGTTTGTCTGTTCGTTGAAATAGTCCGCTCCGGCACGCCGACCAAGTGGACGATCGGCGAAAATCTCGTCACCGCCATCGCTCTCGTCATCAGCCTTGTTCTCTTCCTGCTGGTACGCGGGTTTGCGACAAGCGAATTTTTCTTTCTGACCGTGCTGTTCCTGCTGGATTTCGTCACTGACGCCACGGTGATGACGCTCACCTCGCGTCGAACGGTCGAATACACGCATTAGCCGAGCGGCAAGCGCCAGATGAAGTCTCGGTCGCGTGTACGGCCGACCATGAAGCCGTGCTCGCCAATGTGCTCAAAGCCGTAACGATTATAGAATGCTTGCGCGCGGAAATTGTTTTCCCAAACGCTGAGATACATCGCCGCCGCGCCCCGCGCCCGCGCCCAGTCGAGCGCCTCGTCCATCAGGGTTTTCGCGACCCCCTGGCCTTTCACACGCGTGTGCACATAGAGCCGATGCAATTCGACGGCGCTCGGTTCATGCTCGACTGGTAAATCAAAATCGCCGCCGACCTTGTTGTAGCCGATCAACTCGTCGCCATCGAACGCGAGGCGATAATGCGTTTTGCCCGCTTCAATATCCGCCCGCACCAAAGCCGCGTCGTATTTTTCAGCGAGGAAGCTCGCGAGGTCTTCCGGCGGATAAAGATGGCCGAAGGTTTCCACGAAGCTCGCGCGCGCAAACGCCGTGAGCGCTTGCGCATCGGTCGCGACAGCATTGCGATAAGTGATCAAAGTACGCCTTCGAGGGCCGCGCGGATCGCCGCGAGCGCGTCCGGCGCCTTCGCGCCATCGGGGCCGCCGCCTTGCGCCATGTCCGGACGCCCGCCGCCGCCTTGTCCGCCAACCGCCGCCACGCCCGCGCGCACCAGATCGACGGCGGAAATCTTGCCTTTGAGATCGTCCGTCACGCCGACCGCCAACGCGGCTTTGCCGTCATCGACGCCCACATAGGCAATCACGCCGGACCCCAGGCTCTTCTTGCCTTCATCGACGAGCCCACGAAGGTCCTTCGCCGGCACGCCCTCCAGCACGCGCGCCAGTACGGCGACGCCGGCAACCTGCTCGGGTCCCGCCGACGCAGCTTGTCCGCCGCCGCCCGCGAGCGCGAGGCGCTTCTTGGTTTCGCCGAGTTCGCGTTCGAGCTTCTTGCGTTCGTCCTGCAATTGGGCGACGCGATCCGGCAGCTCCGCCAGCGGCGCTTTCAGGTTCGACGACACCAGCTTGGCCAACGCCGCTTGCGCTTTCAGATGCGCGAGCGCGGCGGCGCCCGTCGCGCCCTCGATGCGGCGAATGCCTGCGGCGACGCCGCTTTCGGAGAGCACGGTGAAGAGCGCGATGTCGCCGGTGCGCCGCACATGCGTGCCGCCGCACAATTCGACCGAATAGGGCTTGCCCTTCTCCTCCAGTGAATCGCCAAGCCGCAGCACGCGCACGCGCGCGCCATATTTTTCGCCGAACAGCGCCAGCGCGCCTTCGGCGATGGCTTCATCGGGCTTCATCTCCTTGATCACGCCCTCGGCGTTCTGGCGGATGACGGCGTTCACTTCTTCTTCGACGCGGTCGATCTCGTCGGCCGTCATCGGCTGCCCGTGGCTGAAATCGAAGCGGAAGCGATCGGCCTCGACCAGCGAACCCTTCTGCGTGACGTGCGGGCCGAGCACATGGCGAAGCGCGGCGTGCAGCAGGTGCGTCGCCGAGTGATTGGCGCGGATCGCCTGCCGGCGTTGATGATCGATCTCGAGTTCGGCCTTGTCGCCGACCGTGATCTTGCCGTTCACCAGCCGGCCGATATGCGCATGCAGCGCGCCGGCCATCTTCTGCGCATCCTCGACTTCGAACACGGCGCCGTTGGCGAACGTGATCGTGCCGAAATCGCCGGCTTGGCCGCCGCTCTCGGCGTAAAAAGGCGTGCGGTCGAACACCAGCGCCGCTTGCCGGCCGGCTTCGAGCGCGTGCGCTTCTTCGCCGCCCGCGACGATGGCGCACAACACGCCCTCGCCCGTTTCGGCGCCGTAGCCGAGAAATTCATTGCCCTTCATGCGGTCGAGAATGGACAGCCAGACCGCGTCGCCGCCGGCGCCTTCATTGCCGGTCCAGCTTTCACGCCCTTTCTCGCGCTGGCGCTCCATCGCCGCGTCGAAGCCTTCGACGTCCACTTCAAGCCCGCGCCCGCGCAGGATGTCCTGCGTCAGATCGAGCGGAAAGCCG
>DASZSK010000070.1:0-9139 GCA_035548735.1 Caulobacterales bacterium | reverse complement strand
AAATGGTCCATCGGTGACGATGCGCTCCGCTCCATCAAAAACGATGCGCTTGGCTTCGGCGTTGTTCTTGAGGCCGGCGGCGGCGACAAAGACGCCGGCCTGGACCAATTCCTCGGTGAACCGGTCCATCGCCGCGAACGCTTCCAGCGCCTCCGGCGTGGGCGGGCCGTCCATTTTGAGATCCTCAGTGGTCTTCGCGAACACCATAACCCGCATGGTCTGTCTCCTGGCTTGAGCCGGCCCTCTTTGGCGTCTCAAAGGGACGACGAACGAACCCCCTGGAAATCGACAGGTTCGGCGAAATTTTTTTGCACTAAGTCACCGGCGCGGTCGCCAGCGGCGCTGGTGGTGAGGCGAGGCGCATCAGGAACGGGTTGATTGCGATCGAAATCAGCGCGCCCGCCAGGATGAGATTGTAGGTCTCCGGCGAGACGACGTTGAGCGTGCGGCCAATGCCAGCGAGCACGAACGAGAATTCGCCGATCTGCGCAAGGCCAAGCCCGACGAGCAAGCTCGCTGCGTGCGCTTGGCCGAAGGTGCGCATCAATCCGTAGGCGCCGATGGCCTTGCCGAGTACGATCACGCCGACGAGTGTCGCAACCGCAACCGGCTGACGCACGATCACGAACGGGTCGAACAGCATCCCCACGGCGACGAAGAAGAGCACCGCGAACGTGTCGCGGAGCGGCAGGGAGTCTTCGGCGACGCGGTGGCTGAACTTGGTGCCGTTGAGCGAGACGCCGGCGAGAAACGCGCCCAAGGCGAAGCTGGCGTCGAACCAGCGGAAGGCGACATAGGCGACGCCGAGCGCGAGCGCCAAGGTGCCCAGCGAAAGCAGTTCACGCGACTTCAAGTGTGCGACTTGGATGATCAGCCAGGGGAAGAGCCGCGCGCCGATCAGCAGCATGAGGCCGATGAAGAGGCCGATCTTGGCGAAGGTGAGCCCCACCGCGCTCAAGATGCGCAGCGGCGACACCTCGGTGTTTTCGCCGCTGATGGCGGCGATGATGGCCGGCGCCGCCACGATCGACAGCACGATCAACAGGTCTTCGATCAGGAGCCAACTGACGACGATGCGGCCTTCGGCCGTCTTCACCATGCGCCGCTCCTCCAGCGCGCGCATCAGCACGATGGTGCTGGCCACGGAGAGCGCCACGCCAACCAGAGCGGCCTCGATCACCGGCATCTTGAGCACCAGAGCGCCCACGAAGCCGAGCGCGCCCGCGAACAGCGTGTGGATGACGCCGCAGGGAATGGCTACGCCGCGCACGGACCAGATGTCCTCAAGCGAGATTTTCAGGCCGACGCCGAACATGAGCAGGATGACGCCGATCTCGGACAATTCGAGCGCGAGGTGAACGTCGGCGTGGAAACCCGGCGTGTTCGGTCCGACGGCGAGGCCGGCCATCAGATAACCAAAGATCGGCGAAAACCGAAATCGTTGCGCGAGCGCTCCAAACAAAAAGGCGAGCACAATCGCGGCCACGAGCGTCGTGATCAGCGTGTATTGTTCCAAGAAGACCTCCGGCGCGCATCAAAGCGCGTGTGCGTGCGCGGAACAAGCGTGGCGGAAATTTGTTTTCGGTTCGGGAGCGAGCATTGGCTCGCGATGGAAGGGCTGGTCCGCCGTGTCGTACGTCGCTTACGAAGAATTTCCCGCGCGTCGCGGCGCCGCTGCTCAGATTCCAGAAACCAACAAGCCGCTGCCGGCGGGCTGGTTCGACCGGTTGGGTATGACGTTGGGCGCCGGCGCGATCGGCCTTGCGCTGGGTTTTGCAGCGACCATGGCGTTCGGTCGCGTTGACCCGATGGCGACAGCCGTCGCCAGCGGGCCGCTCTATCTTATCGCGCTGCACCTCGCGGGACGCACCATCGCCGACGCGATCGCTCGCAGAGCGTGGTTCACGCTGGGGCTGGCTTGTCTGCTCTGCCTTGCGCTCGCCGCCTGGCCGCTCGCACTGTTCATCGCGCCGCCAAGTTCGCCGGACTTCTGGTTTGGCGCGCCGCTGACGCTTTCGGCGCTGCTCGCGCTGATCGTCGTATCGCCGATGAGCCCGGGGGCGGTCGCGCGCGCTGGGCTCCTGTCATTGCTGGTGGCCGCGCTCGGCGCCCACCAAGCCACGCTCTTCATCATGGGCGCCTAAGCCAGGCCCGCTTCCTTCAGCGCATTGGCCTGCCGGGCGGCCACCGCTTCGGTGGAGAAGCCGGCGATGCATTCGTCGAACAGTTCGGCGAAGTTCAGTTCGGCCTTGAGATGCAGGAAGGCGGCGCCGAGGCCGATCACCGCACGGTCGAGGAAGACGAACTCGCGCGGAATGGTGACGGCCTCGTAGGCGAACAGCTTTTGCTTCATTTCGCGGATTTCTCTGCGGCCGTACTCGCTCGGCTCGACACCCGCTGTGACGGCGCGCACGCGGCGATCCAACAGCGGCGCATAGAGAAAGCGCGCCCAAATGTTGAGGGTGTCGATGATCTCGGGCCGGAGCGGGGTGAAGCCCCACAGCGTGTAGGCTTCCTCGATCAACGCGCGGTCGTCGTGTTCGAGGCCGCTCCTCAGCTTGATCACGCCTTCGATGAAGCGTGGCGGAAAGATGCGCACGCAGCCGAAGTCCAGAAGGTTGAGCCGTTCGGCGTCGTCCGACAGCGTGTAATTCCCGAGATGCGGGTCGCCGTGAATGATCCCGTACTGGCCGACGGGCGTCCACCAGGCGCGGAACAGCATCGCAGCGATGCGGTTGCGGGTTTCGAGCGGCGCGTCGAGAAAAGACTTGAGCGGCTTGCCTTCGAGCCAGCGCATGGTGAGCAGGCGCTTCGTCGAAAGCTCTTCGATGGGTTCCGGCAGGGCGACGCCATCGACGCTTTCCAGCATGCGTGCGAACAGGCGGATGTGCTTGCGCTCGCGCTCGTAGTCGAGTTCTTCGCGCAAGCGCTCGGCCATTTCCTTGCCAATTTCGCTGGGATCGACGCCCTTGCCGACGCGCTTGATCAAGCCAAGCACGGTCTGCAATTGCGAGAGATCGCTTTCGACCGCGCTCGCCATGTCTGGATATTGCAGCTTACAGGCGAGAAGCGCCCCGTTCTTCGCCGTGGCGCGGTGCACCTGTCCAAGCGAAGCGGCCGCGGCCGCCGTTTTTTCGAACGAGCCGAATTTCCGCTCCCAATCCGCGCCGAGTTCGGCGCGCATGCGCCGCTGCACGAACGGCCAACCCATCGCCGGCGCGTTGGCCATCAGCTGACCCATTTCGCGCGCGTATTCCGGCGGCAGAAGATCGGGGATGCTGGCCAGCATCTGCGCGATCTTCATCAGCGGGCCTTTGGAGCGCCCGAGCGCCAATCGCAACGCCGCCGCGATCTGCGCATCCGCTTGATCGCCGCCGAACAGGCGCGCGGCGCCGTAGGTGGCGGCGGCGCCTGACAAATTCGCGCCGAGCTTCGCAGTGCGCCCGATGCGCGCGGACAAGCGATTGCGTTCGGGGTCTTTCGCGTCCGCCATCAAGGTAAGCGAGCCGTAAACATGGGGCCTAGATAAGGCTTATGGGCGCTTACGGAAATCGCAGTTAAGTGTGCCATTTTAACGCGACCTGAACCTCCTCTGCGTATGGTCCCCGACAATCGCACCTCCAAAGTAGGGGTGCGTCAACGAATTGGTGGGCCAATGACGAAGACGATCCTGATCGTCGATGACGATCCGGCGCAGCGTCGCCTGTTGCAGGCGGCGGTCGAGCGCAACGGTTTTGCCACGCGCACCGCGGAGAACGGCGCTTTCGCCGTGAACGCGGTCGAGCTGCATCAAGACATCGACATCGTGCTTCTCGATCTCGTCATGCCGGGCATGAGCGGGCAGGAAGCGCTGAAGGAGATCCGTCAGCGCCGGCCCGAGCTTCCGTGCATCGTGTTGACCGCCTCGGGCGGCATCGACACAGTCGTGCAGGCGATGCAGGCGGGCGCAACCGACTTCTTCGTGAAGCCGGCGAGCCCCGAACGCATCATGGTGTCGATCCGCAACGCGCTCGACATGTCGAACCTGAAGACGGAAGTCGTGCGCCTGAAGAAGCGCGCCTCCGGTCAGCTTTCGTTCGACGACATGGTCGCCACCGCGCCGGCGATGGTCCCGGTCGTGCGCTTGGGCAAGCGCGCCGCGGCGTCCAACATTCCGGTGTTGATCACGGGTGAGTCCGGCGTCGGCAAGGAATTGCTGGCGCGCGCCATCCAGGGTGCGAGCGATCGCGCCGGCAAGGCGTTCGTCACGGTCAATTGCGGCGCGATCCCAGAGAATCTCGTCGAGTCGATCCTGTTTGGCCACGTGAAGGGCGCCTTCACCGGCGCCGTCGACAATCACGCCGGCAAGTTCGCCGAGGCCAATGGCGGGACACTGTTCCTCGATGAGGTCGGCGAACTGCCGCTCGACATGCAAGTGAAGTTGTTGCGCGTGCTGCAGGAAGGCGAAGTCGATCCGGTTGGCGCCAAGCGTCCGGTGAAGGTCGATGTGCGCATCATCAGCGCGACCAACAAGGACCTCGCCAAACTGGTCGCCGACGGGTTGTTTCGCGAAGACCTCTACTACCGGCTCAACGTGTTTCCGATCGAGGCGCCGCCGCTGCGGGAGCGCAAGGAAGACGTGCCGGCCCTGGTGCAGCGCTTCATCGCCCGCTTCAACGCAGAAGAAGGCCGCAGCGTGCGCGGCGCCGCGCCTGCGACGATGCAGATGCTCGCCTCGTTCGATTGGCCGGGCAATGTGCGCCAGCTTGAGAATTCGGTATTCCGCGCCGTGATCCTGTGCGAAGGCGAACTTTTGCAGCCGGAAGACTTTCCGCAAATCTCCGGCTTGAAGCCGCTCGCGCCCGCCAACGACGCGCGTCCGCTGGACGTGCCCGCGCCGGCGAATGATCATCATGTCGCGCAGGCGCAAGCCTCGTTCTCGCATGCAGTCGCCGAAGCCGCGGAGACGCAGCAGGCCGTGCCGATTTTCGACGCCGGCGGCCATCTCCGTCAGCTCGAGCAAATCGAACGCGATCTCATTGAGCTCGCGATCGATCATTATTCCGGTCACATGAGCGAAGTGGCCCGCCGCTTGGGCATCGGCCGCTCCACGCTGTACCGCAAACTCCGCGAATACGGTCTCGAAGAAAAGGCCGTGGCCGAGGGCTGATTGCGACCCGGCAACGCAGGACGCAACCTCGGGCGCGGCTTTGCGTTGATCGGATATGCCGCAAGATCGCAAGTGCGCGCGTGAGTTTGACGGGCGCGTTGCGCTCGTCACGGGGGCGGAATCCGGCATTGGCGCGGCCTGCGCCGCCGCGCTGGCGCGCGCCGGGGCGGCCGTCGCGTTCTGCTATTTCAGAGATGTGAACGCCGCCGAGGCCGGCGCCGATGAGGCACGCAGGTTCGGCGTTGGCGCGATTAGCGTGCAGATGGATGTCAGCGCGGAGGCGAGCGTCGAAGCGGCCTTCGATCGCGTCGATGGCGAATTGGCTGTCGCCGACATTCTCGTCAATTCCGCGGGATTGAATCAGTCCGGCGTGTTCGTCGCCGACATGAGTCTGGCGCAATGGTCGCGCCTGATCGCCACCGATTTGACGGGCGCGTTTTTGACTTGCCGGCGTTTCATCCGCGATCTGCGCGCGGCGAAGCGCGGCGGACGCATCGTCAACATCTCCTCGATCCACGCGCAAGCGATGCGCGCGGGCGCGGCGGATTATGACAGCGCCAAGGGCGGCCTGCGCAATCTTACCCGCACGCTGGCGCTCGAATGCGCGCCGCTTGGAATCAACGTCAACGCTGTCGATCCAGGCATGATCCTGACGCCGATGAACGCCCGCGCGGTGGCTGATGAAGCCTACCGGCGTCAGCTCGAGGCGAGCATTCCGCTGAATCGCGCCGGGAAGCCCGAAGAGGTCGCCAAGCTGGTGCGATTTCTCTGCTCCGCCGATGCGGACTACATCACCGGCGCGAGCTTCACCATCGATGGCGGCTTGTCGCTCGTTCTGGGGCAAGGCGCATGACGCGGCGCGCGGTTGATTTCAACGTCGAGGCGCTGAGTGCGCTTAAGATTGAAGCCGAGACGCCGATCAAACATCGCGACTGGATGAGCCCCTACGTTTGGAAGGAGGATGGCCGCTACAAGATGTTGGTTCGCTCCGTGCCGCGCACGCTGAGCGAAACCGGCAATACCGGCACGATCCATTATGGCGAGAGCGACGACGGCTTGAGCTTTCACGTGCATCACAATCCGGTTATCGCGCCCGGAAACGGGTGCGATCTTGACGTTGGCGGCTGCGAAGATCCGACGCTGGTGATTTGGCGCGATCAGTACGTCGTCTATTATACCGGCGTCGACAAGACGCGTCGCTCGGGCCAAATGCTCTACGCCTCAGGCCCCAGCATCGATTGCCTCACCAAGCGCGGCGTTGCGCATGCGTCATCGAAGACCGAAGGCAACACGAAGGAAGCCACCATCGAACAGACCGCCGATGGGCGCTGGCGGCTGTTCTACGAATATGCGCGCGACAACGCTTCGCTGGTCGGGCTCGCTCTGGGCGACGGCGTCGCCGGACCGTGGCGCGAAGAGCCGGCGCCCTTCCTGCCGCGCAAGCGCAATTGGGACAATTGGCATCTGTCCACGGGTCCGTTGCTCACCACCGATCCGGACATGCCGATCATGTTTTACAATGGCGCGACGCGCGACGCGCGTTGGCGGATCGGTTGGATCGCCTTCAATCGCGATTGCACCAAAGTGGTGGATCGCTGCATCGAGCCGCTGATCGTGCCGCCGCCGCCGGAGCATCGCGACGACACCGACATCGCCTTCGCCGCTTCGGTAATCGCGAGCGGGCTGGACGAGGCAGATCTCTATTTCTCGCGCGCCGACAAGATGCTCTTCCGCGCCATCATTCGCCGCTCTTAGGCGGGCGCTGGCCGTTGTCGATGATGTGCCGTTCAGTAAACGATCACATGGCGCAGGCGCGGGCTTCGCACCCGCACGCGGGCGACCGGGCGTCGGCCGCTCCATGCACTACCGCAATCTGCGCGAATGCGGGATCGAGGAGCATGCTTCGGCCCGAGGCCAATGCCTTTCTTGTCAGCACGCGCGCGCATCGTTAGCGTGCGCGCCGATCATGGATGCGCACGCGACGGCCGGAGTCGAAACCGTATTGAACCGGACGCCCATGGCGCCGGGTTCAATTGTCATTGGCGGCCACTCGCACGTCACCGCTTTGATTGCGCGCGCCAACAATGCGGCGCTCGAGCAGGTCTATCTCGGCGACAACGTGTTCGGCCTGGCGGGGCCGTTTCCGCGAGATGAAGCCTATTGGCGCGGGCTGGGCGAGCTCGGGCGCGGCCATATCGTGCTCGTCTGCTATGGCGGCAACGAGCACAACGCCCATTTCCTGTGCGCGGTCGAGCCGCCGTTCGATTTTATGATGGCCGACGAACCGGATGCGCCGCTGGACACCTCCTGCCAGGTGCTGCCTGAAGCCTTGATCGATGAATGGTTCGCGCTGTTTGGAGCGGGTCTGCGCGAAGTGATGGCGTGGGTGATGGCGGGTGAGCCGCAGCACGTGTTCGTGCTCGGAACGCCGGCGCCGAAGCGCGATGAAGCGCATTTGCGTCAAGCCATCGCGCGCGAACCCTCCTTGATGCAGAAGGCCGAAGCCATGGGCATGAGCGCAGAAGCGGTGCGCTTTACGCCGGCTTATCTTCGCCGCAAGCTGTGGAAGAAATTGCAGCAGGCGTATGCCGATACGGCGCAAGCGTGCGGCGCGGGCTTCATCCCCGTGCCGCCGACGTCGCTCGACGCCGACGGCCTGCTGCTGGCCCAGTTGCAGGCGCCGGACGCAACGCACGCCAATTTGAAATATGGCGCGATGGCGCGCGCTCATTTCGTCGCGGCGGCGCGGGCCGCACGATGACGCATCCTTATCGCGCCGCGCCCGATCGGGCATTCTGGTCGCGCGCCGTGGCGCGGGATTTCGCGGCGCGCGACCTGGTCACGCGGGACGTGCCGCTTCTCCGCGCCGAAGATCGCGTCATCAGCGCCGGCTCCTGCTTCGCCGCCAATCTCGTGCCTTATCTGGAGCGCGCGGGTTTCAAGTATCTGCGCACGGAGACGCCCCATCCGGAGTTCGTCTGGGCGCCGCCCGAGGCGATGAGCTACGACAAATTCTCCGCCGCCTATGGCAACATTTATACGCCGCGCCAGGCGCTGCAATTGCTGCACAGGGCGATGGACGCGTTTCATCCGCGCGAAGATCGCTGGATCGAGGCCGGCGCGGTGATCGATCCTTTCCGTCCCGGCCTTCGCTACAAGGCGCGCACCGAGCGCGAGTTCGCTCTGCTGACCGCGCAGCATCTCGCCGCCGTGGCGCGGGCTTTCCGCGAGGCCGACGTGCTGGTGTTCACGCTGGGCCTTACGGAAGCGTGGGCGTCGGCGGACGATGGCGCGGTGTTTCCGGCTTGTCCAGGCACGCTCGCCGGTGCGTTCGATCCGAAGCGGCATGTGTTCAGGAATTTCTCGGCGCAGGAGACAACCGACGATCTCCTCGCTTTCATCGAAACCGCGCGCGTGTTGAACCCGGCGCTGCGCGTCATTCTCACGGTGTCGCCCGTGCCGCTCGTCGCCACGGCGACGGACGCGCACGTGCTCGCCGCTACGACCTATTCGAAATCGGTATTGCGCGTGGCGGCGCACGAAGCGGCGGCACGCCTCAAGAACGTCGTCTATTTCCCATCCTACGAGATCGTCGCCGGGCCGCAGGCGCCTTGGGACTATTTCGAAGCTGACCGGCGCACTGTGAGCAAGGCCGCCATCGACGCGGTGATGGAGGCGTTCCTGGCGGCGTGCGAAACGTCAGAAGCGCCATCTGCGCCGGCCCCGCCGCGCACCGGCTTGTCGGCGTCCATTGTCGATTTCGAATGCGAAGAGGCGGCCGCGGAAAGCTAGTCCCGCGGAGGCGCGCCGCGCTTCTTCCAGCCCAGGGGCTTCTTCGTCGTGAGCCCTTTGCGCGTCTTGCCGCGCGCCTTGGCGGCGATCTCTTTCACTTTCACCAGTTGCAAGTTCGACAGCGCCTCGTCCTTGCGGCCCTTGCTCAGGTCATGGAAGGCCGAGCCGTATTTCTCCAGCCGCTGGCCGACTTCGCCG
>DASZSK010000069.1:0-10085 GCA_035548735.1 Caulobacterales bacterium | reverse complement strand
ATACGAACCGCCCCATGGATCGGCTGGGCGCGTGACGCCCGCTTCCTTTTGCAGAAGAATTTGCGTGTTGCGAGCGATGCGGGCGGAGAAGTCCGTCGGCAGCGCAAGCGCTTCGTCCAGCGAATTCGTGTGCAGCGATTGCGTGCCGCCGTAAGCCGCCGCCATCGCTTCGACACAGGTGCGCACGGCGTTGTTGAACACGTCCTGCGCCGTGAGGCTCCAGCCGCTGGTCTGGCAATGCGTCCGCAACGCCAGGGACTTATCGTCCTTCGGGGCGAAACCGCGCATGAGCTTGGTCCAGAGCAGGCGCGCGGCGCGGAGCTTGGCGATCTCCATGAACGGGTTCATGCCGATGGCCCAGAAGAACGAGAGCCGCGGCGCAAAGGCGTCGACATCGAGCCCGGCGGCGACGCCGGCGCGCACATATTCGACACCGTCGGCGAGCGTGTAGCCGAGTTCGAGATCGGCCGTCGCCCCGGCCTCCTGCATGTGATAACCGCTGATCGAGATCGAATTGAATTTCGGCATATGCTTCGCGGTGTACGCGAAGATGTCCGAGACGATGCGCATCGACGGCTTGGGCGGATAGATAAACGTGTTCCGCACCATGAATTCTTTGAGGATGTCGTTCTGGATCGTGCCGGCGAGTTTCGCTGGAGCGACGCCTTGCTCTTCGCCGGCTACGATATAGAGCGCCATAATCGGCAAGACGGCGCCGTTCATGGTCATCGATACGCTCATCTTGTCGAGGGGGATGCCCGCGAACAGCGTGCGCATGTCGTAGATGGAATCGATGGCGACGCCCGCCATGCCGACATCGCCGACAACACGCGGGTGATCGCTGTCATAGCCGCGATGCGTGGCGAGATCGAACGCGACCGAGAGACCCATTTGCCCGGCCGCTAGATTGCGGCGGTAAAACGCGTTGGAATCTTCGGCCGTGGAGAAACCGGCGTACTGGCGCACCGTCCAAGGCTGTTGGACGTACATCGTCGGATAGGGCCCACGCCCGTAGGGCGGCAGGCCGGGGAAGCCGTCAACGAAGTCGAGGCCAGCGCGATCTGCTGCGGTATAAAGCGATTTGACTGGAATGCCCTCCGGCGTCAGCCAGGCTTCGCCGTCGGAGGCGTCGCTCTTCGAACGCGTCGTGCTCAGCGGCAGCGTGGAAAAGTCGATGGTCATCACGCGATCCCCAAAGCCGTTTGCAACGTGTTCAGCGCCTCGATCACGTCGCAGCCGCTCCAGATGAATTGTTGGATCAGGTCCGTGCCGCGCGCCTCGCCGGCCAGCACGATATGTTTGCATCCGGCGTCGCGGAGCGCCGTCGCGATCGTCGGCATGTCTTCGCCATAGCGTGCGTCCGTCCCGCAAATGACGGCGACTTCGGCGCCGCTTTGCTTGTAGGCCGCGACCAAGGCGTTGCCGGATACGTATTCCGTCTCGGGTTCGATCGCGCCCACGCCGCCGACGCCGAACAGATTGCGGGCGAAATTGCTGCGCGGGCTGAATTCGGTCAGCGCGCCTAGATTGGCGAAGAACACGGCGGGTCGTGGGGCGGCGGCTTCGGCCTTGTCGCGCAGCGCTTCGAACGGTTCGGCCCAGCGGGTGGGCGCGAGACCGGAAATTGTTTCCAGGGGAACGGGGCGCAGCGCGGCGACTTCGGGCTGCTTGGCGCCGAGCAGCGGGAAGTCGGTCACGCCGGTGATCGTCTCTTTGCGCGTGGCGAAGGCTTTGGCGCGCGCCGTGCGCGTCTCGCCGATGTCTTTCTGGATCGCGCCGCTCTTAAGCGCCGCCTCGATCCCGCCTTGCGCCTCGATTGTTTGCATCTTGGCCCAGCCCGTTTGAGCGAGCTGGTGCGTCAATTCCTCGACGAACCAGGCGCCGCCGGCGGGATCGAGCACGTGGCCTAGATGAGACTCGTCGAGCAGCACGTGCTGCGTGTTGCGGGCGATGCGCCGCGCGAAGGGCGTGGCGATCCCAAGTGCGTCGGTGAAGGGAAGCGTGGTGACGTCGTCGGCGCCGCCAACGCCCGCTGCGAACGCCGCCGATGTGATGCGCAGGATGTTGGTCCAGGCATCGTAGCGCGTGAGCATGCGCCGGGATGTGAAGGCATGGATGTGCGCGGCGCGCTTCTCGGGGGCCGCGCCGGAAGCTTCCATCACCCGCGCCCAGCAGAGACGCAGCGCCCGTAATTTGGCGGCTTCGACGAGCACGTCCGGTCCGACCGACACCGCAAAGCGCAGCGCGCCGGCTGCTTGGTCGGCGTTCAGGCCCTGGGCTTGCAGCAGCCTCAGCTGGAGAATGCCGGCGGAAAGCGCGTAGGCGATTTCCTGTGCTTCCGAGCCGCCCGCTTCATGCGCGGGGCGTGCATCGACCCGCAAGATCGTCGCCGCGGGCAGGTCGCGCCAAGCGCGCACCGCCTCTTGAAGCGCATCCATGGACGCGTGCAGCGGATCGAGGTTGAACGCGGTCCCCGGCGCGGCGACGCCCTTGAGCTTATGGCGCAGCAACGTCGCGATTGCCGGCGCGTGTGAGCCCCCGTCGAGCGAAACCGGCGCCGCTTCGAGGATGACATCGGCCAGTGCGGTGTCGAGATCGCGTGCGTCCTTTATGGCGACGCCATTCGCGCCCGCTGGATCAATCACAAGCTCGACGGCGCCCACGCCGCCTTGCAGATCGGCAAGAATATCGCGATTGGTTTGCGTTGGGTCTGGGTGGTCGTACGCTTGCCGAACGAGCCACGGCCCGCTGGCGCGCGCGCCGCGCACGAATGGCGCCGCGCCCGGGAATCCGGCGATATCGCCTTCCGTAGCGAAATCGGCCTCGCGATAGAGCGGATTGATCTCGATTCCGTCTGCAGTGCGCGTGATAAGCTTGCGCCAGGGCGCGCCTTTCAGCGCTTTCTCCACGAGTGCGCGCCAGGCGCTTTCATCGGCGGGTTCGGCGAGGGGCGGTAGTTCTGACATCGCTTCCGTTGCTTGACGTTTCGGTAGGATCGACGCGAGCGGTTTTAGAGGTTAGCGCTCTTTTGACACAGGGAGAAAATGATGGCTCTGCCGCCGCTGTTCGACAAGCTTCGCCTGCCGGCGGTTGGGGCTCCGCAATTCATCATCGCCAATCCAGAGCTTGTGATCGCACAATGCACGTCGGGCATCGTCGGTTCATTCCCGGCGTTGAATGCGCGCCCCACATCGGCGCTTGACGATTGGCTCGTTCGCATCAAGGACGCCTTGACAGCGCATGACGAAACGCACCCCGAGGCGCCATCGGCGCCGTTCGCGGTGAACCAGATTGTCCATAAGACGAACGAGCGGCTCGAGCATGATGTCGAACTCTGCGTGAAACACAGAGTCCCGATCGTCATCACTTCGCTCGGCGCGCGGCCCGAAGTGAACGAAGCGATACACTCGTACGGCGGGCTCGTCTTGCATGACATCATTAATATCACGCACGCGAAGAAGGCCCTGGAGAAGGGTGCGGATGGTCTGATCGCCGTGTGCGCCGGCGCGGGGGGACACGCCGGCGGGCTTTCGCCTTTTGCACTCGTGCAGGAGATCCGCGAATTCTTCGATGGGCCGCTGCTTTTGTCCGGCGCCATTGCGACGGGGCGTGCTATTGTCGCCGCGCAGGTGATCGGCGCCGATCTCGCTTATATCGGTTCGGCGTTTATCGCGACGAAGGAGGCGAATGCGTCGGACGCGTACAAGCAGATGATCGTCGACAGCGCGGCCGGCGACATCGTCTACACCAGCCTGTTCACCGGCGTGCTCGGCAACTATCTGAAACCTTCGGTGCGCAATGCCGGGCTCGATCCCGATCAGCTGCCGGAGAGCGATCCCAGCAAGATGAGTTTCACGAGCGGCACGAAAGCGTGGAAGGACATCTGGGGCGCCGGCCAGGGCGTGGGCCAGGTACACGACATCGTGCCTGCCGCAGACCTCGTCGCGCGGCTGAGGCGTGAATACGAAGCCGCCAAAAGCGCATTGTGCGGCGGCCGGTCCGCGGGCTGACGCAAGCAAACGCAAATGCTTGCAGAGCTTCGATCCGACCGACCAGCGGCCGGCTCTAAGCTGCCTCGATCAAGAGGAGCAGCAGCATGAGCACCGAAACCAAGCCGGCCATTCAATCCCTGACGCTGAAAAGCATCGCCGCGATCGCAGTGGCGTTCGTCGCCAGCCATTTCAAGGTGATGTTGCCGTCTGGCGTGGCCGAGCAGGTTGCTTCGTCGGTCATCGACCTGATCACGACCTTGGGCCTCATTGGCGCTGCTGTGGGGCGTACGCGCGCCAGCGCGCCGATCGCCTAGCCTGGCGGACCGCCGGCGTCTTGCCGCCTCGCCGCCGGCGGTCCAAAACGCGGCCATGGCCAAGCACATTCTCGCCATCGACCAGGGTACGACGTCGACGCGGGCGATCGCGTTCAATCTGAACTTCCAGCCGCAGGCCGTCGCGCAAGTCGAGCTGAGGCAATATTATCCGCAGCCAGGTTGGGTCGAGCACGACGCGGAAGAAATTTGGAATGCGACGCTCGAAGTCTGTCGCGATGTGATCGGCAAGGTCGGCGGCGCGGCGAACGTCGCGGCGATCGGGATCACCAACCAGCGCGAGACGACGATCATCTGGGACCGGAACACTGGCGCGCCGGTGCATCGCGCCATAGTCTGGCAGGATCGGCGCACTGCCGCGCAGTGCGATGCGCTGCGCGAGCATGAAGCGCGCGTGCAAGAAATCACCGGCCTTCTGCTCGATCCATACTTTTCGGCCACCAAAATCGCGTGGATTCTGGATCAGGATGCGAATTTGCGCCGCCGCGCCGAGGCCGGCGAGTTGGCGTTCGGCACGATCGAGAGTTTTCTCACGTGGCGCCTCACCGGCGGCAAGGCGCATATCAGCGACCTGACCAATGCCTCGCGGACGATGCTTTTCGACATCGGCAGGCAAGAGTGGAGCGAAGACCTTCTCGCGCTCTTTCGCGTGCCGCGCGCTTTGTTGCCGAAGGTCGTGGCATGCGATGAGAACGTGGGCGCGACCGACGCGGCGTTGTTCGGCGCAGAGATTCCAATCTGCGGCATGGCCGGCGATCAGCAGGCCGCGCTTGTCGGGCATGGCTGTCTTAAGCCGGGCATGGCGAAAGCGACGTTTGGCACGGGCTGCTTTCTGGTCATGAACACTGGCGCTGCGCGGCCGCATTCGCGCAATCGCTTGCTGGCGACGATCGGCTATCGTTCGGGAGAGGCGTTGAGCTATGCGCTCGAAGGCTCGATCTTTTCCGCCGGCGCCACGATGCAATGGCTGCGCGACGGATTGGGCGTCATCAGAAGCGCCGCGGAGTCCGAGACGATCGCGCAATCGCTTGCCGACAATGGCGGCGTGTATCTCGTGCCGGCCTTCGCCGGCCTGGGCGCGCCGCAATGGAACGCGGATGCGCGCGGAACCATTGTCGGTCTCACCCGCGACGCGCGCGCGGCGCATTTGGTGCGCGCCGGCCTGGAGGCGGTGGCGTATCAGACACGCGATCTGCTCGACGCGCTCGCCGCCGACGGCGCGCGCATCGAGAAGCTTCTGGTCGATGGCGGCATGACCGCGAACGCCTGGGCCATGCAATTTCTCGCCGATATCTGCCAGGTCGAAGTTGTGTGTCCCGCCTACCAGGAAGTCACCGCCTTGGGCGCAGCGAAGCTCGCAGCGGCGGGATCCGGTCTGATCCGGTCGCTCGCCGACGCGCCCGAGAGCCCGCGGCGGGCAGGCTGGACGCCCAGGATGGAGCCGGAGCGGCTGGCGCGTCTGCGCCGCGAGTGGGCCGCCGCGGTGGCGGGAACTCTGGCCATCGCCGCTGCGCCGAAGTGAGCCCGGCGGGACTTGAACCCGCGACCCCCTGATTAAAAGTCAGATGCTCTACCGACTGAGCTACGGGCTCGTGCGCGAGGGGTGATTAAGCGCGCCAGCTCCGCGCGGCAAGGGACGCTTCTGTGTTGGCTCGGCAACACTGAGGAGAAATGGCCGCTCGATGTGGATAAGGACGCTCGGCGGCGGGGGTTAATCGCGCTTACATAGCGCGGCCCGAGCGGGATAGGATTTTCAGCCGGTGCGGGGGAGCAACGGCGAAAGGCACGCGCAGGGGCGATCAGGGGACGGGGCCGCGCCGGGAGGGGTGCGGCCCCTTTTTCTTGCGGAGCTTCCGCCGCCGGAATGACTGATGGCCGCCCAAAATGGCTCAGGGGCTTAATGAAAGGTAACTGAAGCCCGCGAAAACGTGGGCAAAATGTCAACGCAGCAAGAGAAATCGACGTTTGCTTGCGTTGGCTCAATGGACTTTGCGGCCTCAAGGCGCCACATTCCGGGCCGGCGCGCACTTCTCGACTCTGGTTGAGAACGAGCGTCGTTGGCGTGCTTCGGCGCGCGAACGGCTGCGTCCCGCGGGGAAGCGGGCCCAGCGGGGATAACGCTTGAGAAGGGGTGACTATGAAATCGCGCATCACCAAGACGGTCGCGCTGGCCGCGCTCATGACGGGCGTCGCAGGCGCCGCCCATGCGACTGAAGGCTGGTATGGCCGCGCCGACGTCGGCTATTCGGTCGACGGGGATTTTGACGTTCAGGACGCCGGCCCTGGCTTTTGGAACTATGGCGACCCCGGCCTCGACAACGATTGGTACGAAGGTGTCGGTCTGGGCTACGGCTTCGCCAACGGCTTCCGCCTCGAAGGCGAGCTGAGCCATCGCTTCAACCAGATGGAAACGCTGCCGAACCTAGATGCCGGCGGCGACGTGCACGCCTGGGCGGCCATGTTCAATGGCTATTATGATTTCAACAAGGGCGGTTCGATCGAGCCGTATGTCGGCCTCGGCGTCGGCGCTGCGCGCGTGAACGCCAATGGTGCGGACACGGTGCCGCCGCCGGTGTTCGGCTTCGATGACTCGGACACGGTGTTCGCCTGGCAAGCCATGGCGGGCGTCGCCTTCGCGGTGTCGCAGCAGCTCGATCTCGATGTCGGCTATCGCTATTTCCAAGCGCAGAACGTGAAGTTCATCTCGAACGAACCGGCTGCGGTTGATCGCCAAGCCGATTACACGAACCAAGCTGTGACGGTTGGTCTGCGCTGGCAGTTCGCGGCCCCGCCGCCGCCGCCGGCTCCGCCTCCGCCGCCCCCTCCGCCGCCTCCGCCGCCCCCGCCGCCTCCGCCGGTGGTTGCGTGCCCGACGTCGGACTTCGTCGTGTACTTCGAGTGGGATCGCTCGAACCTCAACCAAGCGGCTCTCGAGACGATCGATGCGGCCGTGGCGCGTGCGCGCTCGTGCAACGTCTCGGGCGTGCTCGTCGTCGGCCACACCGACACGTCGGGTTCGGCGCAATACAATATGGGCCTGTCGGAACGCCGCGCGTCGGTCGTTCGCGATGCGCTGGTGGCGCGCGGCATGTCCGCTTCGCAAATCACCACGCAAGGCCATGGCGAAACGGAACTCGCGCGTCCGACGCGCGACGGCGTCCGCGAGCCGCTGAACCGCCGCACGGCGGTGACGATCAGCTTCCAATAAGCTGTTCGCGCAGCATTGGATGCGAAGGGCCCGGCGCAAGCCGGGCCCTTTTCATTTGATCTCTTTCCAGCAGCACGACGCCGATCGCTCCGAGTTTTTTTCGCCTCCCGGGATACTTCCCTGGACTGAACTTCCCCACGAAGTAACAGCTTAACCACGCCCCGCAGTCTTCGGCCGGCTGAGGGATAGACGTCGCGCGGCTGCGTGCGGGCGCGCCGTCAGGGCAGGGGGGATGGGGCCGCGTAACGTGGGTTTCATCTAAGGAGAAGTCCGATGCGGAAGTTGCTGAAGACGGTCGCGCTGGCGGCGCTGCTCGCTGCGAGCGCGGGCGCTGCGCATGCGACGGAAGGTTGGTACGCTCGCGGCGACGTGGGCTACACGGTGGATGGCGAATTGGATTTCAATCCGCCGAGCGCCGATCTGAAAAAGGATTGGATGGAGTCGCTTGGCCTCGGTTACGCGTTCAACAACGGTTTCCGTGTCGAAGGCGAACTTTCGCACCGCTACAATGGCCTCGATGAAGATGCGAACATCGCGGATGGCGGCGTGCACGCGTGGGCCGCGATGGCCAATGTCTATTACGACTTCAATCGCGGCGGTTCGATTCAACCTTATGTCGGCTTAGGCGCCGGCGCCGCCAAACTGGTCTCCAACACCACGTTCACCGGCGGCCAATTCTACGATGACAGTGACACGGTCGCCGCCTATCAGGCGATGATCGGCGTTGCGTTTCCGGTCACCGAACAGCTCGACGTGGATATCGGCTATCGATACTTCCACGCGCCGAACGCGAACTTCGACGGTTACATCGATTTCCCCGCGACGGGCACGTTCGACGGCGATTACACGAACCAGGCCGTGACGGTTGGTCTGCGTTGGCAGTTCGCTGCGCCGCCTCCGCCGCCTCCGCCGCCCGCTCCGCCAACGCCGCCCCCGGCGCCGCCCCCGCCGCCTCCGCCGCCGGTCTGCCCGACGTCGGACTTCGTGGTCTATTTCGAGTGGGATCGCTCGAACCTGAACCAAGCGGCGCTTGAGGTGATCGATCAAGCGGTCGCGCGCGCACAAGCGTGCAACGTGAGCGGCGTCGTCGTCATCGGCCACACCGATACGTCCGGTTCGGCGCAGTACAATGTCGGCCTGTCGAACCGCCGTGCGTCCGTCGTGCGCGACGCGCTCGTGGCGCGCGGCCTGCCGGCCGGTGCGATCACCACGGAAGGCCGTGGCGAAACCGATCTGGCGAAGCCGACGCGGAATGGCGTGCGCGAGCCGCTCAACCGCCGTACGGCGGTGACGATCAGCTTCCGCTAAGCCAGTCTCACGGAGGAAACGCGACTTGGGGGCCCGGCTTCACCGCCGGGCCCTTTTCCTGCGCTGGACACTGGCGCCGGCTCGCTTACAAGGTCGGCCATGTCATTCCAACCTGCGCCAGCGCTGCAGAGCGCTGCTGTCGACCGCGCGCTGAAGGACCTGGACGCTCAGAACGACGCCATCGCGTCCCGCACCGAAGCCTGGTCGGCGATTAATTCCGGCTCGTACGAGACCGAGGGGCTCGCGCGCATGCGCGCTTTGCTCTTGGAAGCCTGTGAGCCGCTGCCGGGAGAGGTAAACCTCGCGGCATTGCAGCCCACACAGCGTGTCCGCCCCGATGGTGAAACCGAGCCGGTCGAGCATGGTTCGTCCGTGCGTGTGCGCGTGCGCCCAGATGCGCTGATCCAGATCGCGCTGACCGGCCATTACGACACCGTGTTCCCGGCCAAGCACGCGTTCCAGAGACCGTGGCGCGCCGAAGCCGACACCATGCGCGGTCCTGGCGTGGCGGACATGAAAGGCGGCATCGCCGTCATGCTTGCCGCGCTTCAGGCGTACGAGGCGATGCCGGGCGAGAAACGCATCGGCTACGAAGTGCTGTTGAGCCCCGACGAAGAGATCGGGTCGCCGGCAAGCGCGCCGCTGCTCGCCGATCTCGGCAACCGCGCGCAGCTCGGCATGACCTACGAGCCGGCTTTGGCGACAGGCGGCCTCGTCAGCGCCCGCAAGGGATCAGGCAATTTCAGCCTGGTTTTGCGCGGCCGCGCAGCACATGTGGGGCGCGCCTTCACCGATGGGCGCAGCGCTGTGATCGCCGCCGCAGAAGCGGCGATCATGCTCAATGAACTAAATGGTTTGCATGACGGCGTGACCTTCAATGTCGGCGCGATCGAAGGCGGCGGACCGTCAAACATCGTGCCGGACAAAGCCGTGCTGCGGTTCAATGTGCGCGCGCCGGATGAGGCCAGTGTCGCGTGGGCGACGGAGCATGTGAAGCACATCGCCGGTCATGCCGGCATGCGTGACGGTATAACGGCGACGCTACACGGCGGATTCGGACGTCCGCCCAAGCCGCTCAATCCGGCGCAGGAAACACTGATGGAGTGGGTGAAGACTGCGGGCAGGGTGATCGGCATCGACGCGACCTTTGCGCCATCGGGCGGCGTCTGCGAAGGCAACAATCTCGCCGCCGCCGGCTGCCCGAACATCGACACGCTGGGCCCATGCGGGGGCGGCCTGCACAGC
>DASZSK010000068.1:0-2580 GCA_035548735.1 Caulobacterales bacterium | reverse complement strand
CGCACTGGCGCCGTCCTGCAATGGACCATTCACGCCAACACCATTCCCAACTGGACGCGCGCGCCGATGATCGCCCACAGCCAGCTCGGCTACGCGCCGAACCAGGACAAGGTCGCGGTGATCGAACTCGACCGCAACGATCTCGGCGCGCCCGCGACCGCGCGCCTGCTGCGGGTCAACGCCGACGGCTCGACGCAAGTTGCGCTTGAAGGCGCCGCGACCGCCTGGGCCGGCAATTACCTGCGCTACGCCTATCGTCGTTTCGATTTTTCCAGCGTGCGGGAGCCCGGGCTTTACGTCATCGAATACGAGGGCCAGCGCACGGCGCCCTTCCGCATCGCCCGCGGTATCTATGCCGACGCGTGGCATCCCACGAGCGACATCTTCCTCAACGTGCAGATGGATCACGTGCTGGTGGCCGAGGCGTACCGGGTCTGGCATGGCGACAGCCACAAGGACGACGCGCGCCAGGCGCCGCTCAATCACGAGCATATCGATCTCTGGGCGCAGGGGCCGACGACCGACAATCGCTATCGCCCTGGCGAGCACATCCCGGGCATCGCCGTCGGCGGCTGGTATGACGCGGGCGATTTCGATCTGCCGACGCTGACTCAGAGCGAGGTCGTGGCCTCACTGGCGCGGCTGCGTGAGCACTATCATCTCGACCGCGACGAAACCGCGATCGACGAGCATTTGCGCCATGTCGAAATCCATCAGCCCGACGGCAAGCCCGATGTGCTGCAGCAAATCCAGCACGGCATGCTGTGGCTGCTCGCGACGCAGCGCGCCTTCGGCTACGCCATCAACGGCGTCACCGAACCTTATGTGTGGCAGTACCACCATTTGGGCGACGCCGTGGATAAGACCGACGGCCTTATCTACAACGCCAACCTCCGCGTCGATCAGGTGCGCAACGGCCAAAGCGGCGTCGATGACGATCGCTGGGCCTTCACCAATCATTCCACCGCGCTGAATTACGATTCCGCCGCGACCTTCGCGGCCGCGTCACGCGTGCTGCGCGGCTATGATGATGCGATGGCCAACGAGGCGCTCGCCGCCGCGCGGCGCATCTGGGACGAGGAGCATGCGCGCGCGCCGTCCACGTTCCACCACGGCAACACCACAGGCAACGATCCGCTGGACGCGGAATTTTCCGCCGCCGTCGAGTTGCTGGCGACCACGCGCGAGCAGAAATACGCCGACCGCATCCAGGCGCTCTGGCCGCAAGTGCATGCGCGCTTTCTGTTCAACGCGCGCACCGTGGCGCGCGCCATTCCGCTGATGCCGGCCGCGTACAAGGCCCAAGTCGAGCCCGACGTGCGCGCCTTCGCGGCGCAATTGCAGCAGATCACGTCAACCAATCCGTTCGGCATGCTGATCACCGAAGGCGGCTGGGCCGGCGACGCGGCCGTCGTGCAGATCGGCCTCGCGCAACACGAATTGCACCAGCAATTCCCCGACCTCATCGGCGACGACATGGTGTTCCGTTCGCTTGCGTATCTCTACGGAACGCATCCGGGCTCGAACGTCTCGTTCGTGTCGGGCGTGGGCTCGGTGTCGAAAGAGGTGGCTTACGGCAACAACCGCGCCGATTTCAGCTTTATCGCCGGCGGCGTCGTGCCCGGCGAACTGATCCTCAAGCCTGACTATCCGGAAAACCGCGAGGACTGGCCGTTCTTCTGGGGCCAGAACGAATATGTCGTGGCGCTGGGCGCGAGCTATATCGAACTCGTGCAAGCCGCGAACGAGATTGCAGAGGCGCAACATTAGACCCGCACACCCATCCCCGGGGCGCCGCGCAGCGGCGAGCCCGGGCCCCATAACCACAACAGTTTGAGTTTATGGGTCCCGGACTGCCGGCTGCGCCGTCATCCGGGAATAGGTGGAGGATTGGGTGCTGGCTTTCTCCGGAACCGGCGCTAAACACACCCCACCATGGACGCCCCGGTCACCGATCTCTCCGCCCTGGAGCAGGAGCTTCTCGCCCGCATTTCAAGCGCTTCCGACGAAGCGGCGGTCGAGGCCGTGCGCGTCGAGGCGCTGGGCAAGCAGGGCGCCGTCTCGGCCCTGATGAAGACGCTGGGGTCGATGTCGCCCGACGAGCGGCAAGTGATGGGCCCCAAGCTCAACGGCCTCAAGGATCGCATCGGCGAAGCCATCACGCTGAAGAAGGCCGAACTCGCCGAAGCCGCACTCGAAGCCAAGCTCCGCGCCGAAGCGGTCGATGTAACGCTGCCGCCGCAACAGGTGCGCATCGGCGCCATCCATCCGGTGTCGCACGTGATGGAAGAACTCGCGGCGATCTTCGGCGAGATGGGCTTCGCGCTCGAAGAAGGGCCGGACATCGAAACCGATTGGTACAATTTCACTGCGCTCAACTTCCCACCGAAGCATCCCGCGCGCGACATGCACGACACGTTCTTCATCAACGGCGTCGACGAGCACGGCCAGCGTAAAGTGCTGCGCACGCATACGAGCCCGGTGCAGATCCGCACCATGATGAAACAGAAACCGCCCATTCGCATGATCTGCATGGGCCGCACGTTTCGCTGCGACAGCGACGCCACGCACACGCCGATG
>DASZSK010000067.1:0-8888 GCA_035548735.1 Caulobacterales bacterium | reverse complement strand
AATGCGCGCATGTCTTGGCAGGGCGAGGAGCGCGCGGGCGGCACGCGATGGACGGGATATGTCAGAGCGCCGGAGAGCGGCGAGTATCGCTTCCGCTATGATGCTTTCGGCGGCTATCGCATCTGGGTCGACAACAAGCTCGTCGTCGACGCCTGGCAAGTCGATTGGCGCCCTTCGATCGCCAGCGGCGCCGTCACGCTTGAAGGCGGCAAGATCTATTCCATTCGCGTTGAAGCGTTTCAGCGCCGTGACTTTGGCGACGAGCGCCTCGTGTGGAGCATTCCAAGCGATCAAGGCGCGCGCGAAGCCGTGAATGCGGCGCAAAACGCCGACCTTGTTGTCTTTGTGGGCGGTCTCACGGCCCAGCTTGAAGGCGAGGAAATGCGCATCCAGACGCCGGGATTCGCCGGCGGCGATCGCACCAGCCTCGATCTTCCGGCGAGCCAAGAGCAATTGCTCGAGCGCCTCGCCGCGACCGGCAAGCCGCTCGTTCTCGTGCTGATGAATGGCAGCGCGCTCAGCGTGAATTGGGCCGACGCGCACATACCGGCCATTGTCGAAGCGTGGTACCCCGGCGGCGAAGGCGGGCTCGCCGTCGCGCGCTTGATCGCCGGCGACTATAGCCCGGCAGGCCGCCTGCCGCTCACCTTCTATCGTTCCGTTGATCAGCTTCCCGATTTCGAAGATTATTCGATGGCGCACCGCACCTATCGGTATTTCACCGGGGAGCCGCTCTATCGCTTCGGCTATGGGCTATCCTACAGCGCCTTTCTTTACAGCAATCCGCGCGTCTCCAGCGCGCGCGTGCGGGCGAATGGCGCCGTCACCGTATCCGTGGACGTCGCCAATACGGGCGCCATGGATAGCGATGAAGTCGTACAGCTTTACGCCACCCATCCCGGCGTCGTTGGCGCACCGTTGCGCGCGCTCGTCGGCTTTCAACGCATCCATCTGGTGCGCGGGCAGACGCAACGCGTGCAATTCACGCTGCGCGACCGCGATCTGAGCATCGTCGATCCGCAAGGAATCCGGCGCATCACACCCGGCGATGTCGAAGTATGGATCGGCGGCGGTCAGCCCGGCGGCGCAACGGCGGGCGCAGCGACCCGCTTCGCCATCACCAGCGCAGCCACATTGCCGAACTGACACGCGCAAGCGCACTGACCATCAAAAGAGCAAAACGCATGCACGCCGCGGCGTTGAGCAACGAGCGAGAGGACCGGAAGCTGCCGACGGTTAAGCAATGCGCCCAGAAAACTTAGGCGCCGCCAAACAGCGGCCGGCGATTTGACGGAATAACTTGCGCGAGGAGGAACAACCAGAAACACCAGAGCAAACGGAAGGATATGTATTATGCCCTATGTCACCACCAAGGATGGCGTCGACATCTTCTACAAGGACTGGGGCCCGAAAGACGCCAGGCCGATCATGTTCCATCACGGCTGGCCACTGTCGTCCGATGATTGGGACGCGCAGATCTTGTTCTTTCTCTCCAAGGGTTTCCGGATCGTCGCGCATGACCGCCGCGGACACGGTCGTTCAGCGCAAGTTTCCGATGGTCACGACATGGACCATTATGCGGCCGACGCTTTCGCGGTCGTCGAGGCGCTCGATCTCAAGAACGTCGTTCATATCGGCCATTCGACCGGCGGCGGCGAAGTCGCGCGCTATGTTGGGCGCCACGGCGAGCCGTCAGGCCGCGCCGCCAAAGCGATATTGGTCTCGGCGGTTACGCCGCTCATGCTGAAAACGGAAGCCAACCCCGAAGGTCTGCCGTTGGAAGTGTTCGACGGACTGCGCGCCGCGACCGCGTCGAACCGCGCGCAATTCTTCCTCGATCTTCCGAGCGGACCCTTTTACGGCTTCAACCGGGACGGCGCGAAACCATCGCCGGGCGTCGTTCAGAATTGGTGGCGCCAAGGCATGATGGGCAGTGCGCAAGCCCATTACGACGGCATCAAGGCTTTCTCGGAAACGGACCTGACGCCGGACTTGCAAGCGATCAGCGTGCCGACCCTGCTGCTGCATGGCGAGGACGATCAGATCGTGCCCTATCGCGACGCCGCGCTGAAGGCCATCAAGCTCTTGCGGAACGGGACGCTCAAGACCTATCCGGGCCTGTCGCACGGCATGCTCACGGTGAACGCAGAGCAGCTCAACGCGGACATGCTCGGCTTCATCCAGACGTAAGTGACACCGCTTCGGCGCCAAGCTGAAGATGCGCGTGGCGGGGGCGTTCAGTGCTCTCCCACGCGTTTTTTGTTTGGAGACGGCGCCGCTAGGCGCTGGGGACGAATGGTGGGCGCGACAGGGATTGAACCTGTGACCCCTCCCGTGTGAAGGGAGTGCTCTCCCGCTGAGCTACGCGCCCCCGAAAGCCCCGGCGAAAGCCCGGGCTGATCCGGATCAAGGCGCGGGACCATAGAGGCGGGCTTTTCTCCGTCAAGCAGGACTGCGCCTCTCCGCCGCAAGCCGTTCGGGCTGGCTTGACCTCGAGGGCGGTCCGGAGGAGAACAGCTGCACATGCGAATTGTTCGCAAGAAAGGCTGACGAGAACGATGCCCGCCCTCACCCGTCGCGGCTTGGCCTTGGGCGCCGCGGCTTTCTCGATCGCGGCCTGCACGGGGTCCAGCGAGGCCCGGCACGTCAACGTCTATTCCGGCCGCCATTATGACAGCGACCTCCGCCTCTACGCCGCCTTCAAACAGAAGTCGGGCATCGAGGTGCGGACGCTTCCAGCCAATGGCGACCAATTGCTGGAGCGTCTCCGCGTCGAAGGCGACCAGACCGAGGCCGATCTCATCGTCACCGCCGACGCTGGCAATCTCTATCGCCTGCAGGAAGCGCATCTGCTGCAGCCGGTGATCACGCCGGCGCTCGAAGCCGGGGTGCCGGCGCGCCTGCACGATCCGCAAGGCTATTGGTGGGGCTTCTCCAAGCGCGTGCGCGTGATCGCGTATCGCAAGGGCGAAATCGATCCCGCGACGATCACCTCGATGGACGATCTCGCCAACCCCCGCTTCCATGGCCAAGTGTGCGCGCGCTCATCGTCCAACGTCTACAATCTCTCGCTGCTCGCCGCGCGCATCGAGCGCCTCGGCGCCGACAACGCACGGGCCTGGGCGGCGGGCGTGAAAGCGAACTTCGCGCGCGATCCGCAAGGCGGCGACATCGAGCAGATCCGCGCCATCGCCGCGGGTCAATGCAAGCTCGCGATCACGAACCATTATTATTATTTGCGGCTCGCCACCTCGCCCGACCCGGCGGACAAAGCCGTCGCCGAGCAGGTCGGCCTGATTTTCCCGGATCAGAATGGCGCGGGCGTGCATGTGAACATTTCCGGCGCCGGCGTCTCCGCTTATGCGAAGCGCAAGGCCGAAGCGATCGCGCTCCTGGAATTCCTGGTGAGCGATGAAGCACAGCGAATGCTGGCGCCGCTCAACGAGGAATATCCGATCCGTCCGAACATCCCGCCGACGCCTGCGCTCGCCGCACTCGGCACGTTCAAGGAAGAGAACGTACCGCTTGAGGCGCTGGGGCGCCATCAAGCCGAAGCCGCGCAAATCTATGAGGCCGTGGGTTGGCGGTAGAGCAGCTCACCGCCGCCGATGAATTGCCGCGCTTGCTGGGCGGGAGACGGCGCGCGCCTACCCTGGCGGTGGACGGCGTCTCGATCGCCGGCTTGGTTGCAGCGCTGGTCGTTACGCTGCCGGCGCTCGCGGTGTTCGCCTTCGCACTCGCCCCGCATGCGATAGAATCCGAACTTGCCGGCGGCCTGATGCGCGACGGGATCATCGGCACGCTTGGGCTGATGCTGGTGGGCGGCGGCGGGGCGATTGTGTTCGGCGCGAGCGCGGCTTGGCTCGTCACGCTCTGCCGTTTTCCAGGGCGGGGGCTGTTCGAATGGTTGCTCGTGCTGCCGCTGGCGGCGCCTTCTTACGTGCTCGCGTATGCCTATTCGAGTCTGACGTGGGCCGGAGGCCCCGTCCCTTTTCCAGTGACCGGCTTTTGGGGCGCCGCGCTCATCTACGCGATCGGGCTTTATCCGTACGTCTATCTCGCCGCGCGGGCGGCCTTCTCGAGCCAGTCCGTGTGCGCGCTGGAAGCGGCCCGAACATTGGGCGCTAAGCCCGGCGCATTGATCTGGCGCGTCGCGCTGCCGCTGGCGCGGCCGGGCATCGTCGCCGGCGGCGCGTTGGCGCTCATGGAAATCGCCGCCGACTATGGCGCTGCGCAGCATTTCGGCGTGACCACCATGTCGACGGCGATTTTCCGCGCGTGGTATGGACATGGCGCGCCGCATGCGGCGCTGCAAATCTCCGCATTGTTGTTGGGCGCAGCGCTTTTGTTCTTGCTGATCGAACGGCGCGCGCGCGGACGGCGCGCTTATGCCGGCGGCTCGACGCGGTGGCGGCCGCTGCCCCGCTACGATGTGCATCCGCTGCTGGGGCTCGGCGCGAGCCTCTTCTGCGGCGCGCTCGTGCTGTTGGGCGCGCTCGGGCCATTGGCTTGGCTCACGCACCTCGCGCTGTTGCGCAGCGCCGATGACTTCGCGTTACTCGTGCAGCCGTTGATGAATTCACTCTTGCTTGCCGGCGTCGGCGCGGGCGTGACGCTCGTGCTGGCGGCGGTGATCGCCACCGCCGCACGGCGCGCCGGCGGGCTTGGCCGCGTCGGCGTGATCGCCGCAGCGACCGGCTACGCCGCGCCCGGCGCGGTGATCGCCCTGGGCGCGCTTTCGCTGTTTGGGTTGGCGCGCGAAGCGCACTGGGTGGGCGGCTTCGGCGGCATGACCGCGCTTGCGACGCTGTTCTGGGTCTATGCCGCGCGCTTCTCCGCTGCAGGCGCACAGCCGATTGACGCTGGGCTTTCGCGCTTGGCGAAGGGCGTCGATGCGTCGGCGCGCACGTTGGGCGCGGGGCCGTTGAAGCGGCTCATCGCCATCGATCTGCCGATCGCGGCGCCAAGCGTCGCAGCGGCCGCGCTGATCGTGTTCGTGGAAATCCTCAAGGAATTGCCGGCGACCTTGATCCTGCGCCCGTTCGACTTCGATACGCTCGCGGTGAAAGCTTACGCCTACGCATCCGACGAACGCCTGATCCAATCGGCCGCACCTTCGCTTATGATCTTTCTCGCCGGCGTCGCACCCATCCTGCTGTTGTCGCGTGGTCTCTCGCGCGCGCGTGCGGGATCACGATGAGCGCAGCCTCGTCCGTTACGCTGATCGACGTCTGGCGCAGCTACAATGGCGCGCCGGCGCTCGAAGAAATGTCGCTGACGGCGCCCGAAGGCAAAGTGCTGGCGCTGCTGGGGCCATCGGGCTCCGGTAAAAGCACGATTCTGCGGCTGATCGCGGGCCTCGAGAGCGTCGACGCCGGAGAAATCCGCTTCGGCGACGAGATCGTTTCCACGCGCAGCTTCACGCAGCCGCCGGAAGCGCGCCGCGTCGGCATGGTGTTTCAGGATTACGCGCTTTTTCCCCATCTCAACGCGGCCGCGAATGTCGGCTTCGGCCTGGATCGTTTGAACCGCGCCGACCGCGAGCGCGAGGCATTGCGTTGGCTCGGCGCCGTCGGCCTCGGCAGACGTGCGAATGCCTATCCGCATGAACTTTCCGGCGGCGAGCAGCAACGCGTCGCGCTGGCGCGCGCGCTGGCGCCCAAGCCCCGCGCCATTCTGCTCGATGAGCCGTTCTCGGGGCTCGACCCCGTGCTCCGCGCGGAACTACGCGAAATCACGCTTGCAGCGATCGGCGAAGCGCGCGCCACCGCCGTGTTCGTGACGCACGATGCTGAAGAAGCTCTGCAAGTGGCGGATCGTCTGGCGATATTGAAAGCCGGCCGCTTGTTGCAGGAGGCCGCCCCGCGCGCGGCTTATGATCATCCTATGTCGGCGGATGCGGCGGCGGCGCTCGGACCGATCAATCTGTTCGAAGGCCGCGTTGACAACGGCGTGGTGCGCACGCCGTTCGGGCCACTCGCGACGGATTTACCGGACGGCGCAAACGCACAGGCCGTCGTGCGGCTCGAAGCCATCAGCCTGAAGCCCGGCGGCGCCGCGCGCGTGCGCGATCGGCGTCCGCACGGCGCGAGCGATCTCGTGCGCATCGAAGCAGACGGCCATCTCTGGCGCGCGCTCATCCCCTCGCGCATCGAGCTTGCCGAACTGGTGGATGTAACCATTGAGCCCGGCGGCGCCTTCGTGTTCGCGGCTTAGCCCGCGGCGGGCGCGGGCGCTTCTTCAGTCGGCTTACGCAGGATGAAGCGTCGGCGTTCAAGCCGACGGTGCGTCATGAGCTTCATGCGCATGCGCCAAGCCTCCGCTTCCCAGATCAACTCGCGCGCGGTCGCCGGATCCATCGTGGCGACGTCCTTCAACGCGCCTTCGAGGCGTTTGAACCCTTGCCGCGCCCGGTCGAGCATCTCTTCCGTAAGGTCTTCATCCGCCTCGAGCGTGAGGCGCGCATCGGTGAAGAATTGCAGCAGATCGCCCTGCGGTTTGATCTGCGGCTCGGCAAAGGACGAGGCAAACGCTGTCGCCAGTTCAGGCAGCGGCAGGCCGACATAGGCTTCCACGACAGCGCAAGCGCCCGGCTTCAGACACTTGAAGACCTGCACGGCGAGATGCGGCGGATAGCCCGCATAAGCAAAGTCATCGACGCTGTAGAGCCCGTCATAGGTGTTGGCGGGCCAGACATGCGCTTCAAGATCGACCAGCGTCACCGTCACGCGGTCCGCGAGCTTCGCCTTGCGCTTCTGCGCACGCAGAACCTCGATCGTTTCCTCGCGCCATTCATAGACGTCGATCTTGCCCGGATGCGCCCCAGCGATCGCGGCGACAGGGCCAATGAGCCCGGGGCTCAACAGAGCAAGCACGCCATCCGGCGCCAAGCCAAGACGGGCGGGTTCAAGCGCGTCCGCGGTATCGTCGCCGGGCCGGATGCGGCCTTCGCCCCAAATCCTGGAAAGCGCCACCACGCGCGGCGGCGGTTCGATCTCAGGTTCGTCGAACAGGTCTTCCGGCTCAGCGTTTGTGTTCGCGGCGGCGAGTTCGGCCTCAATCTCCGCTTCCGCGGCGACCTCGTCGAAGTCCTCGCCCTCCCACCAAGCGCGCAGACGCGCCTTGGTCAGCGCCATCTTGCGCTTGTCGAACAGGGATGAGAGCGCCGCAGCCATTGCGGCAGGCAGCTTAGATCAAGGCCGTTAACGATTTGCTTGAGCGACCGCGCGCGGGACCAGCGGCTGAACGCCGGATGGGAAGGGCGCGCGCGGGTCGCGCAGGAAGGAAAGTATGTCCTCGTAAACCACGTCCCGATGAAGGTCCCGAAGCATCAGGTGATAGCCGTCGGGATAGAGCCCGGTCCGCACCGTCGCCGGCAGCTTGCGCGCGGCGGCGAGCGCCGAAGCGCGCGGCACCACCTGGTCATGCGCGCCATAGAGAAACGCCACGTCGCCGCTGAGGCGCGGCGCGGCTTGCGACGCATCCTCCATCAGACCCACGAGGCCGTAGAGCGCGTCGATCCGCGTTGTGAACAGCATGTTCGGGTCGTGGCCGATGTGGCGCAGCATCTCGACATTGTCCGATGGCGAGATGTGGCGCACCACGCCGCGCGGCGGTCGCACCGGCTGCCACGGAAACATGTGCGCGCTGGTCCAGAGCGTCATTGCGTAGGCGTCCGGCAAGCTGGACCAGCCCCACACCGCAGGCGCGACGAGCACGACGCGATCGGCCTGCGGCGGATCCTTTGAGCCGACCGCGACCATCGCTGTCGCCGCGCCCATGGATTCTCCAACGATGGCGATCGTCGCATTGGGATATTGGCGGCGCGCGACGCGCACAGCGGTGCGCAAATCTTCCGTCATCAAGCGTTCGCCGCCCCACACGCCGCGATCGGGTGAGCGCCCCTGCCCGCGTGCGTCATACGCATAGAGCGCGACACCGCGCTCCGCGAACCAAGGACCGGCGAGATAGAAATTGGCCTCGCCGTAATCATTCATGCCGTGCAGACCGATGATCACCGCCCAAGGCTCTTGCCCGTCTGGCGGCGTCCACGCGCTCAAGCCGAGCGGCGCGCCGTCGAACGAATAGAAACGATGCGCGGCGGCATCGAAACGCGGCCCGTCATAATGGAGCGGAATGCGCTGTGCGTGCTGCACGGTTGGCACGCACGCCGAGAGCAGCATCAGGACAAGGCCAATGAGACCCTGCGCCGCAGCTCGGGCGCCAAGTCTTCGTCGAACCAAGCATTGCGCTTGAGCCATGCACTGTTCCGCCACGATGGGTGCGGCAGAGGCACGCGCTCTGGGCCGTACTCGCGCCAAGCGCGCACCGTCTCCCCAAGCGTCGACTTCACCGCAGCGCCGAGATGATAGCGCTGCGCGTAGGCGCCGACGAGGAGGGTCAGACGCACTTTTTTCAGCATCGGCAGCAAGAGCGGTCGCCACAGCGGCGCGCATTCGCGCCGCGGCGGCAGATCGGCGCCGTTGACGGTGCCTGGGTAGCAAAATCCCATGGCGGCGACCGCCACGTTGCATGGCTCATAGAAGGCCGCGCGATCGAGCCCCATCCAATCCCGCAGCCGATCGCCGGACGGATCATCCCAGGGCAGACCGCTCTCATGCACGCGCCGCCCCGGCGCCTGACCGACAATAAGGATGCGGGCGTCGGCATGCACGCGTACGACCGGACGCGGCTCATGCGGCAGCTGCGCCGCGCAAACGCGGCACGCGCTGATCTCGCTCAGCAGCGCATCCATATCTTCGTTGTTCGCTTTGCGCGCCGCCTCCCGCTTCATGCAGCCAGCCTAGCAAGCGACGCCCTCGCGTTCAGCAGCGAAACGCATCCGCGCGCGTGCGCGCTTCAGTGTGAGAGCCGCGTGGATGCGCGGC
>DASZSK010000066.1:0-7059 GCA_035548735.1 Caulobacterales bacterium | reverse complement strand
CGGCCCTGC
Source organism: Caulobacterales bacterium (assembly GCA_035548735.1). Taxonomy (GTDB): domain Bacteria; phylum Pseudomonadota; class Alphaproteobacteria; order Caulobacterales; family Aquidulcibacteraceae; genus Vitreimonas. The sequence goes on along the minus strand of DASZSK010000066.1, from coordinate 7,050 downwards.
ACCATGGACCAACCGACGAGGCGTGTCGCCGCGGCCTCCGCATCGCTCACTTCGACGCAGCGATTGGCGAAATCGATCTGCAAGAGCCTTCCCGCCATCCCGTCGAACCCGAGCATGCCCTGCTCGCCGGCGAGCATCGGTCCATCAAGGACAGGCGCATCCAGGTCGGATAATGCGACAGCGCCAAAGCGCAGCGAACGCACATGTGCGAAGGGCGCGACGCGCATGTCGGTGAGCGTGTGCACTTCGCCTGAGCCGAAGGGCGCAAGGCCGAGACGGCGCACCAAGTCGCTGGACAGGACGGACCGGTTCGCGCCCGTGTCGACAATGAAGCGAAACGGCCCTTGATCGTTGACGAACACATTGGCGACGGCGCGTCCGGCGGCGTCCTGTTGCGGATCGCTCGCGCTTGCCGGCAAGCAATCGGCGAGCGCTGGAGCGGCCACAACCATCGCCGCGACCGCGCCAGCGAGCAGGATGAGAATCTTCATGGCGAACTCCTCACGCCTGTGCTGCGCGGGGGACTAGTGCTGCATCAAATTTCCGGATGAGACAGCGCGACGCTGATTGTCCAATTCCTGGCTGAGGCGGGGCGGCAGCCGAAAGTGAACGGTGGCGCGCGCGTAATCGATCGCCACCTCGCGCGTTTGCCCCAACACATCCATGCCGATGAGCAGGGTCGGCTCGTGCTCAAATCCCCATAAGGAAAACACGTGAAAATCGCCGATGAACGCGGTGATGTGGCTCACCATCAGCTCGTCGCCGAGCATCATCTGCGGAAGCACGACGATCTGATCGAGCACGATAGGCCGGGACGCGGTGAACGCGCGGCCGGACGTAATGCTGTCGCGGCTCGCGGCGACGGGCGTCAACGCCGCGCGTAACGCCGTGTTTCCGAACGAAACGTTCGAACCGGTGTCGACCAGCACATTCACCGTGACGCCGCGAATGCGCGCCGGAATGGTGACCAGATGTCCGAAGCGCAATTGGCCCTGGATCGTGACCCAGCCGTGCAGCGCGTGCGCGTTGCGCGAGGGAAGTATCTCGATGCAGTGGTGATCGAAATCGAGCCGCAGACGCCGCCCTTGCATTCCGTCGACGCCCAGGATGCCTGCCTCGCCCGCAAGCATGCGGCTGCTCTGCAAGATCGGCATCTGCCCGCTGGAGAGCGGGACGCGGCCGTAGGAAATCTCGTTGACCTGCGCGAGCGGCGCCGCCGTCACGCCTTCGATGGAATGCACTTCGCCCACGCCGTCGGCAACCAGTCCAAGCCGGGCGGCCACCTCGCCGGAAAGCACGGAGCGGTTCGCGCCGGTGTCGACGATGAAGCGAAACGGACCTTGCCCGTTGATCATCACAGGCGCCACCACGCGACCCAAGACATCGGAGCGCGTGTCGCCCGTCGCCTCTTGCGGAGGCGTTCCCGTGTCGCTGACGGAAGTCGGCTGCGGCTGCGGCGGCGCCGTGAGGCATTCCGCGTGCGCGCGCGGGCCAACAATCATGCACAGCGCGAATAACGCGCCGGCGAGAATCCGCTTCGTCGTTTCCATCCCTCCTGAGAGGATGCCGGAGAATTTTTGTCGCGCCAGAGCGCGCGCGCAAGTGCGTCGCTCACTTCTTCGCGAGCAAAACTCAGCCGCGCTCGGCCCAGCGCGCCCACGCGACTTGACGCGGGTCGAGACGAACCTGCAATTCCGCACGTGCGAAATCGATGGCGAATCCGCGCGTGAGGCCCAGCGCATCCATGCCCAGGAAGAGCGCCGGCAATGGCTTTCCGTCGGGACCGTGCAGCACCGGCAATTCGCCCGGATGCGCGAGCAATTGATTGATCACCAGCGGTCCGAGCTTGACCTGGTCGAGGCGCGCCGCGTTCGTCGGCGCCGTGACGCCCCGCGCGCCGGCGATCACGAAACGGCGCGGATCGCGCACCGACACGCCTTGAGTCAGGAGCAAATCGTTGGCGATGGTCTTCTGCGCGCCCGTATCGATCACCGCCCGCGCGGCGAAGCCGCCGACGTCGATCGGGATTTCCAACAAGTGGCTGTAGCGCAATCGTCCGGGTACGATCTCGAACCCGCTGGGCGTGGCTTCGCCGCCGTCGCTGATCTCGTAGGCGCCGTCTTCAAGATCGATCAGCAACCGCCGTCCGGCGAAGCCGTCCATGCCGATGGCGCCCTGCGCCGCCCCGAACATGCCCGCGCGCGGATCGCTCGGCATCACCATGGCGGTCAACCCGGGCAAAACGCATGGGCCAATCTCGACGCGATCGAGGCGCACGAGCCCGGCGTCGGCAGCGCCGCCGACGCCCAGCACTTGCTGACCGGTGCGAGAGACGGTCAAGCCGAGATCGCTCGCGACTTCCGGCGTGATAACTGTTCGATTGGATCCCGTATCCAGGACGAATTGAAAGGGACCTCGTCCATTGATCATCACCGGCACGACGATGCAGCCGTCATCGTCGAGAACGAAGGCGGTGTCGGCATTGGCGATCGATGGAAACAGCGCGCCGACGGCTAAGCCGCCAATGACCTTCAGAGCCTGTCGTCGCGCGGGTCGCATGAGCGTTTTCCCCGCCTCCCCGCACCACTACATCGCGCATGCGCGCGCTCTCGCGAGCGGGGCTCGACGGAACCGGAAGTTCGTGCGACGGAGAAAGCGGCATGACCGACCTAACGCCTGAAACCATCGACAGCCGACACGACGGATTTTCGCTCAGCGCAGTGCGCGCGCGACCGCGTGGCAAGGCCAAGGGCGGCGTTGTGGTGATTCAGGAGATTTTCGGCGTCACCGACCACATCAAGGAGATGTGCGGCCTGTTCGCCGACGCCGGCTATGAAGCGCTGGCGCTCTCCATGTTCGACCGCGTCGAACGCGACTTCCACGCCGAGACGAACCCAGACGGGTTCGCGAAGGGATTGTCCGCGGTTCGAGCGTCGTCCTGGGACCAAGTCGCAGGCGACCTGCAAGCCGCGATCGATGCGCTGCCGAAGCCCTGCTTCATCACCGGCTTCTGCTGGGGCGGCGCCGCGGCTTGGCTGGGCGCGGTTCGCTGCACGGGGCTTTCGGCCGCTTCGTGCTTTTACGGGCGGATGATCGCCGACTTGCTCGACGATAAGCCAAAAGTTCCGGTAATGCTCCACTATGGCGCGCGCGACGCCGGCATTCCGGAAGACAATCGCGCCAAGGTCGCGACCGCCGTTCCGGAGGCGCCGCTCTATCTCTACGACGCGGGCCACGGCTTCTGCCGGCGCGGTTCGCACGATTACGATGAGGCGGCTTGCGCGCTCGCCATGCAGCGCACACTTGAGTGGTTTGAGAGGTACTCGACATGAGCATCGACCACGTCTCGATCGGCGTCAGCAACATGCAGCGCTCGAAGCGCTTCTATGACGCCGCGCTGGCGGCCCTGGAGATGACGGCGGTGATGCCTGTGGAGGTCGGCGGGCGCCTCGTCGGCGTGGGCTATGGCGGCGCCGACGGCAAGCCGAGCTTCTGGATCCAGTTTCCGATCAACGGCCAGCCCGCCACCCAGGGCAATGGCGTCCACGTCGCGTTCAACGCGCCGTCCCGGGCCGCTGTCGACGCCTTCTTCCTGGCGGCGCTGGAACAGGGCGGCATCGAAGATGGCCGCCCCGGCCTGCGCACCGAATACCATCCGGACTATTACGGCGCCTTCGTGCGCGATCCGGACGGCAACAAGATCGAGGCGTGCCGGCATCAGCACGAGTGAGGGCATGCGCTTGCGGGCGCCCCGAGCGCCTGTTAGCACCGCCTCCCCATGCCGCAAGCCTCCGCCCTGCTCAATGTGATGATCGCCGCCGCGCGCAAGGCGGGTCGACCGCTGACGCGGGATTTTGGCGAAGTCGAGAACCTGCAAGTCTCTCGCAAGGGGCCGGCGGACTTCGTCTCGACGGCGGACCTCAAAGCCGAGAAGACGCTGTTCGAGGAGCTGAGCAAGGCGCGGCCCGGCTACGGCTTCCTGATGGAAGAGCGCGGCGCGGTCGAAGGCACCGACAAGACGCACCGCTGGATTGTCGACCCGTTGGACGGCACGCTCAACTTCCTGCACGGCGTGCCGCACTGGGCCATCTCGATCGCGCTGGAGCGCGAAGGCGCGCTGGTTGCCGGCGTGATCTACAACGTGATCCGCGACGAACTGTTCTGGGCCGAGAAAGGCCAGGGCGCTTTTCTCAATGATCGCCGCCTGCGCGTCGCCGCACGCGGCGAACTGAAGGACGCCGTGATCGCCACCGGCATGCCCTTTCACGGGAAGGCCGGGCATGACGTCTTCCTCAAGGAAGTGGAGCGCGTCATGGCCGCAACGGCGGGCGTGCGTCGTTTCGGATCGGCCGCACTTGATCTGGCTTACGTCGCGGCGGGCCGTTTCGACGGCTTCTGGGAACGCAATCTTTCGGCTTGGGATATTGCCGCGGGCGCCGTTATCGTGCGCGAGGCTGGAGGCTTCGCGAAAGAGATCGATGGCGACGACTTCATGAAGACCGGCAACATCATCGCCGCGAATGACCGCCTGCTGCCGCTTTTGACCAAGACGGTGCGCGGCGCGTGAGTCACCCGCAACGGAAGTCCAAAGAGGTTTCCGTTTGGGAATTGGCGGCGTTCGCCGCTCCGGCGGCGCCGCTGCTTGCGCTGACGCTGCCAACCGTCATCTTCCTGCCGCCGCACTTCGTGACGCATCTCGGACTGCCGCTCTGGGTGGTTTCGGCGATTTTCATGGCCGCGCGCGTGTTCGACATCGTGATCGATCCGGCGCTTGGCTCGATACAGGATCGGACAGACACGCGCTGGGGACGGCGGCGCGTGTGGATCGTGGGATCAACGCCGTTTCTGATGCTGTTTATCTGGATCGTCTTCACGGTGCTTGGGCCCGGCGTCAACATTTGGACCGCTGGCCTTTCGACCTTCGCGCTCTACTTCGTCTTCGCCGTGATGTTCGTCGCGCATCTGGGCTGGGCGGGCGAGATCGTGCCCACCTATCACGGGCGGACCCACACCCTGGGCGCGGTGCAGATCGCAAGTCTGCTCGGTCAAGTGCTGATGCTGGGCATCGCCGCCTACATCGTGCAGGCGCGCGGCGGCGCCGACGCCGACGCCGTCGCCGCGATGGGCTGGACGCTCATCTACCTGTTGCCGATCACCGTGGCGCTCGCCGTATTCTGCGCGCGCGAGACGCCGACGCCGCCGCAAGAGCATCTTGGCTTTAGCGACGCCATGCGCACCTTGGCGCAGAACCACTTGGCGCGCCGCGTGCTGCTGACCGACTTGCTGCTCGGCGTAGCGCAGGGTGTCTCCGGGGGCCTCTTCCTGTTCTATTTTCAATTCATGCTGGGCTTTGTTCGCGAGTCACAGACCTTGGTCGCGATCTATTTTGTGGCCGGCCTCCTGGGCGTGCCGATCTGGTGGATCGCCGCCCGCCGCATCGGCAAGCACACAGCGCTGCAGGCGACGTTCCTGTACGCCGCGCTGACCACGCTCCCGCTTCTCGTTCTTCCCCATGCAAGCTTCGGGATCGCCGCGACCTTCATGGTGATCGCGGGGCTTGCACAGGGCGGCAGCATCCTGCTGACGCGAGCGCTGATGGCCGACGTCGTCGATGAAGACGAATTGAAGACCGGCCTGCGCCGCTCGGGGCTTTATTTCGGCTTGCTGCAGATGACGTCGAAGACCGGACTCGCCGCCGGCCCCTTGTGCCTCGCCGTGTTGCAGATTTTCGGCTTTGACGCATCGCTCGGGGCGCGCAACAGCGGCGCCGCGCTGACATCGCTCGCCGTCATGTTCATCGGCGTGCCCATTCTGCTTTTTTTGCTGGCCGCGCTCAGCCTGCGCAAATATCCGCTGGACGAAAATCGTCAGAAGGAATTGGCGGCGGCCATCTCCGCGCGCCACGCGCGAAACAGCGAAAATACGTAAGGGCCGTCCACCAGATAGCGCCGCCACAGGCGCTTGGGCTCATTGAGCAGACGGTGCAGCCATTCCAAGCCGGACGCGCGCATCCAACGCGGCGCGCGTTGCATGCGGCCGGTCAGGAAATCGAGCGCCGCGCCGACACAGAGGCCGACGCCGGAAGCGCCAGCTTGCAGCGAAATGGCGTAAGCGATCATCTCCTGCTGCGGCGCGCCTACGCAGATGAAGGTGAAGCGCGCGCGCTGACGCACGGCGAACGTCGCCGCTTCAACGATCGCTTCCGGATTTTTCTTCAGGTCCATCGGCGCGTCGCACCAGCGGACGTCCGTCAACCGATAGCGACGTTTCAACTCCGCGATCATCCCCGCGTCGCCGCCAATGATCGTGATCGGCTCGCGGCGATCGATAACCCGTTCGAACAGAGCCTCGGCCAGGTCCGAACCCGGCACAGCGGGCAAATCCAGGTCGGCGCGGCGCGCCAACCCGGCCAGAATGCGGCTGTCGTTCAGTGTCAACCAGGCGCGCTCGTAAAGCGCACGCCGCGGCGGCTCCTTCGCCAGCTTCACGACGTGATCGACATTGGGCGTCGCAACGTAAGCGAACGGCGCATCGAGCGAAGCGCGCGCCGCAATGGCGTCGAGCGCGGCGTCGAAGTCGAGCGCATCGAAACGCACGTTGAGGAAATCGATCCCGTGTTTACGAACAGCGCCGTCGAAAGCCATCGCGCTTAACCCAAACGAGCGTTAACCGCCCCGTCTGAGCGCGCGATGCAGGAAGCGGGCCGGATGCACGGCCTCCAAGGTTTTCAAGCTCAGGGCCTGCGGCTCGCCGAACATTTCCGCAGCGAGCCGTTCGCCGAGAATGGGCGCCAAGGTTAAGCCGCGCGCGCCAAGGCCGCCGAGCACGTAAAGGTTAGCGTGCGCGGGCGAGGGAGGGCTGAGATCGGGCGGGCGTCCATGCGCAATTCCGGAAAAGCGCGCACGCCATGCTTCGGCGTCCGGCACAAGGCCGGCGATCGGCGCGAAATCACGCGGCGTGGCCCGCAATGCGGCGCGCGACAGCAGCGTCTGGGGACGCAGGCGCGCGGCAATATCCGGCGCAAGCCGTGTCAGCATGGCGAGGTTTTCC